>LZSH01000461.1 GCA_001665255.1 Mycobacteriaceae bacterium 1482268.1 | reverse complement strand
GCGGCTGCCGGCCTGCCCGGTTCTCCGGCGGCCATACCGAGCCCCGGTCACACCGGCGGGCATTGCTCGTTCGTCGTCGATGGTGTGCTGGTCAGCGGGGACGCGTTGGTGACGGGGCACCCCGTCTCGACTCACCGCGGGCCGCAGCTTCTGCACAAGGTGTTCAACCACGACCAGGACGCATGTGTGCGTAGCCTGTCCGCGCTGGCGATGCTCGACACAGAGGTGCTCGTGCCGGGCCACGGCCAGGTGTGGCGGGGCCCGGTCCGCGAGGCCAGCCGGCAAGCACTGGCTCAGGCGAGCGCTTCGTAGCCCAGCAGGAAGATCGCCGTCAGACACAGCCCGCAGCACACCACGAACGTGGGCATCAGAATCTTGTCGTCGAGATCGGCATCGTCGGCCGTGCCGCGGCGACGGCCGAGTAGCGCGCGGAGCGTGAGCCCGGCGGCGAGGGCCAAGCCCGCAGCGGCGAAGAGCAGCCACCCTACGGTCGTTTGCGAAATCTGCACCCGGCTACACCCCCGCCGCTGTCTGCGACAGCCGCCGCCCAGCCTATAGGCCCAGGTGGTCACGCAAGGTTTGACCACCGTATTCGGTGCGGAAGGCCCCCTGCTCCTGCAGCAACGGCACTACCCGGTCGACGAACTCGTCGAGGCCGTGCGGGGTGAGATGCGGCACCAGGATGAATCCGTCGCAGGCGTCGGACTGGATGTGCAGGTCGATCTCGGCAGCAACCTCGGCGGGCGTACCGACGAACTGCTGGCGGCTGGTCACCGCGATGACCAGCTCGCGGATGCTGAGCTTCTCGGCTACCGCGCGCTCGCGCCAGCTCGCGGCGACGGCCTTCGGATCGCCGTGGCGCACCCGGCCCTGGGTGATGGTCGGGTCGTCGGCGGGTTCGATGTCGGGCAGCGGCCCGTCGGGGTCGTAGCCGGACAGGTCACGCTGCCACACCTGCTCGAGCATCGCGATCGCCGTCGGGCCGCTGACCTGTTGGTAGCGGATGTGTCTGGCCCGGTCTGCCGCCTCGGCGGCGGTATCGCCGAGCACGAAGGTCGCCGCGGGAAATACCTTGAGCCTGTCGGGGTTTCGGCCCGCCGCGGCGGCGCGCTGCTTGACGTCGGTGTAGTAGCCCCGGCCTGCCTCCAGCGCGGAGTGCACGGTGAACAACGCGTCGGCGTATTCGGCGCCGAACGCCCTGCCGTCCGATGAGTCGCCAGCCTGCAGGAGGACCGGATGACGCTGCGGGCTGACGGGCAGCGTTGCCACACCACGGACATCGAATTGAGAGCCGCGAAATTCCACGGCCCTGATCCGCTGTGGATCGACATAGATCCCCGCTTCCGCGTCGTCCCGCACCGCGTCATCACCCCAGCTGTCCCAGAAGGCGCGTGCGACGGTAATGAACTCGGCGGCCCGCTTGTATCGGTCGGCATGGTCCAGAAACCCGCCTCGGCGGAAGTTCTCGCCGGTGAACGCATCCGACGACGTCACCATGTTCCAGCCGGCCCGGCCGTCCGACAGGTGGTCGAGCGTGGCGAATTGGCGTGCCACCTCGAACGGCTCGTTGAACGTCGTGTTGATGGTGCCGACCAGGCCGAGACGATCGGTGACGGCGGCCAGCGCCGCAAGCACCGTGAAGGTGTCGGGTCGGCCGACGACGTCGAGGTCATGGATGCGCCCGCGGTGCTCGCGCAGCCGCAGCCCTTCGGCGAGGAAGAAGAAGTCGAAGAGGCCGCGCTCTGCTGTTCTGGCGAGGTGGACGAAGGAGTCGAACTCGATCTGGCTGCCGGATTCCGGATCGGCCCACACCGTGGTGTTGTTGACGCCGGGAAAATGCGCTGCCAGGTGAATCGGCTTGCGGTGCTCCCCTTCTCGGACGGCAGTCATCCGGTCAACCCCCAGCGTTTGGCGATGAGCTCGTGGGAACGCAACCGGTCGGCGTGGCGGTGTGTCACCGAGGTGATGACGAGTTCATCGGCTCCCGTGGCCCGCTGCAGTGTCGCCAGCTTGTCTGCTACCTGGTCGGCGTCGCCGACGAATTGGGTTGCGGTGCGGTCTTTTACGACTGCTTGCTGTTCGTCGGTCAGCGGCGTGGCGGTATCCGGGTCGGGGTACGGCGCCGCGCCGCCGCCCCTGCGGATGGAGTAGACCCAATGGCCGTACGTCGAAGCCAGATGCTGGGCGGTTGCACTGTCGCCGGCTACGACGACGTCGGCTGACACCACGATGTACGGCTGCTTCAGAACCGCCGACGGTCGGAACGCGGCGCGATAGGCGTCGATCGCGTCCAGCGTGGTCGCAGGGGTGATGTGGTAGCTGGCGACGAACGGCAACCCGCGGGCACCGGCGACCAGTGCGCTCTGTCCCTTGCTGCTACCGAATACCCACGGCGACAAGCTGGTTTGTTCGCCCGGTACGGCATGCAGGTCGTATCCGCCGGTGCGGTAACAACCGTGCAGCATGGCGAGGATGTCGTCGACCTGGTCGGCGAAGTCGGGTGACACCGCCTCGGGCTGTTGGAGAACCGTCATCTGCGCGCGCAGGCGGTCGGTGATGATCGAGCGCATGTCGAACGGCGGTGGAACGATCAGGCCGTCGACGTTGCGCCCCTCGGTGGACGGCGGCGGTTTCGGTGTCGACGTCGTGGCCGCCTCGCGGCGCCGTTGTCCGGACCGGCCGACACCGAGGTCGATGCGTCCGGGGTAGAACATGTCGAGCATGGCGAAGCTTTCCACGACGGCCAGAGCCGTGGTGTAACCCAATTGCACTGCGCCCGTGCCGACGTGGATGGTGTCGGTGGCGGCGGCGATCTGGCCGACCAGTACCGCCGGCGATGAGCTTGCGACAGAGACGAAGTGATGTTCGGCGATCCAGAAGCGTTTGTAGCCCCACTGCTCGGCTTGCTGCGCCAGGTCGACGGTGTTGCGTAGCGCTGTCGCCGCGTCGCTGCCCTCGCTGATCGGCGATAGGTCGAGAATCGACAGCGGGACGGTCATGACGGCTCCCCCACCCGGGCATAGCGGTTGTCGGCGACGGGTAGGCCCAGCCGTGACCGTAGGTGCTCGCCGTCGCGGTAAGCGGTGCGGAACAGGTCCGCCCGCTGCAGCAATGGGACCACCTCGTCGACGATGAGCGGCAGATCGGTGGCGTGCACCGCAGGGCGTAACCGGAAACCGTCGAGGCCCAACCGATTCCACCGCACGAGCAGATCCACCAGCTCGGCAGGTGCACCGTCGAAGACCACGGCATCCGAGCGGTCATCGATGGTGCCGGAGAACGAGACGTAGACGTCGGCGTACACCTTCAGGTCGCCGCCGCCGGCCTGCCTTGTCTGGCCGAGTATCGAAGCGACGGACGCGTCGTCCTGCGGGGTGATGAAGACCAGATCGGCCCTGCGCGAAGCGAATTCGTAGACGGATTGTTGGTGCGCCAGTGCCGCGACGACGGGTTGGCCCTGCGGCGGGCGCGGCGTGATCGACGGTCCCTTCACCGAGAAGTACTTCCCGGTGAAGTCGATGTAGTGCAGCTTGTCGCGGTCGACGAAGCGGCCGGAAGCAACGTCGCGGATCACCGCGTCGTCCTCCCAGCTGTCCCATAGCCGTCGGACCACCTCGACGACGTCGTCGGCTTCGTCGAACGGATCCGCGCCGGTGACGTCTCGGCGACCGAAGAGCTGCGCTTCGTGGGGTGAACTGCTGACCCGCACCTGCCAACCGGCTCGGCCGTGAGAGATGAAGTCAAGCGTGGCAATCGCTTTAGAGACGTGGAACGGCTCGGTGTGGGTCACGGTGGCGACCGGAATGAGCCCGATGTGCCGCGTCGCCGGCGCCACCCTGGATGCGACCAGCACGGCGTCGGGCCGACCTGCCAGCCAGCGCGCCTCGATCTCCGCGCGGTGGCGGCGCTGGGGGGTGAGCGCATCGTCGAAAGTCACGAAGTCCAGGAGCCCGCGTTCAGCCGTGGCGGCGAGGCCGGACCAGTAGCGTCCGCTGGTGACGGGTTCGGAGTCGGTCGACTCGCGCCACGCCTCGGGATGCCAGCCGTATCCGTCGAGCGCGACGGCGAGATGCAGGTGCTCGCTCACGGGGTCAGCACCTTCAGGAACGCCAGTTGGTAGACCTCACCCTCGGCGGGCAGCGGTTCGGCGAGCCGTCGGTATCCCGTCGACAGATAGAGCTGCTCCGCCTCGGGTTGTTTGTCGCCCGTGGTCAGGTAGATGCGGCGGTACCCGCGCGCTGCGATCTCGTGTTCTAGTTCGGCCAGCAGGGCCTTCGCAAAGCCGCGGCGGCGATACCTGCTGTCGGTCCAGATGCGTTTCAGCTCGGCGGTTTCGGTGTCGAAGCGCCGGAACGCGCCGCCGGTCACGGGCTGGCCGTCGGACAGGCCGATCAGCATGGCGCCGCCGGGTTCCGCGAATTCGTCGGCGGGATAAGTGCGCAGCCATTTAGCGACGGCGTCCACTGGGGCCCGGTAACGATTGGCATATTCCAACGCCAACTCGGCGATCAGTGGCTCGGCCAGGGCATCACCTTGATCGACCGCTTGAAAGTGGAGCGGTTCAACGGCGCGAGCGGACATCACGTAACTGTCTAACGCAGTGCGCGTTGCCGCATTCCGTGGCCGCGGTTTAGGTCAGCGTGAACGAAAATATCGGCAGGTCGTCAAAACGGCGGAGGCTTGTTGTGTTCGGTGACGAGGGCGTCGTTGAGTTTGCGTTCGGCGGCTTTGGCCCTGGTGGTGTTGTGGGCGCGGGTATGTCGGCGTTTCGGCATCATCACCCCGCGATCGCTCGTGATATGCGCTGTCGGCGGTTCACCGGTCCACAGTGTGGCGGTGGGTTCGCATAAGGACGGGAAGAGATGCGAGCTGCCCGGATAGGTGGTGTAGGTGTGGCCGGTCGGGCTGGTCCAGACGATGGTGCCATCGGGCAGTTGTCGGTCCCGCCAGCCGCCCGGCCCGTTCCAGAACGTCTTTAACAAATGGTGAAAACGACACAGGCATTTCAGGTTTGACGGATGTGTCGGTCCTAGCGGGTAGGCCACTGTGTGGTCAAGGTCGCAGGTCTGCGCGGGTTTGTCGCAGCCGGGGAAGCGGCATGTCAGATCGCGGCAGCGGATGTATTCGGCCGTGGTGCGCGTCGGGGTGTAGCGCGGTTCGGGCGGTGTGTCGTGCCCGGGATGGCAGACCTTGCGAATCTTTGCGCGGTCCAGAATTGCGCCCAACAACGGGGTCGGCAGGATCCCGGCGCCGAACACATAAGCAGGTGATGCGACGCACTCCGCCGTGGCGGCCGCCGCGTCCTGAATCTGGGCGTCGGCAACCGTTTCTGGTTCGACGACGACGTAGACGATGGCGTTTTTGGCGGTGCGCTTGTCGGTGGGACGGGCGCAGTCAGATTGCCCGCATCCGCAGGTGAGCTCGGCGCCGGCGGCCATCGCTTCCAACGCCTCGGCACGGCGTTGGTCAACGGTGCGCGGATCGGCGTCGCACACACTGCGGGCCATGTCGTCCAGGCGGGCTTCGATGAGTGCGGCGCGCGCGGCGTTGAGTCGGGCCCACATGCTGGTCATGCCGACCGCGTCGGCAGGAGAGCCGAACTCAACGGTCTCGGCGTGGGCGGTATCGCGTGTGTTTCGCAGGGCGGCGGGGTCATGTTCTTCGACCAGGGCGTCGATGGCGACTTCGGTCTTGCGCGCTGACAACGCCCCCCAGCACTTCACCCGCTCGGCCACGTCGGCATCGACGGCGGCCATCACCTCTGGATCGATGATCAGGTAGGTGCGGTTGACGATGGTGCGCACCAGGATCTCGTTGATCAGCCCGGCGGCGAATAAGGCGGCCACCTTGGGCAGCCGATCGCGCAGCGCCACGCCGCGATGAGTTTGGTGCAGCGCCGTTCCCTGGCTGACATTGACCGCCGCAGCCATCTCTGTGGCGACGGCCGCCTGCGGGTCGATCCACCACAGCTCGCGTTCGCCGGCGGGTAGGCCGGTGCGGCGGGCGAAGATCTCGGCCATCACCGCCAGCTTGCGTGCACACGCCGCGTTCTCCGCCTGGGCCCACCCGCGGGCAGCATCGACCAACTCGGCACTGGTCAATTGCGCTAGGTCGGCGATGTCGGGTAGCGAGCCATCGAACATATTTTCGAATATATGATCCCCTGCTGACCCCCGAAGGCCGAAATGGGGCAGAGGAAACGCCAGCTGTGGATGAAGTAGCGACTGTGGATAAGTCAGAAAAAATGGCCGCCCTGCCCGAGGGCAAGGCGGCCAATTCCGGCAGTTGCTAGATCACCACTTGTTGATCCAGCCCGGATTGATGGGTCCCCAATGCCCCGGCGGCGGCACAAACGGCAGCTGCTGCAAGTGCCCCGGCGGCGGCAGAATTCCCGGTCCCGGCGGATCGGGCCACCACGGTATCTTCGGGTCAGCGCTCGCCGCCCCGGCTCCTGCCAGGATTCCTGCGGTCAGAGCGGCGGCCGTCAGTGTGCCGGCAGCGATTCGCTTGAGGATTGTCATCTTTTCCCTCCTCGATTCCTCGCTCGGTGCATTTCGCACCCGCTTCACGACCCCCTCGGTACAACGGGATACCCCATCGGGTTATTCGCACACACTTCCGAACCAAACTTGACACCTGTAAAGTTTGCCTTATGGACAACATCAGTGGGAAAACCATCGCGATCACCGGCGCCGCGCGGGGCATCGGCTTCGCGACCGCCAAGGCGCTGCTGACCCGCGGCGCCAGGGTTGTGATCGGCGATCGCGACGTGGCGTTCCAGGAGTCGGCCGTCGCCGACCTGACCAAGCTCGGGCCGGTGTCGGGCTACCCGCTCGACGTGACAGATCGCGAGTCGTTCGCCACGTTCCTCGACAAGGCCCGCACCGACGGCGGCGGCCACATCGACGTGTTGATCAACAACGCCGGCGTGATGCCGATCGGCCCGTTTCTCGAGCAGACCGAACAATCGATCCGATCGTCCATCGAGGTCAACCTCTACGGCGTCATCACCGGAAGCCAACTGGCCCTGCCGGACATGATCGCCCGCCGCCGCGGCCACATCATCAACATCGCGTCGCTGTCGGGCCTGATCCCCGTGCCGGGTCAGGTGGTCTATGTCGGCGCCAAATTCGGCGTCGTCGGCCTGTCAGCGGCGCTGGCCGACGAGGTCGCTCCGCACGGCGTCGACGTCTCGGTCATCATGCCGCCGTTCACCAACACCGAGCTCATCTCGGGCACCAAGTCCGGCGGGGCCATCAAACCGGTGGAGCCGGAGGACATCGCCGCGGCGATCGTCAAGACGTTGAACAAGCCGAAAACCCATGTCTCCGTGCCTCCTCCGCTTCGATTCACGGCGCAGGCCGCACAGATGCTCGGTCCGCGCGGCCGCCGTTGGCTCAACAAGCGCCTCGGCCTCGACTCGGTCTTCATGTCCTTCGATCGCGACAAGCGCCAGGGCTACGAGCAGCGTGCGCAGGCATCTCAGGGCGTTGTCGAGGGGCCCGACAAGGCCTAGTCGGCCGCTTCGAAGTCCGGCGCGGGATCTCCGCGCCGGTAGGCCTCAATCGTGTCGAGGTTCTCCAGCAGAGACTCGGCGCTGAAGATGTAGTCGATCGCGCTGACATCGCTACCGACGAAGATGACGTGCCACTCGTCCTCCTCTTCGGCGCGCAGCCAGATCCGCGTCACCGATTCGACTGTGTCGTCATCGACCTCGATGCCCGAGGGCGCGAAGTACCACGTCGCGAGATCGTCGGTGGAGTTGTCGACGTCGAACTCCCACCCGCGGTCGGTGAGCACCTCGTCGACGCCTTCGACGGTCAGCAGGTCGTGCAGGATTTCGCCGATCAGGCGGCGCTGGTCGCGCGCGTTCTGGCGTTTGCGCCGACGCGCCTTTTTCTTCTCGGACTGCCGTGACACCTAGCCCAGCGCCTGGTCGAGGTCGTTGAGCAGATCCTCGGTTCCCTCCAGCCCCACCGAGATTCGGACCACCCCGTCGCCGAGACCGATCGCGGCGCGGCCCTCCGGCCCCATCGCACGGTGTGTGGTGGTGGCCGGATGGGTGATCAACGATTTGGCGTCGCCGAGGTTGTTCGAAATGTCGACGATGTTCAGCCTGTCGAGGAACTCGAAGGCGCGCTCCTTCGTGCCACCCTTGAGCTCGAATGTGACAACCGTTCCGCCGCCGGTCATTTGACGCTTGGCCAGGTCGTACTGCGGATGCGACTCCAGGAACGGGTAGCGCACCCAGCTCACGGCGGAATGGTTCTCGAGGAACTGCGCGACGCGCATCGCCGAATCGTTGCTGTACTGCACCCGCACGGCCAGTGTCTCGAGGCCCTTCAACAACACCCACGCATTGAACGGGCTCAGCGCAGGACCGGTGTGCCGCATGAGCTTCTGCACGGGCTCGTCGATATAGGTCTTGTCGCCGAGAATCGCGCCGCCGAGCACGCGGCCCTGCCCGTCGATGTGCTTGGTGCCCGAATACACCACCACGTCGACGCCAAGGGGGAACCCCTGCTGCAGGATCGGGGTGGCGAAGACGTTGTCCAGCACCACCTTTGCGCCCGCGCCATGCGCCATCTCGCTGACCGCGGCGATATCGACCAGCTGTTGCATCGGGTTCGACGGCGTCTCGAAGAACACGGCCTGTGTCGGCTTCGACAGCGCCTCTTCCCACTGCGACAGGTCGTCGCCGTCGACGAACACCGTCTCCACACCCCAGCGCGGCAGGATCTCGTTGCACACCACGAAACACGAGCCGAACAGGCTGCGCGCCGCGACCAACCGATCACCCGCGGCCAACAGCGCCCCCAGCGATGTGAACACCGCAGCCATGCCTGTGGCGGTGGCGAACGCCGCGGGCGCGCCCTCGATCAGCCGCAACCGCTCCTCGAACATGGAGATCGTCGGATTGCCGTAACGCGAGTACACATAGCGGTCGATCTCGCCGGTGAACGCCTTCTCCGCTTCGGCCGCGCTCGCGTACACGTAGCCAGAGGTCGGATAGATCGCCTCGGCCGTCTCTTCGAAGCCCGATCGCAACAGCCCGCCGCGCACCCCGATCGTGGCCTGGCTGACGCCCTCGGGAAGTTCAGCGGGCCGACGAACGGAAGGTGTTTCGGTCACGATTGCTTCCAGGGCAGCCCAACGGCCTTCCAGCCACTCGACCCGCGGTGCTTGTTCTCGTCGAGGTCGCCTTCGAATCCGTCCAGCACGTTGTACGAGGGCGCGATGCCCGCTTCGGTGGCGGCCTTGGCGGCGCCGATCGACCGGTTCCCCGAGCGACACAGGAAGACCACCGGCTGATCACCGGGCTCGACGCCCGCCGCGCGGAGGTCGTCGACGAAGCTTTCATTCCGGCTGCCGTCGGTGCGGTTCCACTCGACGTAGATGACATCGCGACCGAGACCCGTCAGGTCGGGCACGCCAACGAAACGCCATTCCGCGTCGGTGCGGCAGTCCACGAGCACGGCCTGCGGGTCGT
This sequence comes from Mycobacteriaceae bacterium 1482268.1, assembly GCA_001665255.1. GTDB lineage: Bacteria > Actinomycetota > Actinomycetes > Mycobacteriales > Mycobacteriaceae > Mycobacterium. The sequence continues at coordinate 2,437 of LZSH01000461.1, read as the reverse complement.
CGTTGAGAATCTTCCACGCCTCTTGCGGCGTGATATCTCCCGCGTAGCTCACGGTCGCGAGTGTCCCACACCTAGCTGGGACCGGTCGAACAGACCTTCCACGCTCCACCCTCGCGTGCGAAGGTCATCGGAACCGGCGTCTTCTCGTCGGGTGCCTTGTCAAAATGGTAGGTCACTGTCGCGGTCGCACCGTCGCCGTCGATCTTGACGTCGGTCACATCGTCGACGAACCGGGCACCGTGCTTGGCGACTGAAACTTTCTGCCGCGCAAGCACGTCCGTCTCGGAGCCGCGGCTCTTCTCACACGTGTAGGTGACGAAATCAGCGTAGTTCTCCCGCTGCAGCGCGTCGTTCTGGCCGACGACGGCCGTGCCGACCCGCTGCTGCTCGGGCGTGCGGTCGCCGCCGAACACGTTGAACAACCAGATAGCAATCACGACGACCACAATGGTTGCCAGCGCCCCGAGGAACGGGGCGATCGTCGGCCTTACCGGGTCCTCGGCTTCGTCGTCGGGCGCCACGGTCACCAGAGCTTGCGCAGCACGCCGGTGACACGACGTACCCTGTCCCGCGCTGTGGTCACGTCCGGCGCAGTGGCCAGCGCCAGCCCGAGCCTGCGCCGCGGTTCTGTCTCGTCGGGCCGGTTGAACAGCCGCGCGTCGCTCTCGGCGACCGCCAGGGCGTCGGCCAGCACCGCGTTGACGTTCTCCGGCGCGATGTCGACCGGCGCCGACTCGGCTCCGGCGTACGTCACCTCCACCGCGCCCGGGGAGATCATGATGGTGTCCACCTGCAGACCCAGGATCGCCCGCGCATGCAGTTCGAACTCCGAAAGCCGTTGCGAGCGAAGGGTTACCAGGCCGGTGTCATGGGGTCCGGTGCGAACGTCGGAGAAGTACACCTCGTCGCCGTGGACCAGCAGCTCGACACCGAAAAGGCCCCGGCCGCCGAGCGCGTTGACGATGCGGGCGGCGATCGACTTGGCGGCATCGAGCGCCGCCGCGGACATCTGTTGCGGCTGCCACGCCTCCACCAGGTCACCGTCTGGCTCGCGGTGTCCGATCGGTTCGCAGAAGTGCAGCGCGGGCCCCGTCGGCCCGGTGGTGCGGATCGTGAGCAGCGTGATCTCGTAATCCGCCTCGACGACGGTCTCGGCCAGCACCCGATTGTTGGGCACCCGGCCCGCGGCGACCGCGCGCTGCCAGGCGGCCTCGATGTCATCGGTGCGCAGCAAGACAGACTGGCCTTCGCGGGGCACACCTGCGACCGGCTTGACCACCAGCGGGAAGCCGGCATGCTCGGCGACGGCGGTCAGCTCTTCGACCGAACCGGCGAACCAGAACGGCGCGGTCGGCAGCCCCAGCTCGTCGGCGGCCAGCCTGCGCATACCTTCGCGGTCTTGGACCATCCGCACACTGCGGGGCGTCGGATAGACCTCGCGCCCACGCTCGGCGGCGGCGACGAGCGCGTCCACCGCGATGACGCCGGACTCGGCCACCACGAAGTGCGGGTCGTCGCGGTCGATGAGCGCGGTAAGCGCTTCCGGGTCGTTCATCTTGACCACCGCAGAACGATCGGCGACACCGTGCGCGGGCGCATTGGCGTACCGGTCGACGGCGACCACCTCACGACCCAACCGCTGAAACGCCAGGGCCAACTCGCGGCTCATCTCGCCGGAGCCGAGCAGCATCACCGTTTTTCGGTCCTTGCGCTGGTGGGGCAGCTCGCTGCCGGTCGGCTCGTCGAGAATGTCCCCGGGCTCCGGGGACTCGGTGGTTTCAGTCATCGCCCGTCAAGACTGCCAGATCTTCACCCGACCCGGACGTCGATGTAGCACCATCGCCAGTCCTCCCCGGGCTCCACCGATCGCATGACGGGATGACCGGTCCGGTGGAAGTGTTCGCTGGCGTGTTGGTGCGGGCTCGAGTCGCAGCACCCGACATGGCCGCACGTCATGCACATGCGCAGATGCGCCCAGGTGTTTTCGCCCAGCTCGGCGCAATCCTGGCACCGTCCGGGAGTAACCGGCTCGGGTTGCGAGGTTGCAGCCAAGAGATGCTCACACGAGCGCGGCGCAGCGGGCACCCTCGTATCGCGTCCGCGTGATCTCCTCAGCATGCTGACCAACGTATAGGCACGTTCCAAGGAGGTGCGGCCGGTGCAAGGCTCACTGCTCGCGGTGCTGGTGGTGTCGGTGCTGGTGACGGCACTGGCGCGACGGTTCGACGTGTCCGCCCCGCTGGCGCTGGTTGTCGCGGGCCTTGCGGCCAGCGCTGTTCCCGGATTGCAGCATGTCGACCTCGATCCGGAAGTCGTGCTGTACGTGCTGTTACCGCCGCTGCTGTGGTCAGCGGGCCTGGACAGCAGCTACATCAGGATGAGGAAGAACCTGCGTCCGATCGGGCTGCTGGCGATCGGGCTGCCGCTGGCGACGACA
>LZSH01000460.1 GCA_001665255.1 Mycobacteriaceae bacterium 1482268.1 | reverse complement strand
CGGCTGCGGCCCGCATTCGCGTACTGGGGCTGGCGTGCGGTCGCCGACCACGCGAATGAGCCGGTGGAGCCGTCGATCCTGCGCTTGTTCGCCTCGCTGGAACTGCTGCACGCCTGCGCCTTGGTGCACGACGACGTCATCGACGGCTCGGCCACCCGCCGCGGTCTGCCCACCGTCCACCGGATCTTCGCCCAGAAGCACCGCGAGCAGAGCTGGAACGGATCCGCCGAGCAGTTCGGCCTTTCCGCGGCGATCTTGCTCGGCGACCTCGCCCTGGCGTGGGCCGACGACATCGTCGCCACGACCGACCTGCCCGCCGACGCGGCGCGCCGGGTGCAGCGGGTATGGGCCGACATCCGCACCGAGGTGCTCGGCGGCCAATACCTCGACATCGTCGCCGAGTCCAGCGGCGCGACCACGGTGGCGTCGGCGATGACCGTCAATACCTACAAGACCGCGTCGTACACCATCACCAGGCCGCTGCAGCTGGGGGTGGCCGCAGCCGCCGACCGGCCGGACGTGCAGGCGATCTTCCACGACGTCGGCAACGACTTGGGGGTGGCGTTCCAGTTGCGCGACGACGTGCTCGGCGTGTTCGGCGATCCGGCCGTCACTGGCAAGCCGTCTGGTGACGATCTGCGCTCGGGTAAGCGCACGGTGCTGCTCGCCGAGGCCATCGAGCTCGCCGACAAGTCCGATCAGCAGGCCGCCGCACGGCTGCGCTCCTCGATCGGCACCGAACTTTCCGATGCGCAGGTGCGCGAGGTGTGCCAGGTGATCGAATCGGTCGGCGCCTTGGCCGCCGTTGAGGAGCACATCGCCATGCTGACCACGCGGTCGCTGGACGCGATCGAGGCCGCACCGATCAACCCGCAGGCGAAGGCGGGCCTGTCCACGCTCGCCAGGCTGGCCGCAAACCGGACCGCCTAGGCACAGTGACGAGCTTCGCGCGGCTGTCCGCGTTCACCACATCGCAGGAAGCCCGCCCCGCACTCCTCGGCTTTATCGGCGCCGCGATGATCGCGGCGGGCGGCCTCGGCGCGGGCAGCACCCAGCTGCACGATCCGTTGCTGGAATCGCTGCACCTGTCATGGCTACGGTTCGGGCACGGCCTCGTGCTGTCGTCGATCGTGCTGTGGGGCGGCGTCGCGGTGATGCTGTTCGCCTGGCTGTGGTTGGGCCGCAGTGTGATTGACGGGTCCGCGCGCGAGTACACGATGGCTGCGACGACCGGCTTCTGGCTGGCGCCGCTGCTGTTGTCGGTGCCGGTGTTCAGCCGCGACACCTATTCCTATCTGGCGCAGGGTGCGTTGTTGCGCGACGGCTTCGACCCGTATGCAGCCGGGCCGGTCGACAACCCGAATTCCTTGCTGGACAACGTCAGTCCGATCTGGACGACGACGACGGCGCCGTACGGTCCGGCATTCATTCTGATCGCGAAGTTCGTCACGATGCTCGTCGGCGATCATGTGATTGCGGGCACGATGGTGCTAAGGCTGTGCATGCTGCCGGGGCTGATCCTGCTGATCTGGGCCGCGCCGCGACTGGCTCGTCACGTCGGCGCGAATGGCGCGGCCGCCCTATGGATCTGCGCCCTCAACCCGTTGGTGATCATTCATCTGATGGGCGGGGTGCACAACGAGATGCTGATGGTCGGTCTGATGGCCGCGGGCATCGCGTTGATCTTCGGCCGCCGTCCCGTCGTGGGCAACGCGCTCATCGTCGTCGCCGTGGCCGTCAAAGCCACAGCGGGGCTTGCCCTTCCGTTCATGGTGTGGGTATGGGCGCGCCAGCTGAAAGACAGCCGGAACATGTCGCCGTTGCGGGCGTTCGCGGCGGCCACCGCCGCATCGATCGCGATCTTCATCGCGGTGTTCGCCGTCTTGTCGTGGCTTGCCGGTGTCGGCCTCGGCTGGCTCACCGCGCTGGCAGGCTCGGTCAAGATCATCAACTGGCTCACGGTCCCGACCGCCTTCTCCAACGTCGTCAACGCCGTCGGCGGTTTGTTCTTCCCGGTGAACTTCTACGCCGTGCTCGATGTGGCCCGGATCATCGGTATCGCGATCATCGCGATCTCACTTCCGGTGCTGTGGTGGCGGTTTCGCCACACCGATCGCCAGGTGCTGACCGGCATCGCACTGACCATGGTGATCGTGGTGCTGTTCGTGCCGGCCGCGCTGCCGTGGTACTACACCTGGCCGCTGGCGATTCTGTCGGCGCTGGCCCAGAGCAGGCTGGCGATCGCGCTGGTCGCCGGGTTCTCCACCTGGATCATGGTGATCTTCAAACCCGATGGCAGCCACGGCATGTACTCGTGGATCCACGTGCTGCTGGCGACCGTGTGCGCCGCGGCCGCCTGGTATTCGCTCTACAAGCAGCCCGGTCAGTACGCCATCGCCTGGGCGCGGCGCACCACCTCGCGGGCCTGATGGCTGTGCAGCGCATCGACCGGCCGGGCGTTGTCCTGGCGATCCACCGATCCGTCGCGCCGGATGGTCAGTGACGGGTCGGGGGTGAAGAGCCAGCGGATGATCTCGGTGTCCCGATAGCCGCCGTCGTGCAGGACGACGAGCAACCCCTGAAGGCTCTTGACCACGTGCCCGGTGTCGTCGAAGAAGATCTTCGGCACCACCACCGCACCGCCTCGGCGGACACCGACGAGGTGGCCGTCACGCAGGTGTTGATGAACCTTGCTCACAGGGATACCGAGCAACTTGGCGACATGAGGCACGTCGTAGACGTCTTCGGCAGGGTCGAGCACATCGTCAGCGGCTGGAATACTGCTCACCGCCCCGAGTGTAGGACGCACGGCGCGTCCTCGGAGGCGCTCGGCAACCACAGTTGCGGGCAATTCGCTACGTACCATGTTTCCGGTGGAGACCTACCAGCAATCCGACCCCCTCGTCGGGGCCGTGCTGGACGGGCGCTACCGCGTCGACACCTTGATCGCCACCGGCGGAATGTCAGGGGTATATCGCGGGGTCGACCTAAGGTTGGACCGACCGGTCGCGCTGAAGATCATGGATTCGCGGTATGCCGGCGACCATCAGTTCCTTACCCGGTTTCAGCGCGAGGCGCGCGCCGTCGCGCGATTGAAGGACCCCGGCTTGGTCGCGGTGTACGACCAGGGCATCGACGGACAGTACCCCTTCCTGGTGATGGAGCTCATCGAGGGCGGCACGCTTCGAGAGTTGTTGGGCGAGCGCGGGCCCATGCCGCCGCACGCGGTGGCCGCTGTGCTCGGTCCCGTGCTCAGCGGACTCGCCGTCGCCCACCACCAGGGACTGGTGCACCGCGACGTCAAACCCGAGAACGTGTTGATCTCCGACCACGGCGAGGTCAAGATCGCCGACTTCGGTTTGGTGCGCGCCATCGCCGAAGCCAAGATCACGTCGACCAGCGTCATTTTGGGCACCGCGGACTACCTGTCGCCCGAGCAGGTCAGCACCGGCGACGCCGGCCCAGCCAGCGACGTGTACGCCGTCGGCATCCTCACCTACGAGCTGTTGACCGGAACGACCCCCTTCAAAGGTGACACCGCCCTGGCGGTGGCATACCAGCGGATGGACCACGACGTCGCCCCGCCCAGCACCGCGATCGGCGGGGTACCAAAGCAATTCGACGAAATGGTGCTACGCGCGACCGCGCGCCACCCGGCCGATCGCTATCCGGATGCTGAGGACATGGCGACCGAACTCGACGCCATCGTCGAAGAGTTGGGGCTACCCCACTTCCGGGTGCCCGCGCCGCGTCATTCCGCACAGCATCTGTCGGCAGAGGTGCACCGCAGCCGCGTCAGTCACTCCGCGACCACCGACACCGTCCGACCTGCGCCGCCGCCGCGTCAGCACACACGGGAACTCACCCGCGGTCCCGACGACTGGGAATCTGCCGACGCCGAATATTACGGTGCTGCAAGGCAATTCGCCGGGATTGACATGAATGAGTTCTACTGGGCGCGACAACGCGCCAAACGCGTGCTGTTCTTCTGGGTCGTCGCCGTGCTGGTACTCACCGGTGCGCTTGCCGCAGGCGCATGGACGCTCGGCAGCAACCTGGCCGGATTGCTCTAATCGCGGAGCATCTCCGCCCGCCCTAATCGCGGAGCATCTCCGCGACCAAAAACGCCAACTCCAGCGACTGCTGGGTGTTCAGCCGTGGATCGCACGCCGTCTCGTAACGGCCCGCCAGGTCGGAATCCGAAATGTCCTGTGCCCCACCGAGGCATTCGGTGACGTTCTCACCGGTGATCTCGACGTGCATACCGCCGGGATGGGTGCCCAGCGCACGGTGCACCTCGAAGAAGCCCTGCACCTCGTCCACGATCCGGTCGAAGTGGCGGGTCTTGTAACCGGTGGACGACTCGTGGGTGTTGCCGTGCATCGGGTCGCACTGCCAGATGACCTGGTGACCCGTCGCCTGCACTTTCTCGATGATCGGCGGCAACAGGTCGCGCACCTTGTTGTTGCCCAGCCTGCTGACCAGCGTCAGGCGGCCGGGTTCGTTGTTGGGATCCAGCCGCTCGACGTATTCGACGGCCAATTCGGGCGTCATCGTCGGGCCGATCTTCACGCCGATGGGGTTGGCGATCACCTCGGCGAACGCGACGTGCGCACCGTCGAGCTGGCGGGTGCGCTCGCCGACCCACACGTAGTGCGCCGACAGGTCGTAGAGCTTCGGCTTGTCCTCATCGTCTTGCGACAGCCGCAGCATGGCGCGCTCGTAGTCGAGCACCAATGCCTCATGGCTGGCGTAGATCTCGGCGGTCTGCAGGTTGCGGTCATCGACGCCGCAGGCACTCATGAACGTCAGGCCGCGGTCGATCTCGCTGGCGAGCGCCTCGTAGCGGGCGCCGGCGGGAGAGGTACGCACGAACTCGCGGTTCCAGTCGTGCACCAGGTGCAGCGACGCGAGGCCCGACGACGTCAAGGCTCGCACCAGGTTCATCGCGGCGCTGGCGTTCGCGTAGGCGCGGACCAACCGCGACGGGTCGTGCTCGCGCACCGCGGCGTCCGGCGCGAAACCGTTGACCATGTCGCCCCGGTAGGACTTCAGGCCGAGCGCGTCGATGTCGGCCGACCGTGGCTTTGCGTACTGGCCGGCAATGCGGGCGACCTTGACCACGGGCACGCTGGCGCCGTAGGTGAGCACCACCGCCATCTGCAGCAAGGTGCGGATGTTGGCCCGGATGTGCGGTTCGGTGTTGTCGACGAACGTCTCGGCGCAATCCCCGCCCTGCAGCAGGAAGGCCTTGCCGAGGGCCACGTCGGCCAGCAGGCCCTTGAGTTTCTCGATCTCCGAGGGCACCGTCACCGGCGGCACGCTCTCCAGCACCGTGCGCATCGCCGCGGCCTGCGCGGGGTCCCAGCTGGGCTGCTGTGCGGCCGGCTTGGCCAGCGCGGTGTCCAGCCGGTGCCGCAGCTCTTCCGGCAGCGGCGGCAGCGCCGGCAACTGGTCGATGGGTACGTCGACGGTCCAGTTCACCCGTCCATGGTAACTGTGCGCCGACCAGCCGTTTTCCCTCCGGCAGGCTCGGCGGCACCAGCGTCGGCCCAAAGCATAGGGAAACACCCGATTCGTCCGCAGGTCCTTCACAGCTAGCGTCCTGCTTGGGTCACGGACGCCGCCCCCGAAGACAGGAGTCATGTGATGCCAACGGACCGATTTCGTGAGTTCTTGACGCTGGCCACGCTCGCGATGGCGGTTGCCGGTGCAGGCCCATTCGCCGTAGCGCCGGCTCAGGCTGCGCCAGGCAACTGTGAGCAGTGGGGTTTTTCAGGATTGACCAACATTAAGCTGAGCACGGGTCCGATGCTCTCGATCGAGGCCGGAAACTCGTCCAACTTAGCCAGCGTGCATGCCTTCGACGGCAGACAGGACAGCGGCAAGATCAGCGGCACTATCGAGCCCAATGGGTTTGTCATTCTCGATTACATCAGCGACACGTTCCCCGGCGATCCCCCACTGACTTTCCGCGGCGACGTCACACCGGACGGCAAGGCGCGAGGCAATTTCACCGCCAAACAGAACGGAACCTGGGAGCTGACCACCCCGCTCAAATGCATGACGCCCGCGGCGGGCGGCGCAGGCCCGGCGGGCAACTCGCGTGAGGTCACCGGCGACGTCGACGTGTACAACAGTCCTGGTGGCACGGGAGCCGTCATCGGCATGCTGCGAGGCGGGGATCACGTGAACCTCGGCTCGGGCTGCCGCGCGGACAACTGGTGCAACGTCGCCTTCCCGGCCGGCCCCGCCGGCACCGCGTGGGTGTGGGGCGACTTCCTGAAGTAACCCCGTTACGGTGCGGTCATCAGCTGATACCGCAGCAGGTTGTGTTTGGCGTCGACCAGCGCGTCGTGCGCATCGCGCGGTCGTGGGGGCATCCTGGGGCACCCGCGTTCCTCCCAGAACTGCCTCAACTCGCGGGTGAACCTCGGGATGGCGGGCGGCAGCGCAGTCATCGGCCCCCACAGCTGGCACAACACCACGTGGTCGTAGGCGCCGACCCAGGCCCACAGCTCGATGGGCTCGTCGCCGTCGATGCCGAAGAAGTCCTCGAGGTCCGATCGGATCTGCTTGCGCGACCGATACAGTTGTGACGACGGCGACGGCAGCTTGGGCAGCACATGCGTGCGCACCCAGCGTCCGGCCCGCTCCGGGTCGAATTCGCTTGATATGCCGTAATATTCGCGTCCGTCTTCGGCGGCTACGCCGATTGAGATGAGCTCGACGGTCCGGCCGTCGTCGATGAACTCGGTGTCGTAGAAGTACCTCACGCCTGGACACTCGCTTCCTCGGGCTGCGGCTCCGACGACGGCGCCGGCGCGGGGCGGATCTCGCGGTCGAGTTGCTCGTTGACCTCGCGGTCGTCGGGGAAATGGGGCTCGCCGGCAATGACGTGTTGCAACCAGAGCTTGGCCTGCACGACCGGCCTGCGCAGAATACGTTCGCGCAGGAGCGCGCGGTGCATCTTGCGCGGCTTGTTGGTGTAACGCCAGCGCGCCCACGGAGCGTGGGGGCGGGACAGCCGAATGGCCCCGACGAACAGCAGCGGGGTGATGAACATCCCCACCAATCCGGTCCACAGTTTGCCCTTGAGCAGCACGATCACCGCTAGCGCCAATGTCAGTACCGCCAGCGCGATGACAGCGGCCCGCGCCTCCAGGCTGTGGTCGGAACGCCAGATCCCGATATCGAAGAACGACAGCGGGTTGAAGCCGAGGACCAGGAGGCCGGCCACCGCGATCGCGGCGAAAACCGCATCCACAGACGTCCGTCCATCCTCGGCCCAATAAACGTCCTGCAGATGCAGGATCAACGCGAACTCATCCAGCACCAACGCTGCACCGACACCGAAAAAGGTTGCCGCGACCGTGAATTCGGGTACCCCCCCGTCCACAGCCAATGTCACCATCGCGACGCCGGAGATCATGACCAAGATCACACCGATCACCACATGGTGGATGTGCAGACCGCCGCCGGCCGAGATGTTGTGCGGCTGCCACCACTTGCGGGGCTTGTCGCTGTCGGCGTGGCTTCGGATATAGCGAACGATCGTGCGAGTGACGAAGAAAGTCAGGATGAACGCGACGAGGCAGTACACGAGCGGCAGCCGCCCGTGCGGGATATCGACGCCGAGGTCAAGCCACAGATGCACGCAGAAAACCTACGCCGCCGGCGCCGCGACGTGCCGAGGATATGATCCGACTCGCCGCAGCCTGCCGATAGTCTGTTGTCCGACATGAGTAGGTTGGGCCCGCGCACGCGAGGAGCACAAGAGGCGCCTTCCGGCGCGGCTAATTGGTGGCCATCCGCAGCGTGGCGGCTGTTTCAGCTGCTGACGGTGGCGGTGGTGGTCTGGGCCTGCTGGCGCCTGCTCGGCCATGTCACCTATCGCATCGACATCGACGTGTACCGCATGGGCGGTCGGGCGTGGCTGGATGGCAAACCGCTGTATGCCGACGGCGCGATCTTCGAAACCAGGGCTGGTCTCGAATTGCCCTTCACCTATCCCCCGCTCGCGGCGATCGTGTTCGCCCCATTCGCAATGCTGCCGCTGTCGGCGGCCAGCGCCGCCATCACGGTGACCACCTTCCTGTTGTTGATCGCCTCGACGGTGGTGGTGCTGACCCGCCTGGAGATGTGGCCGAGGTCGTCGATCACCACCGAGCCCGCGTGGCTGCGGCGGTCCTGGGTGGCAGCCGCAATCGTCGCCCCGGCTCTGATCTACCTCGAGCCGATCCGGGCGAATTTCGACTTCGGTCAGATCAATGTGGTGCTGATGACGCTGGTCATCGCCGACTGCGTGCCGCGCAGAACGCCATGGCCGCGCGGCATGCTGCTCGGCGTGGCGATCGCCCTCAAGCTCACCCCAGCGGTGTTCCTGCTGTACTTCCTGCTGCGGCGGGACTCCCGCGCGCTGATCGTCACCACCGCGTCGGCGGCCGTGGCCACGCTGGTGGGCTTCGTCTTCGCATGGCGCGACTCGTGGGAGTACTGGACCGACACGGTCCGCAACACCGACCGGATCGGCACCGCGACGCTGAACACCAACCAGAACATCGCGGGTGCGCTGGCCCGCCTCGGCCTCGGCGAGGGCGAGCGGTTCGTGCTGTGGACGGTGGCCTGCTTCGCCGTGCTGGGGGTGACGATCTGGGCGGCGCGGCGAATCCTGCGGATGGGCGAGCCGGTACTCGCGCTGATCTGTGTGGCGATGTTCGGACTGGTGGTGTCGCCGGTCTCGTGGTCGCATCACTGGGTCTGGGCGTTACCGACGGTGATTGTGTGCAGCGTGGTCGCCTACCGGCAGCGGCACGTGTTGCTCGGCGCGGTCACCGGCGCCGGGGTGGCGTTGATGGTGTGGACGCCGATCACCCTGATGCCGGAACATCACGAGACGACGGCGTCGCTGTGGCGACAGCTCGTCGGCGGCTCCTATGTGTGGTGGGCGGTGGCCGTGATCGTGGTCGCGGGCACCGTGTCCACCCGCCAGACCGATGCCGAGCCCGCCGCGCTGACCGACGAGGCAGCCCCGGTGCCCGCTACGAGCTCGAACGGCTAGGACTAGGCGGCAAGCTCTTCGGCGGGTTGTTTACCCTCCTTGATGTCGGCGGCATACAGGTCGACGTATTCCTGACCCGACAGGCGCATCAGCTCGTACATCACCTCGTCGACGACCGCGCGCTCGATGAACCTGTTGCCTTCCAGGCCCTCGAACCGGCTGAAGTCCATCGGCTTGCCGAACCGCACGGTGACCCGTCCGAACCGCCACATCTTGCTGCCCGGCGGGTTGACCACATCGGTGCCGATCATCGCGACCGGGATCACCGGCACACCGGTGTTCAACGCGACCCGGGCCAACCCCGTCTTGCCCTTGTACAGCCGTCCGTCGGGCGAACGGGTGCCCTCGGGGTACATGCCGAGCAACTTGCCTTCGTTCAAGATCCGCGCGGCGGTGTCGAGAGCGGCCTGCGCGGAGTCGGCGTCGGTGCGGTCGATCGGTACCTGCCCTGCGACGGTGTAGAACCAGCGAGTGAACCAGCCCTTGATGCCGGTTCCGGTGAAGTACTCCGCCTTGGCCAGAAACGTGATGCGGCGCTTGACGACCAGGGGTAGGTAGAAGCTGTCCGCGACGGCCAGGTGGTTACTTGCCAGAATGACCGCGCCATCGTCTGGAACGTATTCCAGCCCTTCGACTTTGGGGCGACCGACCAACGTCAGCAAGGGGCCCATGAAAATGTACTTGAACAGCCAATACCACATGGACCCCTCCCGGATTGGGCGCACCGGACAGTGCTTGGGCACAACTGTACCGTCACTCCTCCACGGTGACCGGAATGTGCTGATACCGGCTGGGCCCAGGCGGCTGGGGTTTATCGGGAGGCGGCGGGGGTGTAGCGGGCGGCGGCTGATCGGGCCCGGACGATGACTCGGCGCCCTCCACAATCGCGCGTACTACGGTCAGCAGCGCCACGCTATGTTCGGCGATGACGGTCAGCAACGGATGCTGTTCGCCGCTCACCAGCGCCGCCAGCGCGCACACCGGGCACCACACCTGCTGGCACTTGCCGGGGCCGTCACCGACCGCGGCGGCGGCCGCGGCCCGCACCGCGGGATCGATGCGATCCAAGATCGACTGCGCCAGCGCCCGCAACTCCGGTCCGATATCGGCGTGCGAGTCGCTCATGACGGCCACACCTCCGGATTGGGTCGAAATCTCACGGTCAGCTCGCTGCCCTTGAGCTGGGCATCCATCACGATGCACCGGCGCAGCACAGATGCCAGCCGGACCCGGCGCCTCATCCCACCGGCGCCGATGATCAAGTCATCATCGACGCGGCCAAGGGTCAGCGAGGCCGGCTCAATTTGAGGCAACTCTAACCGCATCCGGTAAACCGACTCCAATCCCGAGCCTGACTCCCGGTCGACGATCGGCCGTAGCGGAGCGGGCGGCGGCGAACCGTCGCGCCTGCGAGCGCACTCGAGAAGCTCACCGAGCGCCTTCGGGCCGATCGGCTCGCCCGCCAGATGCGGGACGAGTACCAGTTGCACGTCGCCGATGGTCGCGGCCAGCTCGTCGAGCACGACCTGCTGCTCGGAGATGCGTTCGGCGTACCAGTCGAACGCGGGATGGTCCGGCAGGTTGCGGTATTCATATGAAGCGTCCTGCACCAAAATCTGATTCACGACCAGCTCGTGAACCCTCAGCCCCATCAGCGCCAGCGATCCCAGCGTGCGCGCGGCCTCGGCGGCCACCACCCGCTCCGCGGTCAACACGAGATGCGCACTGACCCGGTCACCGTCGGTGAGCAGGCTTGTCAGGGCCCCCGTGCCCGCATCGACGCGCTCCATCAGTTCCACGATCGCCGCTACGCGGGCGTCGTCGGACGCCGAGGTGAGCCTGCGATGGCGAGGCCAGGCCCGCTCCAGGTACAAGCCGAAGGTGGCGGGCAGCGTCAGCATCCGCATGGCGTCGGCCGTGGAGGCGCAGTCGACCACGACGTGGTCCCATTCACCCGAATTAGCCAACTCGCCGACCTCGTGCAGGCCGAGTACCTCCTGAATACCGGGGAGTGCCGAAAGTTCCTCTGGCGCAATACTTCCCAGTTCTGATTCGTCGAACCGGGCGGTCAGCACCCCGACGATCTCACGCCAGCGCGCCTCCAGAAGAGCCAGCGTGTCGAGGGCCAGTGCGTCCAGGAAGCCGCCACCGGCGTCGGGGACGTCGGCGAGCACCCGCGTCGGTGTGCGCCGGCCCGTCGGGTTGACCGGGGTGCCGAGCACGTCGCCGAGTGAATGCGCCTGGTCGGTGGACACCACGAGTACCCGCAGGCCCCGTTGGGCATCGCGCACCGCGGTGGCCGACGCCAGCGTCGACTTACCTACGCCGCCCTTTCCAACGAAGAGACTGATCCGGGCCTGGGCAGCCGCTTCGGAGTCACGGCCAGCGTTCACTCAGCCTCGACTCGCTTCTTGAGGTCCTTCAATGCGGTGTCGGTCAGCCTGCGTTCAGCCTTGCGCTTGAGCAGGCCGATCATCGGGATGACGAGGTCAACCGACAGTTCATAGGTGACATCAGTGCCAGATCCCTTGGGCGACAGCCGGTATGCGCCGTCGAGTGATCTCAGCAGCGAACTCGACACCAGCTTCCAGGTGACCGAGCCGCGGTCTGCAGGCCAGTCGTACGCCAGCACCATCGTGTCCTTGAGCACCGCGGCGTCCAGTACGAGCCGGGCCGTCTTCGGGTAGCCCTCCTCGTCAGCCTCGAGAACCTCGGTCTCCTTGTACTCGGCGACCCAGTCCGGATAGGACCCGATGTCGGCGATCACGTCCATCACCGTGGCCGGGTCCGCATCGATGTAGATGGTCTGTGCCGTCTTGTCCGCCACTGGGCCGCTTCCTGTCGTTCATGTGCGCGCATCCGCTCGATGGTGAAAATCTACCCGCCGCCACTAGGGTCTGACCCACCATCAGGTTCGCGGTGGCATCCCCACCGGTCGCGACGCCTCCAGTTTCCGTTTGAGTTCGAAGGACATCTTCTTACCCGCCACCCGACGTTGGTGGTTCACCTTGGCGAGGTTCATCTTGGCCAGCTGCCAGGCGGCCACCCCGGCGGGCTCGGCGTGCAGAAAATAGTTGACGATGACGCCGTCCAGCGACGGCTCCAGCCAGACCTCCATCGTGCCGGTCAGCGCACCGTTGACCGTCCACCGGTGGCCCAGCGGGCCACGGTCCTCGATCACGGTCAGGTGCAGGTCGGGCCACCAGCGCCGCCAGCTCGCCGGATCGGCGACGGCCTTGCCGACCTCGATCGGGTCGGCCGCCACGAACGTCTGGTCGGCGATCTGGATGCTGTTCATGGCCCCAGCTTCACATACGGCCGGGATCGTGTCGTCCGTGGCCGACTAGGCTGGCTGCGGCAAAGCTGCTACCAGCATCGGAGGCGAATACCGTGCGCGAGTTCAGCGTTCCCGCATCGTTCGAAGTTTCAGAGCATGACAGCGTCGTCAGCTCCGTGTACGCACACGAACGCGACGACCCCGACCACGTCATCTTCCAGCGCTTGGTCGACGGCGCGTGGACGGATGTGACGGCTGCCGAGGCGGCGGGCCAAATCCGCTCGGCGGCATTGGGCTTGATTGCCGAGGGTGTCCAGCCGGGCGATCGGGTTGGGCTGCTGTCGGCGACCCGCTACGAGTGGCCGATTCTCGACTTCGCGATCCTGTCGGTCGGTGCGCTCACCGTCCCGATCTACGAAACCAGTTCCGCGGAGCAGGTGAAGTACATCCTCGACAACGCAGATGCGGTTCTGGCGTTCGCCGAGACCGACGCGCACGCGGAGAAGATCGAGACCCTGCAGGGTGATCTGCCCGACCTGCGCAAGGTGTTCCGGATCGACGGGACGGGCACCTCGGCGCTGGAGGCGCTCGCGGAGGCCGGTAAGTCGGTCGACCCCGATGAGCTGGACAAGCGGCTCGCCGGCATCAAGTCCACCGACCCGGCCACCTTGATCTATACGTCCGGTACGACCGGCCGGCCCAAGGGGTGCCAGCTGACGCACGCCAATTTGGTCTACGAGATCCGCGGGGCCAAGGCCAGCTTTCCGTCGCTGTTGGACAAGGGCGAAAGGATGCTGGTGTTCCTTCCGCTGGCGCATGTGCTGGCGCGCGCGATCACGATGGCGGCGTTGTGCAACAAGGTGACCCTCGGTTTCACCAGCGACATCAAGAACCTGGTGCCGATGTTCAGCGTGTTCAAGCCCACGCTGGTGGTGTCGGTGCCGCGGGTGTTCGAGAAGGTCTACAACACCGCCGAGCAGAACGCCCGCAACGACGGCAAGGGCCGGATCTTCGATGCGGCGGCCAACACCGCGATCGAGTACAGCGAGGCGAAAGCCAATGGCGGTCCAGGGCTGTTGCTGCGCGCCAAGCACGCCGTGTTCGACAGGCTGGTCTACGGCAAGCTGCGGGCTGCGCTCGGCGGCAACTGCCACGCCGCGATCTCCGGCGGTGCGCCGCTGGGCGCGCGGCTCGGCCACTTC
>LZSH01000459.1 GCA_001665255.1 Mycobacteriaceae bacterium 1482268.1 | reverse complement strand
CGCCGACCACGGCGCTCGTCGAGTTGTGCCACGGCCCTGGTGGCTCGTCGTCGACATCGGGGCGTGTCACGGCCCGATATTAGCCCGGCGACCTGCGGCAATGCCCGGTTCAACCGAGCTGGGGAACGACCTCAGAAGCGAACAGGTCGAGCTGGTCGAGGTCGGACATGTCGAGGAGCTGCAGGTAGGCCCGCTGCACGCCGGCCTCAGCGAACGGGCCGAGCTTGTCGACGATCTCGTTCGGTGTGCCCACCAGCGGAGAATTGCCGCGCAGTTCGTCCACCTCGCGATTGATCGCGGCCGCGCGGGTGGCCACCTGGGCGTCGTCGCGTCCGGCGCACACCACGAACGCGGCCGAATACGTCAGCGACTCGGGCGTCCGCCCGGCATCCGAGACGGCCGCGCGGACGCGGTCGTAGGTGGTCTCGAGGGTGTCCAGGGTCATGAACGGCGCGTTGAACTCGGCGGCGAATGTCGCGGCGAGGGCCGGTGTCCGCTTCGCGCCCGCGCCGCCGACGATGATCGGCGGATGGGGCCGCTGAACGGGCTTGGGCAGCGCGGGCGAATCGGTGACCGACAGATGGGTGCCGGCGTAGTCGAACGTTTCGCCGTCGGGTGTGGACCACAACCCGGTGATGATGTCCAACTGTTCGTGCAGCCGCTCGAACCGCTCGCCGAGCGGTGGGAACGGGATCGCGTACGCCTTGTGCTCGGGCTCGAACCATCCTGCACCGAGCCCCAGTTCGACACGGCCGCCGCTCATCTCGTCGACCTGGGCGACCGAAATGGCCAGTGGGCCGGGGTGGCGGAAGGTGGCCGAGGTGACCATGGTGCCCAGCCGGATCGACGTCGTCTCACGGGCGATCCCGGCCAGCGTCACCCATGAGTCGGTGGGCCCCGGCAGCCCGTCGCCGCTCATCGCCAGATAGTGGTCGGAGCGGAAGAACGCCGAATAGCCCAGTGCCTCAGCGGCTTTGGCGACGGCGAGTTGATCGGCGTAGGTGGCGCCCTGCTGGGGTTCGACGAAAACGCGGAAATCCACGGCTCCAGCCTAGAGGCGCGCGGACGGGCTAAAAGGCCTCGACCTTCTCGATGCTGACGAACATGCCGTGCTTGGTGGCTTCATTGGTGAACCGGGTGCCGTCGCTGGTGGCCTCGATGGTCCAGCCGACCGCGCGGTAGGTGCGGTAGTCGATGGTCTGAACCGGGATATCGCCGAGATTGCCCACGACGAATCGCATGCTGCCATCAGCTGACACGGTCACGCCGTTGGCGCGTATCCCGTCCTGCATCGGGGTGTTGGTGAACTGCGCTTCGCAGTCCACTTCTTGCCGATTGAGCTGGCAGCGGGTCTGGCCCGATTTGGTCTCGATGAAGACGTAGCCCGAGTCGTCGGGCGGAAGCACCTGCGCGGCGGGCGGCGACGTCGGGGTCGGCCGTGTGGTCGTCGGGGACGCCGCTGTCGACTTGCTCGTCGGCGGCCGTGACCTCGGGAAGCTCGGCTCGGTCGGCTGCGCGGACGGTGTCACCGGCCTGCCCTGGATGTCGGACCCGCACCCCGCGACGAGCGCGCACGCCGCGAGTGCACATGCCACAAGCAGCCGCACTCTCATCGCGACCAAGGCTACGAGCGCTGGCGCGAATGCCTGCGGTGACGCGCCTGGGAACCCTCGTCGACTTCAACCCGGGAACAAACCTCGCCGACCCGCCGTTAAGCTAATCGACAAGTTGAGTGACTTAGACTCAAGTCTGGCTTGACAAGACACTGTCGGCGGTAGCAGGCTTGAGCGCGGTCCACTCAGTTTGACTGAGTGCTCGCACTCGTGACCCTACAAAAGCTATTCAGGAGGATTCACCATGGCTCGTGCGGTCGGCATCGACCTCGGGACCACCAACTCCGTCGTCGCGGTACTGGAGGGTGGCGACCCCGTCGTCGTCGCCAACTCCGAGGGCTCCCGCACCACCCCGTCGGTCGTCGCGTTCGCGCGCAACGGCGAGGTGCTCGTGGGCCAGCCCGCCAAGAACCAGGCGGTAACCAACGTCGACCGGACCATCCGTTCGGTCAAGCGCCATATGGGCACCGACTGGTCCGTCGAGATCGACGGCAAGAAGTACACCGCGCAGGAGATCAGCGCCCGCACCTTGCAGAAGCTGAAGAGGGACGCGGAAAGCTACCTCGGCGAGGACATCACCGACGCGGTGATCACCGTCCCCGCCTACTTCAACGACGCCCAGCGCCAAGCCACCAAGGAGGCGGGCCAGATCGCCGGCCTCAATGTGCTGCGCATCGTCAACGAACCGACTGCGGCCGCACTGGCCTACGGCCTGGACAAGGGCGAGAAGGAACAGACCATCCTGGTGTTCGACCTCGGTGGCGGCACCTTTGACGTCTCGCTGCTGGAA
>LZSH01000458.1 GCA_001665255.1 Mycobacteriaceae bacterium 1482268.1 | reverse complement strand
GCGCCGATTTCCGCCAGCCACGTCAACCCGAGTTCCTCGGCCTTGGCCTTGTTCATCACGACCACGGCAGCCGCGCCGTCGGAGATCTGCGACGCTGAACCGGCGGTGATGGTGCCGTCCTTGCCGAACGCGGGCTTCAACCCGGACAGCGATTCCGCGGTGGTGTTGGCGCGGATGCCCTCGTCCTCGGTGAACTCCAGCGGATCACCCTTGCGCTGGGGGATCTGCACCGGCACCACCTCATCGGCGTAGACGCCGTCTTTCCATGCGGCAGCGGCCCTTTGGTGTGAGCTTGCGGCGTAGGAGTCCTGCTCGGCCCGGCTGAACTGGTCCTGCTGGTTGCGCTGTTCGGTCAGCGCGCCCATCGGCTGATCGGTGAACACGTCGTGCAGGCCGTCGTAGGCCAGGTGGTCGAGCACCGTGACATTGCCGTACTTGTAGCCCGACCGGCTGTTCATCAGCAGGTGCGGCGCTTGGCTCATCGACTCCTGCCCACCGGCCACCACAACGTCGAACTCCCCGGCCCGGATCAGCTGGTCGGCAAGCGCGATCGCATCGATTCCGGACAGGCACATCTTGTTGATCGTCAGCGAGGGCACGTCCCAGCCGATTCCGGCGGCGACCGCCGCCTGCCGCGCCGGCATTTGCCCGGCTCCGGCGGTCAGTACCTGGCCCATGATCACGTAGTCGACGGCTGTTGCCGGGACCTTGGCTTTTTCAAGCGCGCCCTTGATCGCAATGGCACCCAGATCGCTGCCGGAGAAGTCCTTCAGCGAGCCCATCAGTTTGCCGATCGGGGTGCGTGCTCCAGCAACGATTACCGATGTCGTCATTTACTTCCTCCAAGACTGGGTACACCTAGATGTGGCCCATGACACATTCCGCAAATCTCTGTCTCAAGGTTACCGTTACGTTATGACCACTGAACACGTAGACGCACGTCCTGCGCTCGCGAGCGCCCTCGTGACGGCGATCGATCACGTGGGAATCGCGGTGCCGGACCTCGACGCCGCCATCAAGTGGTATCACGACCACCTCGGCATGATCGTGCTGCACGAGGAGATCAACGAAGACCAGGGTGTCCGCGAGGCGATGCTGTCGGTGCGTGGCGCGCCGGTCGGCAGCGCGCAGATCCAGCTGATGTCACCGCTCGACGAAACCTCGACGATCGCCAAGTTCATCGACAAGCGCGGACCCGGTCTCCAGCAGCTGGCCTACCGAACCAGTGACATCGACACCCTCAGCGAGCGGCTGCGGGCAGACGGCGTGCGGCTGCTCTACGACGCGCCACGTCGCGGCACCGCCGACTCGCGGATCAACTTCGTTCATCCCAAGGACGCCGGCGGGGTTTTGATCGAGCTCGTTGAACCCGCCGCTCGCTGATTCCTACGACCACTTGCGGGTCGGTCCGCGTGTTGCGCGATGCTGCCAGCACGGCGTGTGCCAATGCCGTCGGTCGTCAACCGCATGCTCACCAAGGTCCGCCTGCCATACCACGAAATGAGCTGTGCCAGGCCGGATCTCATGATCGCAGCCCGGGCAACGGTAGGTTTTCGTCGCGCGTGCGGCGGCGATCGGCCGAACCTCGTAGTCATAGCCGTCGGGCCCTGTCTCGACGCGACGGGGCGCGGGCAGCGGTGGTCGCGGACGCTGCCTGCGACTCGCGGCTCGGCGCCTGGACATCAGAACAGCCGGAACTCTGAGCTGGCCATACCCCGCATCTCGTCGTAATCCAAAGTCACGCAGCGGATTCCGCGGTCTATTGCCAATGTGCGCGCCTGCGGCTTGATCTGCTGCGCGGCGAACACACCAGTGACGGGCGCCAGCACAGTATCGCGGTTCAGCAGATCGAGGTAACGGGTGAGCTGCTCCACTCCGTCGATCTCACCGCGCCGCTTGATCTCGACTGCGACCGACCGGCCTTGCTCGTCTCGGCACAACAGGTCGACCGGGCCGATCGGCGTCATGTACTCACGGCGCACCAGCGTGTAACCCGCGCCGAGCAGCTCGACGTGTTCGGCCAACAATGCCTGCAGGTGTGCCTCGACGCCGTCCTTGACGAGCCCGGGGTCGACGCCGAGCTCGTGGCTGGAGTCGTGCTCGATTCCCTCGATGGTGATGCGCAACTGCTCCCCCGCCTTGTTCTCCACCACCCACACCGGCAGCGGACCGCCCGATTCCTCGGTCATCCAGCAGGGCGGGCTCATCCAGTTCAGCGGCTTGTACGCGCGGTCGTCGGCATGCACGCTGACCGACCCGTCGGCCTTGATCAGCAGAAGGCGGCGCGCGGAAGGCAGATGGGCGGTCAGGCGCCCCACGTAGTCGACGGTGCACGAAGCGATGACGAGACGCACCCGAACCACCATAGGGCCAAGCCACGCAAACTAGGCTTGCGGCCAGGATGAACTCGCAGAAGAGCGTTGCGCACCGCCTGGGCAGAGTGCTCGAGGCGGTGACCCGGCAGAGCGGTCGGCTGTCCAAGTCACCCGATTACGGCTCCTGGCTGCTGGGAAAGGAGACCGAGAACCAGCGGCGCAGGCGGGTGCGCATCCAGGTCATCCTGACCTTCTTCATCCTGTTCATCAACCTGCTGGGCATCATCGTGGCCACCCTGCTCGTGGCCTTCGCGTTCCCGGTGCCCAGCATCTTCAGCGACGTGCCGGCGTGGTTGACGTTCGGCGTGGCTCCCGCCTACATTCTCGTGGCCCTAGGCCTCGGCACCTTCTGGGTGACCCTTCGGATCGTGAACTCGCTGCGATGGGCGATCGAGGAGCGAATTCCGAACCGCACCGATCATCGCAACACCTTCGTCGCGCCACGGCGCGTCGCGCGGATGGTGTTGGTGCTGTGGGGCGTCGGTACGGCGTTGCTGACAGTGCTGTACGGCCTGCACAACACGGACTTCATCCCTCGATTTCTTTTCGCGGTCAGCTTTCCCGGCGTGCTGGTGGCCACGGGCTGCTACATGGTCACCGAGTTCGCGCTCCGCCCGGTTGCGGCCCAGGCGCTGGAAGCGGGTCCCCCGCCTCGCAGGCTCACCGGCGGGATCATGGGCAGGACCATGCTGGTGTGGTTCTTCAGCTCGGGGGTTCCGGTGCTCGGGATCGCCGCGACCTCGATCTTCGCGCTGTCACTCGAAAACCTCACCCGCACGCAACTCGCTTACGCCGTACTGGGTATCGCGGCCGCGACGCTGTTCTTCGGCGCTGTGCTGATGTGGTTGCTGTCGTGGTTGACCACGACCCCAGTGCGGATGGTACGTACCGCGCTCAAGCATGTTGAGCAGGGCGATCTGGACTGCGACCTCGTCGTATTCGACGGAACTGAGTTGGGCGAGTTGCAGCGCGGCTTCAACGCGATGGTCAGCGGGCTCAAAGATCGCGAACGGGTTCGGGACCTGTTCGGCAGGCACGTCGGTCGCGAGGTGGCCGCCGCCGCCGAACAGCAGCAGCTCGAGCTCGGTGGCGAGGAACGTCATGTCGCGGTGATCTTCGTTGACATCATCGGCTCCACCGAGCTCGTGGCCGGCCGGCCGGCACGAGAGGTGGTCGACCTGTTGAACAGGTTTTTCAAGGTCATCGTCGAGGAAGTCGACCGCTACCACGGGTTCGTCAACAAATTTGAGGGCGACGGCGCACTGGCGGTGTTCGGCGCACCGAACCGCCTTGACCACCCCGAGGATGCGGCACTCGCGGCCGCACGCACGATCGCCGATCGTGTTCGCAACGAAGTGCCCGAATGCGAGGCGGGTATCGGTGTGGCTGCGGGGCAGGCGGTCGCCGGCAATGTGGGCGCAAAGGAGCGCTTCGAATACACCGTGATCGGCGAACCCGTCAATGAGGCCGCGCGGTTGTGCGACCTCGCGAAGTCCAAACCAAGCCGCCTGCTTGCATCGTCGGACACGCTGGCCGGCGCAACCGAAAAGGAAAGCACCCATTGGTCATTGGGCGACACCGTCACGTTGCGCGGCCTCGACGAGCCCACCCGGCTGGCAGTGCCCGTCTGACGCTGATTCACTCAGGCGAGCGTGCAGGTCAGGCCTTCGACGCCGCGACGGCCGCCTCGTAGTCGGGCTCCTGGCCGATCTCCGGCACGAGTTCGGTATAGAGCACCTCGCCGTCGCCGCCGACCACCACGACCGCTCGCGCGAGCAGACCGGCCATCGGACCGTCGGCGATCGTGACGCCGTAGTCCTCGCCGAAACCGTCGCGGAAAGCCGACGCGGTTACGACGTTCTCGATGCCCTCCGTGCCGCAGAAGCGCTTCTGCGCGAACGGCAGATCCTTCGAGACGCAGACGACGGCGAGTCCGCTGGCGGCGGCCCGCTCGTTGAAGGTCCGTACGCTGGTCGCGCACACCGGGGTGTCAACGGACGGAAAGATATTCAGCAGTAGCGGCTTTCCCCGGAACTGCTCGTCACTGACCGTGCCGAGGTCGGTGCCCGTGAGCGCGAAGCCGGGAGCTTGTGAACCGACGGCGGGCAGCTCACCTACCGTATTGATGGGATTTCCACGCAGGGTTATCTGTGCCACGACGACAGTCTGCCAAAGGCTGTCTTCTCGCTTCCCCTCAGGCTGCGCGCGCCATCGGTGGCTCCGCGTCACGACGATGTCGGTTTTCCGCCAGTGCTGTCGGTGGCGACGTGTAAGTGTCATAGGCGTGCACGAGGATTTCGACCGCTGTTACCGGGCCGTCCAGTCGAAGGACGCCCGGTTCGACGGCTGGTTCGTCACCGCCGTGTTGACGACCAAGATCTATTGCAGGCCGAGTTGTCCGGTCCGGCCGCCATTCGCCCGTAACGTGCGGTTCTACCCCACTGCGGCGGCCGCCCAGCGTGCCGGGTTCCGCGCGTGCAAGCGCTGCCGTCCTGATGCGTCTCCGGGGTCGCCGGAATGGAATGTCCGCGGCGACGTGGTGGCACGAGCCATGCGGCTGATCGCCGACGGTGTCGTCGACCGCGAGGGCGTGACGGGCCTCGCCGCCCGCGTCGGCTACACCACCCGGCAACTCGAGCGGATGCTGCAGGCGGAAGTCGGTGCGAATCCGCTGGCGCTGGCCCGCGCGCAGCGGACGCAGACGGCCCGTGTACTCATCGAGACCACGCAGTTGCCCTTCGGCGACGTTGCCTTCGCTTCGGGTTTCTCTTCCATCAGACAGTTCAACGACACGATCCGCGCGGTGTGCGATTTGACGCCGACTGCACTGCGCCGCCGGGCGCAGACCAAATTCGGCCGCGCCGAATCATCGGCCGCGGGCGCGTTGTCCCTGCGATTACCGGTTCGCACTCCGTTCGCATACGACGGTCTGTTTGGCCACCTCGCGGCGTGTGCCGTGCCGGGTGTCGAGGAAGTGCGCGACGGTGCGTACCGACGGACGTTGCGACTGCCGGCCGGAAGCGGAATCGCCACTCTCACACCGGAACCCGACCATGTCCGCTGCACCCTGGTGCTCGACGACTTCCGCGATCTCGCCACCGCGATCGCCCGTTGCCGCCGCCTGCTGGATCTCGATGCTGACCCAGAAGCCGTGGTCGACGCGCTGAGCGCCGACCCGCAGCTGAGTGCGCTGGTCGCCAAGGCGCCTGGACAACGCATCCCGCGCACCGTCGATGAACCCGAGCTGGCAGTGCGCGTTGTGCTGGGCCAGCAGGTCTCGGTCAGCGCTGCCCGCACCCACGCAGCCCGCCTCGTCGCTGCGTACGGCCAGCCGCTGACGGATCCGAACGGCGGGCTGACACATGTCTTCCCAGCAGTCGAGCACCTCGCCGCAATCGACCCGATGCATCTCGCCGTTCCCAAGTCGCGACAGCGGTCCTTGATGGCACTCGTGGCGGCACTGGCCGACGGCGAGGTGTCGCTGGATGCCGGCTGCGACTGGAACCGCGCCCGGGAACAGCTGTTGGCGCTACCGGGAATCGGGCCCTGGACAGCGGAGGTGATCGCGATGCGTGGCCTTGGGGATCCCGACGCGTTTCCCGCCACCGATCTCGGTGTCCTGCTGGCATCCAAACAACTCGGCTTGCCGGCGGGCTCCCGTGCGCTCATCGAGTACAGCGCTCGGTGGCGGCCATGGAGATCCTATGCCGCGCAACACCTCTGGACTGCCCTCGATCATGCGGTGAATAACTGGCCGCCGACGAGCGCCTGGGCGAAAAGCAGTTAGTACCGAAGGAGACATGATGGCAGCCATCCAGTTCCGATCCATCGACAGTCCCGTCGGGATGCTCACGCTCGCCGGTCGCGACGGACGCCTGATGCATCTGCGCATGGTCGATCAAACCTATGAGCCGAGCCATGACGGCTGGGAAGCCGATCGTGAGGCATTCCCCGATGCCGTCGAGCAACTCAAATCCTATTTCGCCGGCGAACTTTTCGACTTCGAGCTCGACCTCGACCTGGTTGGCACAACATTTCAGCGCAAGGTATGGGCGGCTCTGCTCACGATCCCGTACGGAGAAACACGATCCTACGGAGAGATCGCAGCGCAGATCGGCTCACCCGGCGCGTTCCGCGCGGTGGGATTGGCCAACGGCCACAACCCAATCGGCATTATCGTGCCCTGCCATCGGGTGATCGGAGCGAACGGAAGCCTCACCGGATACGGCGGCGGGCTCGACCGCAAGCGTGCACTACTCGCGATGGAGAAGAGCCGAAACCCGCTAATACCAACGCTTTTCGACTGAACAATAGGAATCGCCCCCCACGTAATCGTGGGGGGCGATCCTAATTTGTGTTCGGCGGTGTCCTACTTTTCCACCCGGGTTGGGTAGTATCATCGGCGCTGGCAGGCTTAGCTTCCGGGTTCG
>LZSH01000457.1 GCA_001665255.1 Mycobacteriaceae bacterium 1482268.1 | reverse complement strand
GCGCCTCGCCGCGCCACGGTTCGGTGTCCAGATAGGTGGCGTCGCCCAGCTCGGTCTGAATCCAGTGATCTTCCACACGACCCTGGCCGTCGAGGCTCAGGTTCTGGGTGACCGCACCGTCGGCCAGCTCACTGACATGCTGACTGGAGATACTGTGCAGCCAACTCTTCCGGTCGCCGCCGGTCAGCTGGATCACGGCTCGATGCGAACGGTCGACGACCACCCCTTCGTCGGCCGCCGCGCGCTGTTCGCCGAGCGGGTCGCCGTAATGCCAGACGGCGCCTGCGTCGGGTCCCGGATCGGGGGCGGGAACTGCTGACATGGGTTCAACTGTACGGCGCTACGCTTCTTGCCCATGGCGAGCGAACCAGGGGTTGTGGTCACGCTCGACGGACAGCTGCAGGACCCGCGGACACCGCTACTGCACGCCGACGATCTGGCCGTCGTGCGCGGTGACGGCATCTTCGAGTCGCTGCTGGTGCGCGACGGCCGGCCCTGTCTGCTCGAGGCTCATCTGGGCCGGTTGACGCAGTCGGCGCGGCTGATGGACCTGCCCGAACCCGATCTGCCGCGTTGGCGGGTCGCGGTGGCCGCGGC
>LZSH01000456.1 GCA_001665255.1 Mycobacteriaceae bacterium 1482268.1 | reverse complement strand
GCCACTCGCTGTAGAAGAGCGCCACACCCAGCCCGCACGCGATCGCGGTCAACAGCCAGAAGCGGATGATCACCGTGGTTTCGGCCCAGCCGACCAGCTCGAAGTGGTGGTGGAACGGCGCCATCCGGAACACGCGCCGTCCGGTGGTGCGGAAGGCGAGGATTTGCACGACCACCGACGTCACCTCGGCGACGAACAGCGCACCGAGGACGACGGCCAGCATCTCGGTGCGGCTGAGCACCGACAACCCCGCGATGACGCCGCCGAGCGCCAACGAGCCGGTGTCGCCCATGAAGATCTTCGCCGGCGCGGCGTTCCACCACAAAAACCCGATGCAGGCGCCTGCGGTCGCCGCGGCGATCAGCGCGAGATCCAGCGGATCGCGCACGTTGTAGCAGCCAACGCCGGGCGCCGTCGCGCATGCGTTGCGGAACTGCCAGAACGTGATGATCACGTACGCCGCGCACACCATCGCCATCGCGCCCGCGGCCAGGCCGTCGAGTCCGTCGGTGAAGTTCACCGCGTTCGACCACGCGTACACGATCAGCACGCAGAACAGCACGAAGATGGCCGGAGCCAGAGTGACGGTGGCGATTTCGCGTACATACGACAGCTGCGCGCTGCCCGGTGTGATTCCGTCGTCGTTGCGGAACTGCAATGCCAGCACCCCGAAGATCACGGCGGCCGCCAGCATGCCGATCGTCTTGGCGGTCTTGTTCAGGCCGAGGTTGCGCGACCGCCGAATCTTGATGAGGTCGTCGATGAAGCCGACCACGCCCAGCGCGGTCGCCAGTCCGAGCGCCACGAGGCCGGACGCGGACGGGCCCTCCCCGTCGAGCGCCATGCCCACCAGGTGGGTACCGAGGTAACCCGCCCAGATGCCCGCGAGGATCGCGACACCGCCCATCGAGGGTGTGCCGCGCTTCTTGTGATGGCTCGGCGGCCCGTCCTCGCGGATCTCGTGACCAAAGCCCTGCCGGGTGAACAACTGGATCAGGACAGGCGTCAGCAGTATCGACACCGTCAGCGCGATACCGACGGCGATGAGGATCTGCCTCATGAGGCGACCAACGCCTCAGCCAGCTTCCCCAGCCCCGCCGCATTCGACGCCTTGACCAGCACCACGTCGCCCTGGCGCAGTTCTGCTCGCAACAGGTCCAGCGCGGCGTCGGCGTCGGCGACCATGGTGGCCTCTCCTCCCCATGAACCCTCCATGACCGCCCCGTGGTGCATGGCGCTCATAGATCTCCCGGTTCCCACGACGATGAGTCGACTGACATCTAATCGCACCGCCAACCGGCCGATGCGATCGTGCTCCGAAATCGCGTCGTCGCCGAGTTCGGCCATCTCGCCGAGCACGGCCCAGCTGCGCCG
>LZSH01000455.1 GCA_001665255.1 Mycobacteriaceae bacterium 1482268.1 | reverse complement strand
CGCGCGCATGGCCTCGATGTACTCGCGCAGCATGGTGCGCCGCCGTCCGGGCGGCACCTTGTGATCGGCGAGTTCGTCGGTGTTCCAACCGAATCCGACACCGAGGCTGACGCGGCCGCCCGATAGGTGGTCCAGTGTGGCGATCGACTTGGCGAGGGTGATCGGGTCGTGCTCGACGGGCAGCGCGACCGCCGTCGACAGCCGCACGCGGGAGGTCACCGCGCAGGCGGTGCCGAGTGACACCCAGGGGTCGAGCGTGCGCATGTAGCGGTCATCGGGCAGCGATTCATCGCCGGTGGTCGGGTGCGCTGCCTCGCGCTTGATCGGGATGTGGGTGTGTTCGGGCACGTAGAACGTGGTGAAGCCGTGGTCGTCGGCCAGCTTGGCGGCCGCGGCGGGGGTGATTCCGCGATCGCTGGTGAAGAGTACGAGCCCATAGTCCATACCAGAATTAGAACGTGTTCCAGTCTTGGGGGCAAGGTCGGGGTGCCGGGACAGTGCGACTCGCGCGACTTTCCTTCAGGCAGAGCCATACCCGCGACGATCGGCGACAGGGTTGCTGTCATGGCAGATCGTGACGACTGAACGCATCGCAGATCACATCCGATTCGCGTACTGGGTGCCCAACGTCAGCGGGGGATTGGTCACCAGCGACATCGAGCAGCGAACCGACTGGGGATACGACTACAACGTCAAGCTCGCGCAGACGGCGGAGAACAACGGCTTCGACTACGCACTGTCCCAGGTTCGCTACGAGGCCAGCTACGGCGCCGAGTATCAGCACGAGTCCACCAGCTTCAGCCTGGCGCTGCTGCTGGCCACGCAACGTCTCAAAGTGATTGCCGCCGTCCACCCCGGGCTGTGGCAACCCGCCGTGTTGGCGAAGCTGGGCGCCACCGCAGACCAACTCAGCAACGGCCGCTTCGCCGTCAACGTGGTGTCCGGTTGGTTCAAGGACGAATTCACCCACCTCGGCGAGCCGTGGCTCGAACACGACGAGCGCTATCGCCGCAGCGCGGAGTTCCTCCAGGTGCTGCGCAAGATTTGGACTGAGGACGAAGTTGACTTCCGCGGCGACTTCTACCGCATCCACGACTTCACCCTCAAACCCAAACCGGCCAACACCCCTGACCGGCCCAACCCGGAGATCTTCCAGGGTGGTAACTCGACAGCTGCGCGGCGCAACGGCGGCTACTACTCCGACTGGTATTTCTCCAACGGCAAGGACTTCGACGGCGTGACCGAGCAACTCGTCGAGGTCCGCGACAATGCGCGCGATGCGAGCCGCGAGGTGAAGTTCGGGCTGAACGGGTTCATCATCGCGCGCGACACCGAGGCCGAGGCCCGCGAAACGTTGCGCGAGATCGTCGCCAAGGCCAACCGTCCCGCTGTGGAAGGGTTCAAAGCCGCCGTACAACAAGCTGGCAACTCGACCGCCGACAAGCGCGGCATGTGGGCCGACTCGACGTTCGAGGACTTGGTGCAATACAACGACGGGTTCCGCACACAGTTGATCGGCACGCCCGAGCAGATCGCGGAACGCATTGCGGCGTATCGCAAGCGGGGTGTCGATCTGATCCTTGGCGGCTTCCTGCACTTCCAGGAGGAGATCGAGTACTTCGGCTCGCGGGTGCTGCCCCTGGTCCGTGAGATCGAGAGCGCCGAAGAGAGGTGGGCTGACGCTGCGGTGCTCGTGTCCGCATGACGCAGCGTGCGCTAGCGTGGAGTCGAATCGCTTTGGCGATCTCCAGATCGCGATTCCGTGAACGGCGTGCCGACGCAGCGTCGCGGGCCGCGACGTCCAACCAAAAGCAGGAGAGGTCATGACCTACCCGCCCAGTAGCTCCGGTTACCCGCCCAGCCAGCAGCCGACGACTCAGTTCAGCGCACCCACCCAACAGTTCGGCAAGTTCGATCAGCCGTCCGCGCAGGGGCCGGAATCTGCCGCAGCCGGTCCGAGCAAGCTGCCCTTCATCCTGCTTGCCGCGGTAGCGGTCCTCGGTCTGCTCGTGTACCTGTTCCACTTCGGCGACCAGTTCACGGTCGAGAACAGCGACTTCCCCCAGCTGGGCAGCGCCAGCGGCACGTCGCAGGGCCTCGATCTGGCCGTCGTCGCCGCGCTGCTTTCGGGTCTGATCGCCGCGACCAGCCTGCTGCCCCGGCAGAAGGCGCCCATCGGCATCATCGCCGCGGTCGCGCTGCTCGGCTTCCTCCTCGTGCTCGCCGAGCTCATCCTGAAGCCCGAAGGCGTCAGCATTGGCTGGGCCCTCTACGTCGTCACCCTGCTGAGCTTCCTGCAAGCAGGGGTCGCGATTGGTGCGCTGCTTCTCGAGTCGGGCGTCATCTCCGCGCCGACGCCCAAGCCGAAGTACGAGCAGCAGCCCAACTACGGGCCCTATGGCCAGCCAAACCAGTACTACGGCCAGCACGGGTCGCATCAGGGCGGAGCCCCGCAGCAGCAGCGTCCGCCCTACCCCGGTCAGTACGGCGGCTATTCGGGGGGCCAGCCCTCCACGGGAGGCTTCGCCGCGATCGGCCAGCACGGCGGCCCGGCGACCCCGCCGACCGGCTTCCCCACCTACAGCCAGCCGCCGGTTTCCTCGGCGCCGTCAGGCCAGGGACCGGGGCAGCCGCAGTCGTCGTCTTCGCCGAATCAACCCGGCAACACGCAGTCATAGTCTTTAGCGTCGCGTGCGTGAATACCGCGCGCGTGAGCAAAGAGCTGCTATACCGCTAGTGGTGGAGAACAGGTCGGTCGGCAGTCGCCAGGCTCGCGATCTGTTCCGGGTCGCGTTCGGCCCCTCGGCGGTGGCGTTGGTCATCATCGCGGCCGTCGTGTTGCTGCAGTTGCTCATCGCGAACAGCGACATGACCGGCGCGCCGGGTGCGATCGCCAGCATGTGGCTGGGCGTGCACCAGGTGCCGATCTCCATCGGCGGCCGTGAGCTGGGTGTGATGCCGCTGCTTCCGGTGCTGGCAATGGTCTGGGGAACCGCACGCACCACCGCCGCGGCCACCTCGCCGCACGGGTCCTGGTTCGTCATCCGCTGGACCGTCGCGTCCGCTGTGGGTGGCCCGCTGCTGATCGCGGCTATTTCGCTGGCCGTCATCCACGACGCCTCGTCGGTGCTGACCCAGCTGCAGACGCCCAACGCGCTGCGCGCTTTCACCGGCGTGCTGGCCGTGCACGTGATCGGCGCCGCCATCGGCGTGGGGTCGCGCGCGGGGCGACGCTTGGTGACCGCGGCCGGACTGCCGCCGTGGGTGGCCGACGCGGGCAGGCCCGCTGTCGCCGGGGTGCTGGCGCTGTTCGGGCTGTCGGGCGCCGTCACGTCGCTGTCGCTTGTCGTGCACTGGTCGACGATGCATGAGGCGTACGCGATCACCGATTCGTTCTTCGGCCAACTCAGCCTGACGCTGCTGTCGGCGCTCTATGCGCCGAACGTCATCGTCGGCACCTCGGCCGTCGCCGTGGGTTCCAGCGCTCACGTGGGGATTGCGACGTTCAGCTCGTTCACCGTGTTCGGCGGCGACATCCCCGCGCTGCCGGTGCTCGCGGCGGTTCCGACGCCGCCCCTGGCCCCGGTGTGGGTCGCGCTGCTGATCGTCGGCGCCGTCTCGGGTGTGGTGGTCGGCCAGCAATGTGGACGACAGCCGCTGCCGCTGCTGCCCGCGCTGGGCAAGCTGGCCATCGCCTCGGTGCTCGCCGCGGCAACGATGGCGCTGCTCGGCTTTGCGGGCGGCGGTGAGCTGGGCAACTTCGGTCACGTCGGGGTCGACCAGGGCACTTTCGCGCCGGCGGCGTTCCTCTGGTTCGCCGGCATCGGCGGGCTGACCGTGGCGATGGCGGGCGGCATTGCCCGTGGGGTCGTTTCGCCCAAACGTGAGTTTGGGCGGGAAAGTGCGAGTAGTTCGCGCCAAAACGTCGATCTCGACGAGACCGAGAGCGAACCCGTCGCCGATTGGGATGACACCGAGTTCGAGGCCGCCTTCGAGCCCGAACCGGAGCTCGAGCCGGTTTTCGCTCCGGAACCCGAGACGGAAACCGAGTCCGAACCGCAGCTCGACGAGCCCGAGAAACCCGCGGAGTTTCAGCCGCCGTTCTCGGAGCCCGCCGACGTCGGGCCGGTGTCCTCGGCGCAGGTGGGCCGCCCCCATGTCGACGACGAGCTGCCCGATCCCGAGGACCTCGAGTACATCGACGACGACGACGCCGCGCCAGGCCCCCTTGGCGACCGGCGGCGTCCGTCCGACGACTAGGCTTTCCGCGTGCAGCAACCCCTCCGTGTGCCCCCGAGCGCACCGGCACGGGTGGTGGTGCTGGCGTCCGGCACCGGTTCGCTGCTGGAATCCCTGCTCGAGTCCGCGGTCGGCGACTATCCCGCCCGCATCGTCGCTGTCGGCGTCGATCGAGACTGCCGGGCCGTGGAGATCGCTTCGGCGGCGTCGCTGCCCAGCTACCAGGTGCGGTTGGGCGACTACGCCGACCGGGATGCGTGGGACGCGGCCATCACGGATGCCACGGCAGCGCATGAGCCGGACCTGATCGTGTCGGCGGGATTCATGAAAATCCTTGGGCCGCGTTTTCTTTCGCGCTTCATCGGCCGGATACTCAACACCCATCCGGCGTTGCTGCCGTCGTTTCCCGGCGCGCACGCCGTACCCGACGCGCTCGCCTACGGGGTCAAGGTCACCGGCTGCAGCGTGCATCTGGTGGACGCGGGCACCGACACCGGGCCGATCCTGGCCCAGCAGGCCATACCGGTGCTCGACGACGACGACGAAGCCACCCTGCATGAGCGGATCAAGGTCGTCGAACGCAGACTGTTGGTGGATGTCCTGGCCGCGCTTGCAACGCGCGGAGTGACCTGGACTGGACGAAAGGCATTTCTAGGATGACAGACGGACGCAAACCGATTCGACGGGCGTTGGTCAGTGTCTACGACAAGACCGGCCTGCCCGAACTCGCCACCGGCCTGCATGAGGCGGGCGTCGCGATCGTCTCGACCGGATCCACAGCCAAAACCATTGCAGCAGCCGGTGTTCCGGTAACACCGGTGGAGGAGCTCACCGGGTTCCCCGAGGTGCTCGACGGACGCGTCAAGACGTTGCATCCTCGGGTGCACGCCGGGCTGCTGGCCGATCTACGCAAGGCCGAGCACGCCGCCGCCCTGGAGGAACTCGGCATCGAGGCGTTCGATCTCGTCGTCGTGAACCTGTATCCGTTCAGCGAGACAGTCGCATCCGGTGCCGACGTCGACGAGTGCGTCGAGCAGATCGATATCGGCGGCCCGTCCATGGTGCGTGCTGCCGCCAAAAACCATCCCAGCGTGGCGGTGGTCGTCGACCCCCTCGGGTACGACGGTGTGCTGGCGGCCGTCCGGGCTGGGGGGTTCACGCTGGCAGAGCGAAAGATACTGGCGTCGTTAGCGTTTCGCCATACGGCTGAGTATGACGTGGCGGTCGCGAGCTGGATGGGGGAGCAGCTCGCACCTGAAGAGCCCGCGCAGAAGCTGCCCGCCTGGTTCGGCGGGACCTGGCGCCGTACCGGTGTGCTGCGCTACGGGGAGAACCCCCACCAGCAGGCGGCGCTCTACAGCGACGACACCGCGTGGCCCGGCCTGGCGCAGGCCGAGCAGCTGCACGGAAAAGAGATGTCGTACAACAACTTCACCGACGCCGACGCCGCGTGGCGCGCCGCGTTCGATCACGAGCAGACATGCGTGGCGATCATCAAGCACGCGAACCCGTGCGGAATCGCGATCTCGTCGGAGTCGGTGGCCGACGCACATCGCAAGGCCCACGAGTGTGACCCGTTGAGCGCGTTCGGCGGCGTCATCGCGGCCAATACCGCCGTCAGCGTGGAGATGGCCGAGACCGTCGCCGACATCTTCACCGAGGTGATCATCGCGCCGGCCTACGAAGACGGTGCGGTGGAAGTGCTTGCGCGCAAGAAGAACATCCGCGTCCTGCTCGCCTCGGAGCCATTGGTCGGAGGCACCGAAGTGCGGCCCATCAGTGGCGGTCTTCTGCTGCAGCAGCGCGACGCACTCGACGCGCCGGGAGACGACCCAGCCAACTGGACGCTGGCCACTGGTGAGCCCGCCGATCCGGCAACGCTGGCCGACCTCGTCTTCGCGTGGCGGTCATGCCGGGCAGTGAAGTCCAACGCTATTGTCGTCGTCGCCGACGGCGCCACCGTCGGCGTCGGCATGGGTCAGGTGAACCGTGTCGACGCGGCGCGCCTAGCGGTGGAGCGCGGCGGTGACCGGGTGCGCGGCGCGGTGGCCGCCTCGGACGCCTTCTTCCCGTTCCCTGACGGTCTGGAGACGCTGACGAACGCTGGGGTGAAGGCGATCGTGCACCCAGGCGGGTCGATGCGCGACGAACTCGTCACCGAGGCGGCGGCCAAGGCGGGCGTGACCTTGTACGTGACCGGGGCGCGGCACTTCGCGCACTGATAGGTTGCGGTCCATGGCGATGGCGATGCGCGCGGCGGCGGTGGTCCTCGGGACCACGGCGATCGTGCTGACCGCGTCGTGTACACGCGTCATCAGCGACGCGCGCGTTGTGGCGGCGCCCGACATGGGCAAGGCGGGTGCGACCGCCTCGGATTGCACGTCGGTCGATGCGCCGATGACGTCGATCCCCGATCACAACGACGAAGAGCCCGTCATGAAGATCCCGCAGCCGGACGGCTGGGAACGGGTGACGATGATGGATTCGGAGCTGATCCGGTTCACGATGCGCAACGAGCGCTTGGCCAAGGACGGATTCGCACCGACGGCCGTCGTCACTCTCGAAAGCCACCGCGGTGTCACCGAGCCGCAAGAGGTGTTCGACGCCCAGCACCAAGCGCTGAAAAACGTTGTCGGCGCCAAGGATGTGCGCATTGCCGAGAGCACACTGTGCGAGCTGCCCGCCGAGACCATCGACTACACCACGCCGCCGCTGGGCCTGTTGCGGCCCCACCCGGCGCGGGTGCTGACTGCGGTAATGCAGACCGAGGACATGACCTTCGCGATGACGATGACGGTGCAGAGCGCCGACCCCGACAACCCGACGTACCGACGCGACGCCGAGACGATCCTGTCCGGCTTCCAGATGTTGCCGCCGACCGACGCATAGCCAGTCGCCGTCTTTCGCCGAGCAGAAGTCTCCCCGAGGCTTATTCTGTCGAATCGACGTTCCAGCGCGATCGTGCAAGGGGCAGGTATGGACGGAATCGCCGACATGGGAGGCATCGACGGGTGGGGTCCGGCAACACCGCCGCAACCCGACGAGCCGACCTTCTCGGAACCCTGGCACGGCAGAGCATTCGCGCTCAGCCTGCTGGCGAACCGGCTGGTGCACGGCAACCTGGATTCGTTCCGGCACGTGCTGGAGCGCCTGGACCGGGCCGCCTACCTCGACGATGGCTACTACGGCCGCTGGCTCAACGGCGCCGAGCGGAATCTGACCGAAAACGGCGTCCTGGCGCCGTCGGCCGTCGACACGCGTGCCCGCAATCTGCGCGGCGAGCGCGTCGAGGAACCACCGGCGCCGCAGCCGCCGGAGCGGGACCGCCCAGCGATGACCGACGGGACGCTGCGCGAGATCGACGCCGAACCGGCCTTCTCGGTCGGTGAGCGCGTACGCGCCAAGGACATATCGCCGGCGGGACACACCCGATTGCCGCGCTACATCCGCGGCCACACCGGCACCGTCACACTGATCGAGCCGGCGTTCGTGTTCCCCGATACCAACGCACACTTCCAGGGGGAAGACCCCCAATACGTCTACACCGTGCAATTCGACTCGCATGAACTCTGGGGCGACGACGCCGAGTCGTTCGTGTTGACCATCGAGATGTTCGAAAGCTATCTGGAGAAAAGCGCATGAGCGCCAATGGATCTCGTGAACACATACCGCCGTCGCTGCGCACAGAGGCACTCGAACAGCTGCTCACCGAACGGGGTCTGATCGACCCGAAGGCGCTCGACGCGATAATCACGACCTACGAGACCGACGTGGGGCCGCTGAACGGAGCCAAGGTGGTCGCGAAGGCATGGACCGACGGCGACTACCGGCGGTGGCTGCTCGACGACGGCACGGCGGCCATCAAGGAGTTGGGCTTCCTCGGCCCGCAGACCGAGTACGTCGTCGCCGTGGAGAACACCCCGACGTCACACCACGTCGTCGTCTGCACAATGTGTTCGTGTTACCCGTGGCAGCTGTTGGGTCTGCCGCCGAGCTGGTACAAGGACCCGGCCTACCGCGCGCGGATTGTGAAAGAACCGCGAAAAGTGTTGACCGAGATGGGTCTTGAGCTTGCCGACGATGTGCAGATTACCGTTCACGACTCCAGCAGTGAAGTGCGCTGGCTTGTTCTGCCCGAGCGACCGCCGGGAACCGAAACCCTGTCCGAGGAAGAACTGGTCGGGCTGATCACGCGCGACTCGATGGTGGGCGTCGCGAAACTGCGAGCGCCATGACTTTTCTCGAGGGCGCTGCCGCACCCCCACGTTCCAACGGCGAGTTGGTGTTCGCTGCGCCGTGGGAGAGCCGGGCCTTCGCGATGGGTGTCGCGTTGAGTGAGGCCGGCGTATTCACGTGGCCCCAGTTTCAGGCGGCGCTGATCTCCCAAATATCGCGCTGGGAATCTGCGCACCGTGACGAGGGTTGGTGCTATTACGAACACTGGCTCGGTGCGATTGAGCAGCTGCTCACAGCGAGCGGAACCGTGCTCGGCGACGAGGTCGGTGCTCGAGCGGTCAACCTAGCGCAGCGTTCGAGCGAACACGACCACGCACACGGGTGAACGCCGATGAGTGAAACCCATTGCAGGAGTAGAGCCTCCGGATTCGGCGCTCGCACGCGACGCCACCGAGCTGGTTTGGTCCGCCGCAGATGACCTGCTGTTCAATCACTCCCGTCGGGCATACCTATGGGCGATGCCGCATGGCCGCCGCCTCGGTGTGACCACTCGACGGCGCCGACGCCGCGCGAACCTTCCTGATCGAGCACGGCCACTCAGATGACGAAGCGCGGACGGTCTGGCTGGCCATCGCGCTGCACACCACACCCGGAATCGCAGAACGGCTGGAGCCGGAGATCGCTCTGCTCATCAACGGAGTGTCGACCGACGTAGTGGGTGCCGGGGCTGACGCATTGACCGGTGAACAGATCACGGCGGTGATCGCCGCGCATCCGCGGACCGGTTTCGCCGAGGGAATCCTCGATGCGGTTTCACGCGGGCATGAAGGACCGTCCGCAGACCACCTTCGGCACGATGAACGCCAATGTGCTGGCTTATTTCGAGCCGACGTTCACCCGAGTTGACCTCGTCGACCTCATCCGGGCAAATCCGCTTTCGGAGTGACCCGTCACGTTCGCGCAGAGGGTAACCGCTGCCCGTTGTTGCTAGCCGTCGTAGCGTGGAGTAGTGACATCATCTAATGACCGGCCCCGGACCGTCGGAGAGCTGCGCGCCTCCGGCCATCGCGAGCGTGGCGTCAAGGAGGAGATCCGCGAGAACCTGCTGGCCGCGCTGGCCGACGGCCGGGACGTATGGCCCGGGATCCTCGGCTTCGAGGACAGCGTGCTGCCGCAGCTGGAGCGGGCGTTGATCGCAGGTCACGACGTCGTATTGCTGGGTGAACGCGGCCAGGGCAAGACGCGGTTGCTGCGCGCGCTGTCCGGTCTGCTCGACGAGTGGACGCCGGTGATCGCGGGCTCAGAACTGGGGGAGCACCCGTTCACCCCGATCACGCCGGAGTCGATTCGGCGAGCGGCGGAGTCCGGCGAGGATCTGCCCATCGAGTGGCGGCACCGCAGCGAACGGTACTTCGAGAAGCTCGCCACCCCGGACACCAGCGTCGCGGACCTGGTCGGCGACATCGACCCGATCAAGGTGGCCGAGGGCCGCAGCCTCGGCGATCCGGAGACCATCGCCTACGGCCTGATCCCGCGTGCGCACCGCGGCATCGTCGCGGTCAACGAGCTACCCGACCTCGCCGAGCGCATCCAGGTCTCGATGCTCAACGTGATGGAGGAGCGCGACATCCAGGTGCGCGGTTATACGTTGCGGCTGCCGCTCGACGTGGTCGTCGTCGCCAGCGCCAACCCCGAGGACTACACCAACCGTGGCCGCATTATCACTCCGCTGAAGGACCGGTTCGGCGCCGAGATCCGCACGCACTATCCGCGGGAGCTGGCCGCCGAGGTCGGTGTCATCAGCCAGGAGGCGCACCTGGCCGCCGAGGTGCCGGAGTATCTGTTGCAGATCCTCGCCCGCTTCGCGCGGCTGTTGCGCGAGTCGAGCTCGATCGACCAGCGCTCGGGTGTATCGGCACGGTTCGCGATCGCGGCCGCGGAGACGGTTGCCGCGGCGGCGCGGCACCGCTCGGCGATCCTCGGCGAGACCGATCCGGTGGCCCGTGTGGTCGACCTCGGGACGGTGATCGACGTGCTGCGCGGGAAGCTGGAGTTCGAATCCGGTGAGGAGGGCCGCGAGCAGGCCGTGCTCGAGCATCTGCTGCGGCGCGCGACGGCCGACACCGCGCAGCGGCTGCTCGGCGGCATTGACGTCGGTCCGTTGGTAGTGGCGATCGAGGCTGGCACGGCGGTGACGACCGGTGAGCGGGTGTCGGCGCGCGACGTGTTGGCAGCGGTGCCGGAGGTGCACGCGATCGCGCAGGTGCAGGAGCGGCTGGGTGCGAGGTCGGACGGTGAACGTGCCGCTGCCGTCGAATTGGCTTTGGAGGCTCTGTATTTGGCGAAGCGCATCGACAAGGAGTCCGGCGAAGGCGAAACTGTCTATGGCTAGCCGTACGACGATCAAGCAGCGAGGCACTCGCTGCGTTGTGGGGGTACCACCCACGCGAAAGCGTAGGGGGAGAGTGCGGCCATGAGTCCTAGTCTCAGACGCGGCCACGGGCGCTCGTCCCGTTACTCCGGCTACACCGGCGGTCCGGACCCGCTGGCGCCGCCGGTTGATCTGCGCGAGGCGCTGGAGGCGATCGGGCAGGACGTGATGGAGGGCTCGTCGCCGCGCCGGGCGCTGCAGGAGCTGCTGCGGCGCGGTACGCAGAACATGCGCGGTGCGGACAAGCTGGCCGCCGAGGCTAACCGCCGTCGTCGGGAGTTGTTGCAGCGCAACAACCTCGACGGGACGCTGCAGGAGATCAAGAAGCTTCTCGACGAGGCGGTACTGGCCGAGCGCAAGGAGCTGGCGCGCGCGCTCGACGACGACGCCCGCTTCCAGGAGATGCGGATCGAGTCGCTGCCGCCGTCGCCGGCCAAGGCGGTGCAGGAGCTGTCCGACTACGAATGGCGCAGCCAGGAGGCGCGCGAGAAGTACGAGCAGATCAAGGATCTGCTCGGCCGCGAGATGCTCGACCAACGGTTCGCCGGCATGAAGCAGGCGCTGGAAAACGCCACCGACGAGGACCGCCAGCGCGTCAACGAGATGCTCGATGACCTGAATGACCTGCTGGACAAGCACTCTCGCGGCGAGGACACTCAGCAGGACTTTGATGACTTCATGAAGAAGCACGGCGAGTTCTTCCCGGAGAATCCGCGCAACACCGACGAGCTGCTGGACTCGCTGGCTCAGCGGGCGGCGGCGGCTCAGCGGTTCCGCAACAGCCTATCGGCCGATCAACGCGCGGAGCTGGACGCGTTGGCGCAGCAGGCATTCGGATCGCCGTCGTTGATGAACGCGTTGAATCGTCTGGACGCGCACTTGCAGGCGGCTCGCCCGGGTGAGGACTGGACTGGATCGTCGCGGTTCTCCGGCGACAATCCGCTGGGCATGGGTGAAGGCGCACAGGCGATGGCCGATATCGCCGAGCTGGAACAGCTCGCCGAGGCGCTGTCGCAGAGCTACGCGGGCGCGACGATGGAGGACGTCGACCTCGAGGCACTGGCCCGCCAACTCGGCGAGGAGGCGGCAGTCGACGCGCGCACGCTGGCCGAGCTGGCGCATCGCCTTCGGCGACAACCGCCACTGCCCGTCGGAACCGCGATCCAGAAAGCCCTGATCCATCAGCGCCTTCTCCAGCTCGGCCAGACCGCGCTGCGCGATGTGGCGCAACAGCTTTCGGGGCGGCACGGTGAACGAGAAACTCGGCGCGCCGGCGCGGCCGGCGAGATGACGGGTGCTACGCGGGCGTGGCAGTTCGGCGACACCGAGCCGTGGAACGTCACGCGGACTTTGACGAATGCCGTTCTGCGGCAGGCTGGTACGGGCGTGACGGAGAAACCGATTCGGATCACGGTCGAGGACGTCGAGGTGTCGGAGACCGAGACACGCCAGCAGGCCGTCGTGGCACTGCTGGTCGACACCTCGTTCTCGATGGTGATGGAGAACCGCTGGCTGCCGATGAAGCGTACGGCGCTGGCGCTCAACCATCTGGTGAGTACGCGCTTCCGGTCGGATGCTTTGCAGATCATCGCCTTCGGCCGCTACGCGCGGACGGTGTCCGCTGCCGAGCTGACCGGGCTGGAAGGCGTCTACGAGCAGGGCACCAACCTGCATCACGCGCTG
The DNA here is from genome assembly GCA_001665255.1 of Mycobacteriaceae bacterium 1482268.1. Lineage (GTDB taxonomy): Bacteria > Actinomycetota > Actinomycetes > Mycobacteriales > Mycobacteriaceae > Mycobacterium. The sequence continues at coordinate 12,073 of LZSH01000455.1, read as the reverse complement.
GCGCTCGCGGGTCGGCATCTGCGCCGTCACCCCAACGCGCAGCCGGTCGTGCTCGTCGTGACCGACGGTGAGCCGACCGCGCATCTGGAGAACTACCGCGACGGCGAAGGAACGTCGGTGTTCTTCGACTATCCGCCCCATCCGCGGACCATTGCGCACACCGTCAAGGGTTTCGACGAGATGGCCCGGCTCGGCGCGCAGGTCACCATCTTCCGCCTGGGTAACGACCCGGGCTTGGCCAGGTTCATCGATCAGGTCGCGCGGCGGGTCGAAGGTCGCGTGGTTGTGCCCGACCTGGACGGCTTGGGCGCCGCGGTCGTCGGCGACTACCTGCGGTCTCGGCGGCGCCGCTAATCCGGGCCGTCGTTGGTTGAGGTCTTCACCGAACGTGAAGCCATTGCGAAAGCCGCGGCGGAATTCCGCAGTGGTTGCACGCTGGCCGCCAAAACGCGGCGACTTCAGCCGGTCCTGCGCTTCTTGCGCTTGACGGCGACCTTGCCCCACAGGGAGAAGCCGCGAACATTCACTCTCGGAGCGCCCGGTAGACCTTCGCCGAACTGGAGATGGTCGAACGTTCCCATGACCCCGTGGCCGCTGAGCTCGACGTTCACCTCGGGCGGTACGAGAATCGTCTGGCTGCCCATGATCGAGTAGGTGCGAATCTCGACCTCGGGCGAGGTGAAGTCGGCGTAGCGCAGATCGACGACGCCGCCACCCCAGAGGGTGAAGGTCGTCAGCTTTTTCGGCACGTTCCAGCGTCCGCGACGCTCGAACCCGCTCATGATGGCCAGCAGCAGAGTCGACGGCGCCGGGTGAAGCGGAGCGCCGCGCCGGGTGGTGGACGCCGCTCCGGGCAGGTCGGCGCTCAGACGATCCAGCTCGTCGTAGGTTTTGGCCGAATACGCCTTCGTCAGCCGTTCCTCGTATTCGGTCATCGGGAGGCGGCCTGCGGCGGCGGCATCGGCGAGGAGCTGGGCTGCCTGCATCCGATCGGTGTCCGCGGCGGGCTCCGATCGGTTTCGCGACGCTGGTGTGCTCATCGTTTAACGAGCCTACGACCTAGCTCCGGGGATGCACAGGAAGATCATGTAGTTGGCGCCAGGAACTGGGCGAAGCCGATAGCGCCCACCGGGTTTGCGGGGACGAGGTTGGCTCCGGACTTCAGCCCGGCGCCGATTCCTCCGGGCAGCGGTAAAGGCAGCACACGCCGACGGCTGCCGCGCGCAGTGAGGTACATGCGCCCCAGCTCAGCGTGGTCAAAGACCGCGGGTCCGCCGATGTCGTCGACGCGGCCCGCCGGCCCGTTGTCGATGAGCGAGACCAGATGTTCTGCGACGTCGCGGGTATCGATCGGCTGGAAGCGGACGTCCTTGATCACGGCCAAGGCAGGCGAGAACCGCTGGACCGAGAACATCGTCTCGATGAGGTCGTGAAATTGCGTGACCCGAATGATTGTGTGGCCGAGCCCGGACGCCGTCAGCGCTTCCTCGACCCGCAGCTTGGCCTTGTAGTAGGGCAGGGGAATGCGGTCGATCCCGACGATCGATACGTAGAGGATGTTGTTCGTTTCGGCGCGGCGCGCGGCCGAGATGAGGTGGGTGGCCGAGACGACGTCCTTGGCGCGCGTGGGCTGGGTGGCGCAATGGATGACGGTGTCGATGCCCTCGAGCGCATCCTCGATGCCCTCACCGCTGAGCAGGTCGCCTTGCGCCCAGTGCACGCCGGTGTAGCCGACGTGAGGTTTCCGGCTCAGCGCGCGGACCTTGTGACCGGCTTCTGTTGCCTCGCAGACCACTCGGTGGCCCAGCGTGCCGGTCGCGCCTGTGATGAGAACTTCCCGAGCCATCGAAGAGCGAGCCTACGCGCAACACATCTCGCGGGTCCGTCGGGTCTCACTGCCGTTCGACCCAGTTCGGCGGGCGCTTCTGCAGGAAGGCGAGCATGCCCTCGCGGGCCTCGTCGGAGACGAACAGCTCAGCAGATTTCCTGGTCAGCGCCTCGGCACGCTGATCAAATGCATTCAGTAGCGAAGCGGTTGTCAGGGCCTTCGACGCCGCGAGCCCCTGCGGCGAACCCTTTGCGATCTGCGCCGTCAAGTCGGCCACGGCGCCATCGACGTCGTCGGCCGCGATTGTCACCAAACCCATGTCAGCGGCCTCATCAGCGCCGAATTTCTCGCCCGTGACGAAGTAGCGTCCCGCGGCCCGCGCGGACATCTTCGGCAACAACGTGAGCGAGATGATCGACGGCGCCACCCCGATGCGGGCCTCGGTGAGCGCGAACGTGCTGTTGCGTCCCGCCACCACGATGTCGCACGCCCCGACCAGCCCCAGCCCGCCGGCCCGGACATGCCCGTCGATCGCCCCGATCACCGGCTGCGGCATCTCGAGGATCGCGCGTAACACGGAGGTTAGCTGGCGCGCATTGTCGGCGACGGCTTCGGCCGGGTCACCGCCGCTGGCCTCCGACAGGTCGGCGCCCGCGCAGAACGTCCCTCCGGTGTGTCCCAGCACCACGGCCCGCACCGACGAGTCGTCCGACGCGTCGCACAGTGCTTGGCGCAGCTGATCGACGAGCGTCGTACTCAGCGCGTTGCGGTTGTGCGGCGAATCCAGCGTGAGCCGGGCGACGGGACCGTCGACGGCGTAGTGAACGAGAGTACTCATCGCCTACGAGCGTGGCAGACCCGGTGAGGTCCGCGCGACAGAGTTGGGCAATCATTTGCTTTCGATAAGGTGACCTGCACAGTGGGCAATTGCGGGAGGACTTCTTGACGCGCATTTCGGCGGCAGCTGAGAAGTTGTCGTCTCTACAACAGGCCATCGAGGAATCCCGCGTCGGCAAAGTGTTTATCAGCCTCCTGGTCGTCGTGATCCTCTTCGCGGGCGTGGTGTCGAATCTTCCTGACTCGCCGATAAAGAGCGCGTTGGCGGCTGCCATCCGGCCCGTGACCGAGATAGCAGGCTTGAGTCAAACGTGGTCGCTTTATGCACCGAACCCGAACACCCGACTCGAAACGATCTCTGTGACAGTCACAATGACCAATGGCACCGAGCGAGTCTGGTCGGTCAAACCCGGTCCCCGCACGGCCAGGTGGGCTTCTACTCATTGGGACAAGCTGACACGTAACGCGATCATCGACCTGCAGGTAAGGACCGCGCTGTGCCGCTGGGTCGCGCAACAGCTCTCGACCCCGACTGAGCGCGCTGCCCGCGTTGTGATGGTGCTTCGTGTCCAAAATCTCCCTCCGCCGGGAGACCGCGGGGGAGGAGCCACTGCGGAAAAGGTCTTGTACTCCGAAGATCTGACAGGACAATGATGACTGTTCTCGACTCTCCACGGACGTCACCGTGGGCCAAAGTCCGCAACGGTTGGTGTCAGTTCTGGTTTGAACCGCAACCGGCTTATCCCCTCGGGCTCGTGAGAATCGCCTTCGGCATCCTTGCGGTTGTGTGGACCTTCGCACTGCTGCCGGATCTCTACGAACTGTTCGGCGCGAATGGTGTGATCAGCCAGCATCCAGGATTTTCCTATCAATGGGGTGTCTTTGATCAGTGGCCGAGCGACACCGCGCTGCTGACGGGCTGGGTCGTGCTGCTCATATCTTCGGTGGCATTAACCGTCGGATGGCACAGCCGGCTAGCCGCGATCGTCGTCTTCGTGCTGATCGGATCTTTCGTGCGACGAGACCCGTGGGTCTTCAACGCCGGCGACGGAGTCGTAATGATTGTTTCGCTGGTATTGGCCCTTTCCTCCTGCGGATCGGCCTTGTCGCTTGATCAATGGCGGCGGACGGGAAAGTTTTGGACCGCACAGCTTCGCGCGCCATGGCCGACTCGTCTGTTGCAGATCCAGATGACCTTGATCTACCTGGCGTCGGTTCAGGCGAAGTTGGCCGGCAAGGCATGGCTCGAGGGATCTGCGGTCTCCTATGCGTGGCGGAGCGACTCCACCTTTGCGCAACTCTCACCCCCACAATGGATTTCGACAAATGCGTATCTGTCAAACTTCGTTTCCTGGGGAACAATCCTTCTCGAACTCGCGATCGCCATCCTGGTGTGGAACCGACGGCTGCGACCTTGGGTCCTACTTGGCGGCGTAGTTCTGCATCTGGGCATTACGGTGAGTCTGAGCGTCGGCTTCTTCAGCTTGGCAATGTTCGTCCTCTACGCTGCGTTCATCCCGTCGGACGCAATCGGACGATTCCCGGATGTCGTTCGGCGAAGATACGAGTCTCTACGGCGCATGCCACGCAGAAGCCCGTCTCGGCCGTTTGTCGATCACTCCGACGCCGAGATAAAGGCAGCGGCCGACGGCCGCGCGTCATCAGAAGACCAAGGTGCGCATCAATAGGAGCGGGGCAGACCCAGCGAGGTCTGCGCCACGAAGTTGAGCACCATCTCACGACTCACCGGAGCAATCCGGGCCAGCTTCGACGCGGTCACCGCGGCGGCGATGCCGTACTCCTTGGTCAGCCCGTTGCCGCCCAGCGACTGCACCGCCTGGTCGACTGCGCGTACCGAGGCCTCGCCGGCTGCGTACTTGGCCATGTTCGCCGCCTCGGCCGCGCCGACGTCGTCGCCGTTGTCATACAGAGTCGCGGCCTTCTGCATCATCAGCTTGGCGAGCTCGACTTCAATGTGATTCTGCGCCAACGGATGTGACAGTCCCTGATGAGCGCCGATCGGCGTCTTCCAGACTTGGCGCGTCTTGACGTAATCGACCGCCTTGTTGATCGCGAACCTGCCCATGCCGACCGCGCTTGCCGCACCCATGATCCGCTCGGGGTTCAACCCGGCGAACAGCTGCGCGATCGCGGCGTCCTCCGAGCCGACAAGAGCGTCCGACGGCAGCCTCACGTCATCGAGAAACAGCTGAAACTGGCTCTCCGGGCTGACGATCTCCATGTCGATCTTCGTCCAGGTAAGACCCGGAGTGTCAGTGGGCACGATGAACAACGCCGGCCGAAGAGATTCGGACTTGTGGACTCCCTCTTTGAAGGCACGACCGACAACGAGCACGGCCTGCGCCTGATCGACGCCGGAGATGAACACCTTCTGGCCGTTGATGATCCAGTCGCTGCCGTCACGGCGGGCAGTTGTGGTGATGCGGTGCGAGTTCGAGCCCGCATCGGTCTCGGTGATCGCGAACGCCATCGTGATCGAACCGTCGGCGATACCCGGCAACCACCGCTTCTTTTGCTCCTCGGTGCCGAACTTGGCGATGATCGTGCCGTTGATGGCGGGGGAGACCACCATCAACAGCAGCGGGCAGCCGCCCGCCGACATCTCCTCCATCACGATGGACAGCTCGTACATGCCCGCGCCGCCACCGCCGTACTCCTCGGGGAGATTCACCCCGATAAAGCCGAGTTTCCCTGCCTCACTCCATAATTCATCGGTGTGCTGGCTTGCGCGCGCCTTTTCGAGGTAGTAGTCCTGGCCGTAGTTGGCGCACATCGCGGCAACCGCCTTGCGCAGCGCCTGCCGTTCTTCGCTCTCGATGAAGCCTGTCATTGTTGGTCTCCTTGAGGATCGTCCACTCGGGCGAGTACGGCGCCGACATCGACCTGCTGGCCGGGTTCGACGTTGAGTTCCACGAGCACGCCATCGCCCGGTGCGGCCACGGTGTGCTCCATCTTCATTGCTTCCATCCAGATCAATGGCTGGCCCGCAGTCACCGCCTCGCCCACCGCCGCGCCGATGCGCAGCACCGAGCCTGGCATCGGCGCCAGCAGAGAACCGTGCGCGAGCGCAGTGGCGGGGTCGGGAAACCGCGGCAGCGCCGTGAGTTGCACAGGGCCCAAGGGGGAGTCGACGAACACCTCGGGGCCGTAGCGGGCGACATCGAACGGCCGGTCCACACCGTCAACGGTGAGCACGACGTGTCCGGGCGACGACGACACCAGGCTCACCGCATCGAGGCCAGGGACTTCGATGCCGGCGCGGGTGAAGCGGTAGCGGATCTCATGACGCTCGCCGGTGGCGTCGCTGAACGATTTCGTCTGGAGGCCCGAGGCGACGTTGCGCCATCCGCTGGGCGCGGCCGCGGATACCGTTGCCGTCCGACGATTCTCGGCGGCATCCGCCAGTGCCGCCGCCAGCGCTGACAACCCGACCGCACGCGGGTCGGCCAACGGCTTCGCCAGCTCGGCCAGACCGTGGGTGTCGAAGAATGCCGTGTCGGTGGCGCCGTCAAGGAATGCGGGATGCCGCAGCACGTGGACCAGAAGGTCGCGGTTGGTCCGCACGCCGTGGATACGGGTGCGCGCGAGAGCGTCGGCCAAAAGACCTGCGGCCTGTTGGCGACTGGGCGCGTAAGAAATGATTTTCGCCAGCATGGGGTCGTAGAAGACCGATACCTCAGATCCGTCCTCGATACCGGTATCCACGCGCACGCCGAGGCCGTCGAGCATCCCGAAGTGCGTTGTCGTGTTCGGCACTTGAAAGCGATGCACCGACCCAGCCTGCGGTTGCCAGCCCTTGGCGGGATCCTCGGCGTAGAGGCGCGCTTCGATCGAGTATCCCCGTGACGGGGGTGGCTCCGGATCGAGCCGGACGCCGTCGGCGACGTGCACCTGCAGCGCGACGAGGTCCAGGCCGGTGGTGAGCTCGGTGACGGGGTGTTCGACCTGCAGCCGGGTGTTCATCTCGAGGAAGAAGAAGTCTCCGCCGTCGTCGGCCATGAACTCGACGGTGCCCGCACCGGTATACCCGATCGCGGCCGCCGCCAGGCGTGCCGCTTCGAACAGCTTGTCCCGCATACCCGTAACACGTTCGACAAGTGGCGACGGCGCCTCTTCGATGATCTTCTGGTGCCTGCGCTGGATCGAGCATTCGCGTTCGCCGACCGCCCACACGGTGCCGTGCTCGTCTGCGAGCACCTGAACCTCCACATGGTGGCCGGTCGCAAGGTAGCGCTCGCAGAACACTGTCGGATCGCCGAACGCCGACTGTGCCTCGCGGCGCGCGGCCTCGACTTGCGCGGGCAACTCGGACAATTCGCGCACGACGCGCATGCCGCGGCCGCCCCCACCGGCCGATGCCTTGATCAACACGGGCAGCTGGTCGGCCGTCACGGCGTCGGGATCGAGTTCGTCGAGCACTGGGACGCCCGCGGCGGCCATCATTTTCTTCGCCTCGATCTTGGAGCCCATCGCCGCCACGGCAGCGACCGGCGGCCCGATCCACGTCAAACCAGCATCCAGCACCGCAGACGCGAAATCCGCGTTCTCGGACAGGAATCCGTACCCGGGGTGGATCGCGTCGGCGCCGGCTGCCTGAGCCGCCGCGATCAACTGCTGGGGGTCCAAGTAGCCGTTGCGGCCGTCGAGGCGCACACGCGCATCGGCCTCCGCTACATGCGGCGCGCCGGCGTCGGGGTCGGTGTAGACGGCGACTGTGCCGATCCCCAGACGCCGGCACGTGGCGAACACCCGTCGCGCGATCTCTCCCCGGTTCGCAACGAGGACTCGTGTGATCATCATTGCCGTGCTCACATTCGGAAGACGCCGAAGTTCGACGTCCCCTTGATCGGCCCAGTTGCAATGGCAGACAAACACATTCCCAATACCGTGCGGGTGTCCCGCGGGTCGATGACGCCATCGTCGTAGAGCAGTCCGGACAACACCATCGGCAACGACTCCGCCTCGATCTGCCCCTCGACCGCGGCCCGCATGGCGGCGTCGGCCTCCTCGTCGACCTGCTGGCCGCGGGCCTCGGTGGCGGCCCTGCTGACGATCGACAGCACGCCGGCGAGCTGCGCGCCGCCCATCACCGCGGACTTGGCGCTGGGCCACGCGAACAGGAAGCGCGGGTTGTAGGCGCGTCCGCACATGCCGTAGTGTCCGGCGCCGTAGGAGGCGCCGATCAGCAGCGAGAGGTGCGGAACGGTTGAGTTCGATACGGCGTTGATCATCATCGAGCCGTGCTTGATCATCCCGCCTTCCTCGTATTTCTTGCCGACCATGTATCCGGTTGTGTTGTGCAGGAACAGCAATGGCGTATCGGAGCGGTTGGCCAACTGGATGAACTGGGTCGCCTTTTGCGACTCCTCGCTGAACAGCACGCCGCGGTGGTTGGCCAGGATGCCGATCGGATAGCCGTACAGGTTGGCCCAACCGGTCACCAACGACGACCCGTAGAGCGGTTTGAACTCGTCGAAATCCGAGCCGTCGACGACGCGGGCGATGACGTCGCGCGGGTCGAACGGGATACGCAGATCCGCGGGTACGATGCCGAGCAGGTCCTCGGCGTCGTACAGCGGCTCGGTCACGGCCGATGGCACCGGACCATGCTTGTGCCAGTTCAGCCGTGCCACGACACGGCGTCCGATCCGGATGGCATCGAGTTCGTCGACGGCGTAGTAGTCCGCGAGACCTGAGGTGCGAGCGTGCATTTCGGCGCCACCCAGCGACTCGTCGTCGGACTCCTCACCCGTCGCCATCTTCACCAGCGGCGGGCCGGCCAGGAAGACCTTCGACCGTTCCTTGATCATCACGACGTGATCGGACATGCCGGGAATGTAGGCGCCGCCGGCGGTGGAGTTCCCGAACACCAACGCAATGGTGGGGATGCCCGCCGCGGAGAGCCGGGTGAGGTCGCGGAACAACTGGCCGCCGGGGATGAAGATCTCCTTCTGGGTGGGCAGGTCCGCGCCCCCGGACTCCACCAACGAGATCACCGGCAGGCGGTTCTCGAACGCGATCTGGTTGGCACGCAGCGTCTTCTTCAGCGTCCACGGGTTGCTGGTGCCGCCCTTGACCGTTGGGTCGTTGGCCACGAGCAGACACTCCACGCCCTCGACCACACCGATGCCGGTCACCACGCTCGCGCCCAGTGTGTACTGACTGCCCCAAGCCGCCAGCGGGCTGAGCTCGAGGAACGGCGAGTCGGCATCGATCAGCATCTCGATGCGCTCGCGCGGGGTCATCTTGCCGCGGTCATGGTGACGCTTGACGTACTTCTCGCCGCCGCCCGCCAGCGCCTTGGCGTGCTCGGTGTCGAGCTCGGCGAGCTTGACTGTCATCGCTTCGGCGGCTTCCACGTAGGCGGAGGAACGCGGATCCAGCGTCGAGGCCAACGTTGTCATGACTGGTATCCCAGCGTCTTGGCGGCCAGCGACGTGAGTATTTCGGTTGTCCCACCGCCGATTCCGAGGATACGCATGTCGCGGTACTGCCGTTCGACCTCCGATTCGGCCATGTATCCCATGCCGCCGAACAACTGCACCGCCTGATTGGCGACCCATTCGCCGGCCTCGACGGCGGTGTTCTTGGCAAAGCACACCTCGGTGATCAGGTTGCTCTCACCGGCCAGTTGCCGCTCGACGAGGCTGTGGGTGTAGACACGGGCGACGTCGATGCGCCGCGCCATCTCCGCCAACGTGTTCTGCACGGATTGCCGGGTGATCAGCGGCTTACCGAACGTCTCCCGGTTACGGCACCACTCCACGGTCAGGTCGAGGCAGCGCTGCGCACTCGAATACGCCTGTGCGGCAAGGCCAACGCGTTCGGAGACGAATGCGCCCGCAATCTGCAGGAAGCCGGTGTTCTCGGCGCCGACCAGATTGGCGACGGGTACGCGCACGTCGGTGTAGGACAACTCGGCGGTGTCGGAAGACCGCCAGCCCATCTTGTCGAGCTTGCGGGAAACCTCGAAGCCCGGGCTGTCCTTGTCGACGACGATCAACGAGACGCCGGCCGCGCCCGGACCGCCGGTGCGGGCGGCGGTGACGACGTAATCGGCGCGCACGCCGGAGGTGATGTAGGTCTTGGCGCCATTGATGATGTAGTGGTCGCCGTCAGAAATCAGCTCAGCTTTGGTGGTGAGATGTCCGACGTCGGAGCCGCCGCCAGGCTCGGTGATCGCCAGCGACCCGATCTTGTCGCCGCTCAACGTGGGCCGCACGTAGGTGTCGATCAACCGCTGATTACGCGAGGCGATCATGTGCGGCACCGCGATACCGCAGGTGAACAGCGAGGCGAAAACTCCACCTGGCGCTCCGGCGTAATGCATTTCCTCGCAGATGATCACCGCATCGGCACCGTCACCGCCCTCGCCGCCTACGGCCTCGGGGAATCCCGCGCCGAGCAGGCCGGCCTCGGCGGCCTTGCGGTGCAACTCGCGGGGCAGCATGCCGGACCGTTCCCACTCGTCGACGTGCGGCAGCACCTCGCGTTCGGCGAACGCGCGCACCGTCTTTCGCAGCTCGTCGCGTTCGGGCGTATGCCAGATACTGCTCATGTGAGAAGCCTTTCGGGGATGTCGATACAGCGGCTGCGCAGCCATTCGCCGAGGCCTTTAGCCTGCGGATCGAAGCGGGCCTGATAGGCGACGCCCGCGCCCAGGATGCCCTCGATCACGAAGTTCACCGCCCGCAGGTTCGGCAAGAGATGTCGTTCGATTTCCAAATCAGCTGTCTCCGGTAGCAATTCGCGCAGCTTCTCGATCGTGAGCGCGTGCGACAGCCACCGCCACTGATCGGTGGTGCTCACCCACACGCCGACATTGGCATTACCGCCCTTGTCCCCGCTGCGCGCGCCCGCGATGCGTCCAAGCGGCACTCGTTGCGTCGGGCCGATCGGCAACGGTTCGGGCAGGTCGAAGGATGCGACCGGCTCGAGCGCCTTGGTCTCGGCAGCGGCGGGGATCCCCGTGCGTGTGCCGTCGGCGTGCACCGCGACCTGAGTCACCTCCGTCGCCTCGACATAGCCGGGCGTGAACACCCCATACACCTGCCCATCACCCGGCGGCGCTGTGGTGGTGAAGCCCGGGTAGCTGGCAAGCGCTAATTCAACTGCTGCAGAAGAGAACTGGCGGCCGACATTTGCAGGGTCCGGATCGCGCACCACGCAATGCAACAGCGCGCTCGCAGCCTCCTCGGTGTCGGCGTCCGGGTGATCGGTGCGCGCCAGCGTCCACTCCATCTCGGCGGGTTTGACACCCAGCCCCGATTCGAGCTGTCTGCGCACCAACTCGGCCTTGGCATCGATGTCGAGTCCGGTGAGCACGAACGTCATCGAATTACGGAAGCCGCCGATGCTGTTCAGCGACACCTTCAGCGTCGGCGGCGGCGGTTCTCCCTCCACCCCGTCGATCCGCACCCGGTCGGCGCCGTCGGGGGACAGTTCGATGCTGTCCATCCGCGCCGTCACGTCCGGGTTGGCGTACCGGGCGCCGCTGATCTCGTAGAGCAGCTGCGCGGTGACGGTGTCGACGCTGACCAGACCGCCCGTGCCGGGGTGCTTGGTGATCACCGACGCACCGCTGTCGTAGATCTCGGCTACTGGGAACCCCGGATGTAAGAGGTCGGCCACTGCTCCGGCTTCCACAAAGAACGCGAAGTTTCCACCGGTGGCCTGCGCCCCGCATTCGATGACGTGACCGGCGACCACCGCGCCGGCGAGCCGGTCGTAGTCGTCGCGTGCCCACCCGAAGTGCGCGGCGGCGGGACCGACGATGACCGACGCGTCGGTCACCCGGCCGGTGACCACGACGTCGGCGCCGGTGTTGAGGCAGTCGACAATCCCCCACGCGCCGAGGTAGGCGTTGGCCGCCAGCGGGCTTCCGAAACCGAGGTCGTGGGCGCGCGCCAACAGGTCGTCACCCTCGACGTGGGCGACCTTGGCGTCGAGGCCGAGTCGCGCGGCCAAGGCCCGGACCGCGTCGGCAAGTCCCGCCGGATTCAGCCCGCCGGCGTTGGCGACGATGCGCACGCCTCGCTCGAGTGCGGTGCCCAGGCACTCCTCGAGCTGGGACAAGAACGTCTTCGCATAACCGCGGTCGGGTGATTTGGCCCGGTCGCGCGCCAGGATCAGCATGGTCAGCTCGGCCAGATAGTCGCCGGTCAGGTAATCCAGGTCGCCGCCGAGCAGCATTTCGCGCATCGCCGAATGCCGGTCACCGTAGAAGCCCGAGCAATTCCCGATGCGCACCGCAGACTCGGCAGATGCCACGCGCCCTCCTCATCGATCACGCGTCAACCAACCGGTAGGTTATCCGGTACCACGGGTCCGCCGTCAAGGCACCCCGCGCCCGGGTGGCGGCCGATCGATAGCCCGGCGTTAGCGCGG
>LZSH01000454.1 GCA_001665255.1 Mycobacteriaceae bacterium 1482268.1 | reverse complement strand
GATCGGCTCACGGCAGTCGGCGACCAGATCGGCGAAGCTGGCCCACTGTCCCTTGCCACGTCGTTGCAGCTCCGCGAGCAGCTGTTCTGCCTGTTCGGGCACCGACACGATGAGCTCGTGCAGGTGCTCGGTGGCCACAGTCGGCACCGGACGCGGTGTGAACGCGCTGGCCGCGATCTCGGCGAACAGCCGCGCGTCGACGCCCAGCATCACCTCCGGCAGCAGGTCGGAGTAGCGGTCTTCCAGCGACACCGCGCGCGGATAGCTGCGCAGGGCGGCGGCCTCGAGTTCAGCGAACATCTCTGCCACGTGCTTGAACGCCCGGTACTGCAGCAAGCGCGCGAACAGCAGGTCGCGGACCTCCAGCAGGGCCAGATCTTCTTCGTCGTGGATCTCCCCCGCCGGCAGCAGGCGCGCGGCCTTGAGGTCGAGCAGGGTGGCAGCGATCACGAGGAACGCGGTGGTCTCATCGAGTTCGAGCTGCGGACCGACGGCCTTTGTATAGGCGATGAAGTCGTCGGTCACCTGGTGCAGAGCCACTTCGGTCACGTCGAGCCGGTGGGCGAAGATCAACTGCAGCAGCAGATCGAACGGACCCTCGAAGTTGGTCAGCCGAACCTGGAAGCCCGTCTGCTGCGACTCCTCCGGCTGGGTCTCCGTGTTCACGAACCGAACCGGTCGATGACCTCACAGGCCAACGAACGATACGCCAGCGCGCCACCGGATTTCGGTGCCCACGTGGTGATGGGCTCGCCGGCGACACTGGTTTCCGGGAAGCGCACTGTGCGGGTGATCACGGTGTCGAACACCAGGTCACCGAACCTCTCGAGGACGCGGGCCATCACTTCGCGCGCGTTGACGGTGCGCGGGTCATAACGGGTAATCAGGATGCCACTGATCGTCAGCTTGGGATTCAGCCGGTCGTGCACCTTGTCGACCGTGTCGGTCAGCAACGCCAACCCGCGCAACGAGAAGTACTCGCATTCGGTCGGAATGATGACACCATCCGCACACGCCAGACCGTTGACGGTCAGCAGGCCGAGCGATGGCTGGCAGTCGATGAGGACGTAGTCGTAGCGGTCCAGCACCGGGTGAAGTGCCCGCGCCAGCGACTGCTCCCTACCCACCTCGTTGACCAGCTGGATCTCCGCGGCCGACAGATCGATGTTGCTGGGCACCAGGTCCATGTTCTTGACCCGGGTGTGGATCAGCACGTCGTCGATGGACACCCGCGGCTCGACGAGCAGGTTGTGAACCGTGTGGTCGAGCTCGTAGTGCGGCACACCGAGCCCCGCCGACAGAGCGCCCTGCGGATCCAGGTCGACCAGCAGCACCCGACGGCCGTATTCGGCCAGGCTGGCGCCCAAGTTGATGGTCGAGGTGGTCTTGCCGACGCCACCTTTCTGGTTACACATCGCGATGACCTTCGCCGGGCCGTGCACGCTCTTGGGCCTTGGCTCAGGTGTCGGCCGCACCGGGCGGCCGGTCAGTCCGGTCTGCGCCGGCGGATCGGTGGGGCTGGCGTCGTCAGACATCGGCCCCACCATCGGTGGTCAGGCAACGCGGGGCCATAGCGAACATCCGGGCAAGTTTAACGGCCATGCCCGGCCTGGACAGGCAGACCCGCGGGCAACCTGCGACCCATTCACCAGTGCAATTGACCTAGGCTGCTTTCCCATGAGCGTGAAGCGGCGGCTGCCGTTCCTGCGGTTGTCGTTATGGCGCTTCGGCGTGGGTCTGCGCAGCTTCACCAGGACCGGCCAGATCGGCGACGGCCGCGAGGAGGCGTGCGCCGCGTACGTGCAAGCCAACGCGCGTCGCGGCGACCTCGACGGCGTGATCGACGCCATCGACGCATTCGCCGGTGAGAAGTCCATGCTGCCAAACGTCGGTGACGAGAAGGGCGAGTTGCTCGACGCCGCCGTGCGCCGCGCCAACCCAAAACTGGTTCTGGAGCTGGGCACGTACTGCGGCTACAGCGCGATGCGCATCGCCAGGGCCGCGCCCGATGCGAAGGTCATCTCCGTTGAGTTCGCCGCGGCGAACGCCGACATCGCCCGGCGCATTTGGACGCACGCAGGCGTCGCCGATCGCATTGCCTGTGTCGTCGGAACTATCGGAGATGGCGGACATACGCTCGATGCCCTGGCCAATGAGCACGGCGTCGGCGCTGGCGCGGTTGATCTGCTGTTCATCGACCACGAAAAGAGCGTCTATCTGACGGATTTGCAGAGCATCCTCGACCGCGGCTGGCTGCACAAGGGGACGATCGTCGTCGCCGACAACGTCCGCGTTCCCGGGGCGCCCAAGTACCGCGCATACATGCGCGATCAGCAGGGCAAGCTGTGGGACACCGTCGAACACAAGACACACGTCGAGTATCAGTCGCTGGTGCCTGACCTGGTACTCGAGTCGGAGTATCTGGGCTGAGCGGGCTAGCGCGCCCGCGGGTGGGCGCCGGCCCACACCTCCCGCAGCGCGTGCACCGTGACAAGGGTGTAGATCTGCGTGGTGGTGACCGATGCGTGGCCGAGTAGCTCCTGCACGACGCGCACATCCGCACCGCCGTCGAGCAGATGGGTGGCGAATGAGTGCCGGAGGGTGTGCGGCGATACCGCGGCGGTAATGCCCGCCCGTTCGGCGGCGTCCTGTAGTACCTGCCATGCGCTCTGCCGTGACAACCGTCCCCCGCGCGCGTTGAGGAAGATCGCCGGCGTTCCCTTGCCACGTCGCGCCAGATCGGGCCGGCCACGAACGAAGTATGCGTCCAGTGCGGCGACAGCTGGACGGCCGATCGGCACCAGCCGCTGCTTTCCGCCCTTGCCGCGCAACAACACTGAGCGGGCATGCGTGTCGATGTCGTCGATGTCGAGGCCGACAGCCTCTGAGATCCGCGCTCCGGTGGAGTACAGCAGCTCGAGAAGAGCGCGGTTGCGCAGGGTCAGCGGGCTGTCGGCCTCGCTGTCTCCGCCGGCTCCCTCCAACAGTGCCAGCACCTCGTCGATGGTCAGGCTCTTGGGCAGCCGCCTGCTGGGCGTCGGCGGTCTGACGGCGCGGGCCACGTCGAGATCGGTGACCCCTTCGGCCGCCGCGAAACGGTGCAGCCCGCGCACCGCGATCAGCGCGCGCGCCGCCGACACCGCCGACAGCGGACTGGTCCCACTGTCGGTGTCCCCGCGGCGAAGAGCGGCCAGGAAGTCGCTCACATCGGCCTCGGTGACCTTGCTGAGGTCATCGATGCCACGTCCGCTCAGGTGTTCGGCGTAGCGACGCAGGTCTCGCCGGTAGGAGCTCAACGTGTTCGCGGCCACGCCGCGCTCGAT
>LZSH01000453.1 GCA_001665255.1 Mycobacteriaceae bacterium 1482268.1 | reverse complement strand
GTCGCGGCGGCGGCGGGTGCCGCGCCGAACATCGGCCGTGGCAACACGGGCTGCGGGGTGGGTATCGACGCGTTCGCATCTCCCATCGCGGCCCAGGCGATCATGCCGCCCTTGACGACCGCGTGCGGCCTGACACCGAAGAACGCGGGTTCCCACAGCACGAGGTCGGCGAGCTTGCCGACCTCGACGGAACCGATCTCGGCGTCCAACCCATGCGCGACGGCCGGGCAGATGGTGTATTTCGCGACGTAGCGCCGAACGCGGTTGTTGTCGGCGCCCCGGCCGTCTGCGCCGTCACCGTCGGCGGCACCGCGACGGCGCTTCATCACGTGTGCCGTCTGCCAGGTGCGCAGCACGACCTCGCCGATGCGGCCCATCGCCTGGGCGTCGCTGCCGATCATCGAGATGGCGCCGATGTCGTGCAGGAGGTCTTCGGCTGCGATGGTCGACGGCCGGATGCGGCTCTCGGCGAACGCGTCGATACCCACCCCGCAGCCCGTGTTGCCACGGCCGATGTTCGGCGCGGCACCCGCCGCCGCCGCGGCGACGTCGGTGCATTTCGTTGCGCCGCAGGCGATCGAGGACAAGCTCGCCGACCGGCTGGCGGTCAACCGCCGCCTGGTGCCGGTACGGGACGTGCGCGGTGTCGGCAAGGCGGACATGCCGCTCAACGACGCACAGCCGCGCATCGAAGTGGAGCCCGATACCTTCACGGTGCGCATCGACGGCGAGGTGTGGCAGGAGCAGCCCGCCGCCGAACTGCCCATGGCACAGCGATATTTCCTGTTCTGATGACGAACCTGACAACGCTGCTGACACTGGCCGACTCCCGCTTGCCGACGGGCGGGCATGTGCATTCCGGCGGCGTGGAGGAAGCGATCACCAGCGGCTTGGTGAACGACCTGGCGACGTTGCGGGCATTCTTGCGCCGCCGCGTCGCCACTCAGGGGCTCGTGACGGCGTCGATCGCGGCGGCGGTGCACGCCGGGTCGCTGACCGTTGCCGCCGCCAATCGCGAAACCGACGCACGGACACCGGCTCCCGCGGCCCGGCAGGCATCCCGCGCGCAGGGCCGGGGCCTGGCCAGGCTGGCCCGGCGGGTATGGCCTGACACCGACTGGGAAGCACTCGGCGCCACCCCGCACCTGGCGGTCGCGGCGGGGACGGTCGGCGTGGCGTGCGGTATGACCCCGCAGCACACGGCGTTGTCCATCGTGTACACCACCATGACCGGTTCGGCGACCGCCGGCCAGCGGCTGCTGGCGCTCGACCCAGGCGACGTCGCGGCGCTGACATTCGACCTGTCCGAATTGTGCGACCAGACCGCCGATCTGGCGTGCAAAGAGCTCGCCGACCTGTCCGACCCGCTGCTCGACGTCTTGGCGCAACGCCACAGTCGCCGCGACCGACCCCTGTTCGTCTCCTGATCGAAAGAACCGCCATGCCACCGCATTTCCTCGACGGCGAACCGCACCGCCACCTGCCTGACCGCCCGAAGCGACCCCGCAGCGCAGGGGAGCCGCTACGCATCGGCATCGGCGGGCCGGTCGGTTCCGGCAAGACGGCGTTGGTGGCGGCGCTGTGTCGCGAGCTGCGCGACGAGCTGTCGCTGGCCGTGCTGACCAACGACATCTACACCACCGAGGACGCCGACTTCCTGCGCAGGAACGCCGTGCTGCCCGACGAGCGGATCGCAGCCGTGCAAACCGGCGGTTGTCCGCACACCGCGATCCGCGACGACATCACAGCCAACCTCGACGCGATCGAGGACCTGATCGCCGCCCATGACGGCCTCGACCTGATCCTGGTGGAGTCCGGTGGTGACAACCTCACCGCGACGTTCTCGTCGGGGCTGGTCGACGTCCAGATCTTCGTCGTCGACGTCGCCGGCGGCGACAAGGTGCCCCGCAAGGGCGGTCCCGGGGTCACCTACTCCGACCTGCTGGTGGTCAACAAGACCGACCTGGCCCCGATGGTCGGCGCCGACCTCGATGTGATGCACCGCGACGCCGCGGCCGCGCGCGGCGACCGTCCGACCGTGTTGACGTCGTTGGCCGACGATCCGTCGGCCGGGCCGGTCACGTCGTGGGTGCGCGAGCAGCTGCGCGTCGCGCAGGCCGTCTAGATGCACTCCGATGTGCTGATCGTCGCTCACGCGCATCGCCGCCCGCGGATCGAATGTGCCGGCGGCGTCGCGGCGCGCGTCACCGAACCCGACACTGTGCATCTGGTGTCCACGGCGGCGACACCGGTCGGCGGCGACACGATCGCGCTGCGGGTGGTCGTAGAGTCCGGCGCACGGCTGCGGTTACGCAGCGCGGCGGCGACGGTGACACTGCCCGGTCGCGCCACCGCGGAGTCGACGGCGCACTGGCATCTCGAGGTTGCCGGCGACCTCGACGTCGACCCTCAACCGACGGTGGTCGCAGCGGCGTCGCGGCACTCGACCGTCACCCAGCTGTCGGTGGTCGGCACAGGGCGCGTCAGGCTACGCGAGCGCGTGCAGATCGGCAGAGCCGGTGAGCGCCAAGGCTTTTGGTCAGGATCCCTGCACGCCGACGTCGACGGCCGACCGCTGTTGCGGCATCGCATCGAGCTCGGCGAAGATTCGGTCACCCACGACCTGATCGCCGCGCCGCTGGCGTCGGTCAGCGAACTGCGCTATCCCGGTATCGCCGACGACGCGCTGGGCACCGTCCTCGAACTAGCCGACGGCGGCAGCCTCGCGACGTGGCAGGGCTCGCGACTGCCCAGTTAGCTGGCCGCTTTCTCGCCTTCCACGGCCGCGGCTATCTCCTCGAGTTCCTCGAGCCTGATGCGGGCGTACGCCTGCTGCTCGGTGATGGTCAACTGACCGCGCCGGTTTCTGGTGAACGTGGCGATCCACGAGATCAGCGTGGTCACCTTGCGCCGGAAGCCGACCAAGTAGACGAGGTGCAGGAAAAGCCATGCGAGCCAGGCGATGTAGCCGCCGAATTCCAGCGGACCGATCTTGGCCACCGCGCTGTTGCGCGACACGGTGGCCATCGAGCCCTTGTCGAAATAGTCGAAGGGCTCGCGTTCGAACGGGTCGGCACCACGCAGTTCGGCCTTGATGGTGTTGGCGACGTACTTGCCGCCTTGGATCGCGCCCTGCGCCATGCCGGGAACGCCTTCCACGGCGGCCATGTCGCCGATGACGAAGACGTTCGGGTAGCCGGGGACGGACAGGTCGGGATTCACCTTGACGCGGCCTGCGCGGTCCACCTCCGCGGTGGACTGGTCGGCGATCTGCTTACCCAAGGGGCTCGCCGAAACGCCGGCTGACCACACCTTGCAGGCAGATTCGATGCGTCGGGTGGTGCCGTCGGGGTCCTTGACCGTGATGCCGTTGCGGTCGACGTCGGTGACCATGGCGTTGAGCTGGATCTCGACGCCCATCTTCTCGAGCCGGGCTTGGGCCTTCTTGCCGAGTTTCTCGCCCATCGGCGGCAGCACGGCCGGCGCGGCATCCAGCAGGATCACCCGCGCCCTGGTCGAGTCGATGGCCCGGAACGCCCCCTTGAGGGTGTGGTCGGCCAGCTCAGCGATCTGACCGGCCATCTCCACACCGGTCGGCCCGGCGCCGACGACGACAAAGGTGAGCAGCTTCTCGCGCCGCTTGGGATCGCTGGACCGCTCGGCCTGTTCGAACGCCCCCAGGATCCGGCCGCGCAGCTCGAGCGCGTCGTCGATGGACTTCATCCCGGGCGCCCACTCCGCGAAGTGATCGTTGCCGAAGTAGGACTGGCCCGCGCCCGCGGCGACGATCAGCGTGTCGTACGGGGTGATGTAGCTGTGGCCGAGCAGCTCGGACTTCACCGTCCGGTTCGCCAGGTCGACGCCGGTGACGTCGCCGAGCAGCACCTGGGCGTTCTTCTGCTTGCGCAGGATCACCCTCGTCGCCGGGGCGATCTCGCCCTCGGAGATGATGCCCGTCGCCACTTGGTACAGCAGCGGTTGGAACAGGTGATGCTGCGTGCGGGCGATCATCTTGATGTCGACATCGGCGCGCTTGAGAGCCTTGGTTGCCGTCAAGCCGCCGAAGCCTGAACCGACGACGACAACTTTGTGCCTGTCAGACGGGGTAGCTCCGGGGTGGCTCATCAGCTGTTGCTCCTCGACGGGCGTCACGTTCTCTACAGCGTCTACCGTAGTCGCCCCCATCCCCTCGGGAGCGAGCAACTAGGTGAGATTTGCCACGTTAGAACGTGTTCAACCCTCCAGAAGCGGTTTCAACGCCTGACCGAGTTCGGTGATCTGACCTGGCCGGTAGCCGACCACCTGGGTGGGGATGTAGACGATCGCCCCGGTGATGCCAACGTCGAGCACCTTGGTCTTGATCTGGTCGGCGACGTCGTCGGCCGTCGGACCGGCGACCATTCGCTGCTTCATGCTCTCCGGAATCACATCAGCGGTGATCCCCTCGCCGAACACCACGCCGATCAGCATGCTCGTCTCGAGCGTCGCCGGATCGCGGTCGACCTTCTCGCAGCTCTGCTTGACGACATCGACTTTTCGAGCCAGTTCATCGAAGCCGGTGATGAGGTTGAGGTGGTCGAAGTGCCGGGCCGCCAGCGGGATAGTCTTCCTCTCGCCGCTGCCGCCGATGAGAAGCGGAATGTGGTCGCGGAAGCGGGGATTGGCCATCGCGTCCTGCGTGCGGTAGTACTCGCCGGCGAAGGTCGGACGCTGGCCCTTGATCATCGGCAGGATGATCTGCAGCGCCTCGCCCAGCTTGTTGAATCGCTCGGTGAAGGTGCCGAACTCGTAGCCGAGCTGGTCGTGTTCGAGCTCGAACCAGCCGGTGCCGATGCCGAGGATCGCGCGCCCCCCGCTGATCACATCCAGCGTGGTGATGGCCTTGGCCAGCAGCGTGGGGTTGCGGTAGGTGTTGCCGGTGACGAGGGTTCCCAGCTGCAGGTTCGACGTCGCCGTGGCCAGGCCGCCGAGCGCGGTGTAGGCCTCCAGCATCGGTTGGTCGGGCGTCCCGATGTCGGGCAGCTGATAGAAGTGATCCATCACGAACAGAGAGTCGAAGCCAGCCGCATCGGCTTCGGCGGCCTGCACGATTACGGTCGGATAGAGCTCAGCGACGCCGGTGCCGTAGCTGAAATTGTTGATCTGAAGTCCGAGTTTGGTCACGTCTTCACGTAACCACAACGACGCGAGGCGGCCCTCCCGCTTCAGCGGCGGGCGAACGCGGGAATATCAGCTACAGGTGGGCGAGCGCGCCGTTGCTGACGTGCATGGTCTGACCGGTGATGTGGCGTGCGGCGGGCGTGCTCAAAAACAGCGCCAGCCGTGCGATCTCAGCCGCCACGGGTGCCGGGCTACCGAGACCGGCATAGCCCTCCTGTGCGCTGCGGCCGGATGCCACCGCGTTGACCGTGATGCCGCGGGTGCCGAAGTGGGTGGCCTGGCCCTCGGTCCAGTTCGAGACGGCCGCCTTGATCGCGGCGTCGGCGGTGCCTTCGCGCGGGTTCTCGGGGACGACGCTGACGATCGACCCGCCCGAGCGCAGGTGATCGCCGACGACCTGGACGGTCAGCACGGTCGAAAGCATGGTCGAGGCCAGCGCATTGCGCCATGCGGTCGCATGGTCGGCCAGCGTGTAGGTGCGCGGATCGCCCGCCTCCCACCACGGGGCGGGGACGTTGACGATCGCGTCGAGGTGGTGCGGGAACAGGCCGCGGGCCTCTTCCAGGCTGGCCGGGTCGGAGTTGTCGCAGACGATCGCGTCGACATCGAGCTCCTTGGCCGCCACCTCGAGGTCGTCGCGACGGGCGCCGGTGATCACTACCTTGTGGCCTGCATCGCGGAAGCTCTCCGCAATCGTGCGGCCCAGATCCGTATCGCCGCCGGTGACCAGCACCTCCATCGCCATGACCTCCTGTTAGCGCGGGATCTTCGCCGTCGTGGCGCTGACCCGCGGTCGATGTTACTGGACGGTAGCTATTTGGCGAAACCCGACGCGCATATCGGTTGGGCAGCGATTTCCACCTGTGATGCCCTGGTGACCTAGGGTTTGGCCGTGACGAAATCCGCACTGTTGACCGTGGTCGTCGGCCTTCTTCTCACGGTCGCTTTGACCGGCTGCGGCTCCTCGGACGACGATAAGCAGTCGATCACGGTGTTCGCGGCCGCCTCGTTGAAGAAGTCGTTCACCGAGATCGGCGAGCGGTTCAAGACCGACAACCCGGGCAGTTCCGTCGACTTCGCCTTCGCCGGCTCCGCCGACCTGGTCACTCAGCTGGCCCAGGGCGCCAGGGCCGATGTGTTCGCCTCCGCCGACACCAAGAACATGGTCAAGGCCGAGCAGGCCGACCTGATCGAAGGTAGGCCGGTCGACTTCGCCTCCAACACCCTGACCATCGTCACCGCGCGGGGAAACCCGAAGCAGATCGCGTCGTTCGCCGACCTCAACGCGCCGGGCGTGTCGGTGGTGGTGTGCGCTTCCGAGGTGCCGTGCGGGTCGGCGACCGAAAAGATCGAGAAGGCCACCAAGACCGAACTGCGGCCCGTCAGCGAGGAGACGTCGGTGACCGACGTGCTGAACAAGGTGACCAGCGGGCAGGCCGACGCGGGGATCGTGTACGTCACCGATGCGCTCGCGGCAGGCGACAAGGTGGCCGCGGTGAACTTCGTCGAGTCCTCGGTGGCGGTGAACACCTATCCGATCGCGATGCTGAAGGGCGCCTCGAAGCCCGATCTGGCGAAGAAGTTCGTCGATCTGGTCACAGGGGAGTACGGCCAGAAGGTGCTGTCCAAGGCAGGCTTCGCCAAGCCTTGAGGACTGCCGGACCCGCGCTGCCGCGCTGGATCTACCTACCCGCCGCGGTCGGGGCGCTGTTCGTGGTGCTGCCGCTGGTCGCCGTTGTCGCCAAGGTCGACTGGCCACGGTTCTGGACGCTCATCAGCAGCGAATCCTCGCGCGCTGCACTGGTTTTGAGCCTACAGACGGCGGCCGCGAGCACGCTGTTGTGCGTGCTCTTCGGCGTCCCGATGGCGCTCGTGCTGGCCCGCAACGACGGTCGGGTGGTGCGGCTTATCCGACCCGTGCTTCTCCTGCCACTCGTGTTGCCACCGGTGGTGGGCGGCATCGCGCTGTTGTACGCGTTCGGCAGGCTCGGGTTGATCGGCCAGTACCTCGACGCCGCAGGCATCCGGATCGCATTCACGACGACGGCGGTGGTGTTGGCGCAGACGTTTGTGTCACTGCCCTTTCTGGTGATCGCGCTCGAAGGCGCGGCACGCACGGCCGGGCGCGACTACGACGTCGTCGCGGCAACGCTCGGCGCCCGGCCGACCACGGTGTGGTGGCGGGTATCCATGCCTCTTCTTGCGCCGGGTCTGGCTTCGGGTGCGGTGCTGGCCTTCGCCCGATCGATGGGTGAGTTCGGCGCCACGCTGACGTTCGCCGGCTCGCGCGAGGGTGTCACCCGGACCCTGCCGCTCGAGATCTACCTCCAACGGGAATCCGACGCCGACGCGGCAGTCGCTCTTTCGGTGTTGCTTGTCGCCGTCGCAGCCGTCGTCGTGCTCGCGTTGGGCGCGCGCACTCTGCGGTCCGGTTCCGCGGTGACGGGAAGCCGACCGTGACCGGCCTGCACGTGCGCGCGGTCGTTGCCGACCGAGACCTCGACGTCGAATTATCCGCCGCCGCCGGAGAAGTGCTGGCCATCCTGGGACCCAACGGCGCGGGCAAGTCGACGGCACTCCAGCTGATCGCGGGTCTGCTGCGACCGGACGACGGTGTGGTGCGACTTGGTGAGCGTGTGCTGACCGACACGGCATCCGGTGTGTTCGTGCCGACGCACGCCCGGCGGGTCGGCATGCTGCTGCAGGACGCGCTGTTGTTCCCACACCTGAACGTGGCGGCGAATGTGGCGTTTGCTCCCCGCAGCGGCCATCACAAGCGCCCCCGGGGAGAGGCTCGCGTAACCGCCGAGCACTGGCTCGCGCAGGTCGGTGCCGCCGAGCTCGCCGCCCGCATGCCGCACCAGCTGTCCGGCGGGCAGGCTCAGCGGGTGGCGTTGGCACGCGCGCTGGCAGCTGAACCCGCTGTCTTGCTGCTCGACGAACCGCTCATGGGCCTGGATGTGTCGACCGCATCTGCGATGCGAAAACTGTTGCGGGACACGCTTACTCGCGATGGTCGAGCCGCCGTATTGGTTACCCACGATATTCTCGACGTGCTGACCCTCGCCGACCGCGTGCTCGTCCTCGAATCGGGCCGTGTGGCTGAAAGCGGTTCGGCCGCATCGGTTTTAGCTGCACCGCGGAGCCGTTTCGGGGCCCGATTGGCCGGGGTCAACCTCGTCAGCGGCACTGCGGGGCCGGACGGCGCACTCGACACCGCGTGGGGCACCGCCTGGCACGGTAGCCCCGCGGCCGAGGTCGTCGTCGGGCAGGCCGCAGTGGCCGTGTTTCCTCCCGCTGCCGTTGCGGTTTACCGCGACGAGCCGCACGGCAGTCCGAGAAACACCGTCGAGGTGGTTGTCGCCGAGGTAGACGCCAGTCGGGGCGCGACACTTCGCGTGCGCGCCGACGAGCAACCCGACGGCGCTCCGGGCTTGGCCGCCGACATCACCGCCCGGGCCGCAGCGGAACTGGGGGTGGCGCCGGGGGAGCGCGTCTATTTCTCGGTGAAGGCGCAGGAGGTCGCCGTTCATCCGGTTGCGTAACGACGGATCGACGCGCGTCGATCTCATGGACGAACCCCGCGTGACCCCCGCGGGGAGCTTTTCGTGTCAGCAATGGTCCCCGACAGCGCTAGCAGCCCTTATTACCTTGCCAGCAATTTCACAGATAAACACTCTGAGACCGCCGCACACTTGCGTCACGCCAGCAACACTGTAGTTTCGTCTCCATGCATGAGCCTGCTGCGATCGTTGAACACCGCAAGCGCCGCGCGAAGGCAATGGCGATGGCCGTGGCCGGTGCCACGGTGGTGGCTCTGACGCTGCCGCCCGTCGCGCTAGCCGATCCGGAGCCGCCGCCTCCGCCCCCGCCGCCGGCACCCTCAGGCAACACGTTCCTGGGGAGTCCGCCGCCCGAGCCGGCCGCGCCCGCGCCCGCCGATGCCAATGCGCCTGCACCCGCACCTGCAGCCGCCGACCCGAACGCACCGACACCTGCGCCCGCGCCCGCACCGGAACCGGGCCGCGTGAACAACACGGCGGGCGGCTTCAGTTATGTGGTGCCCGCAGGATGGAAGGTCTCCGACGCCACCCAGTTGTCGTACGGTCAGGCCCTGCTGACCAAGGCCACGCCGGAGTCGAGCGCCGCGACCCAGCCCGGGCAACAGGCGCCGCAGCCTGCCAACGACACCAGCATCCTGCTCGGCCGGCTGGACATGAAATTGTTCGCAGGCGCCGAAGCCGACAACGCGAAGGCAGCCACCCGGCTCGCGTCCGATATGGGCGAGTTCTTCATGCCGTTCCCCGGCACCCGCGTCAACCAGACGAACGGGAGCCTGTCAGCGGGCGACCTGCCCGGCAACTTCTCCGCCTACGACGTGAAGTTCACCGATACGAACAAGCCGACCGGCCAGATCTGGGCGGGCGTGGTGGGCAACGCCACCCCGACGGTGGGATCAGGCCAGCCGTTGACTCCGCGCGGGCAGCGCAACGAGCGGTGGTTCGTGGTATGGCTCGGTACCGCCAACAACCCCGTCGACAAGGGTGCGGCCGCGGCGCTGGCCAACTCGATCCGGCCGTGGAGCCCGCCTGCGGCGCCCCCGGTTGACCCCAACGCCGCGCCGGCGCCGGCGGACCAGAATGCGCCAGCGCCCAATGCGAACACCCAACCCGCACCGAACAACGCGCCGGGTCGCCCGCCGGTCGGAGTCGGGGTGCCGGTCGACCCGGCCACCGCACCCGGGATGATGCCCGCGGGCTGACGCTCGACACCAAGAAGCGGCCGACCCGCAACGTTGGGT
>LZSH01000452.1 GCA_001665255.1 Mycobacteriaceae bacterium 1482268.1 | reverse complement strand
ACGAGACAGGCCGCTCGGCGGGATCGACGCCTGGATCAGTGTGTTCGCGCGGCGGGGGTCGTCCCAGTCCTTCGAGCAGTAGATAACGGGGCCGCCCTGCACCGCGCCGAATGCATCGGCTAGGTCGGTCCATACATAGATCCGGTCTCCGTTGGTGCCCCAACCCTCCCCCACGCCGTCGGGCAGGTCGGGGACGTCCCCCAAGGCTCCTGCGCGCACCAACATCCGGCTGGTGTTCACGCTCCCGGCGGCCAGCACCAGGGACCCGGTGGTCAGGATCATTGTCTGCTGCGTGCGGCCCCTCATGTCGAGCCGGTTCACCTCGACCCGCCAGCGGCCGTCCGGCGCTAGGGCAAAGCCGGTGACTTTATGTAGTGTGCGCAGCGTGACCTGGCCGGTGGCTCTCGCGGCGGCGAGGTAGGTCTTGTCGACCGAGTGCTTGCCGCCGTTGTTCACGCCGAACGCGCAGTCGCCGTTGCTCAGCGATGGCCGCATCTCACCGCGCAGTTCGGCGAGCGCGTAGCCCCAGTCGATCGGCATTGGGACCTTCTCGATCAGGTACCCCGCTCGCCGAACCCGCTCCGCGAACACGCGGCTCACTCGGTAGTTCGGGCTGTCGATTAGCTCGTCGGGAGCTGTGGCCAGACGCAACATGCGGGCTACCCGCGGGTAATAGATCTCGTCCATCTCGTCGTAGTCAAGGCCCGGGGGAAGATGGGTCTCAAAAAGCTCGCGGCTGGGCTGCATACTCATGCCCTGGTAGAGGAGCGAGCCCCCGCCGACACCGACGCCGGAGACCGAGGTCACGTTGTCACCGGAGAAAGCGCCTAGCAGGCCAGGGTAGTGACCACCGAGCAACGGAAGCCCGAGGAATTTCGGCGCGGACTCGAACCACAACATCCGGTTGTCGAATGGGTTCCTGGCCGGACGCGGGAAGGTGTCGCAGTTGGGCTCCGCCTTCCACTCGATACCCTGTTCGAGCACGGTGACCGGCACACCGGCTTTGGCCAGCCGGAGTGTCGCGACCGCGCCACCGAAGCCGGACCCCACCACGACCACCCGGTGGTTCTCTCGAATCACGGGCACGCGCGCCACTCTTTTCCTGGTGGAGCAGGCGCATCCACGCGGAGTTGGCGCGGACCGGCTCGCGGCAGGTCCACAATTCGGCGAATCACCGTGACGTCTCGGCCCTGGTCGAATTCAGCAAGATTCATGCAGCGGACCCGGCATTGGACGGCACCGCAGCGGCCGTCTGCGTGAGCGTAGGTCTCGATAGTGAACGCGGTTCGAGCCGATCAGATCCAACCGCTTCGCGACTGCCAAGCCGAGGATCCGGAGATTCTCTGGCCGAGCACGATCTTGGCATCGGTCTCCCGTCATTTCGGATTCCCGGCCGACGAGCAGTACCGGAAGCCATACTTCGTATCTTACAAACACACTAAATTTGTATCTTAGCGAAATACGGTCGATTGACAAGCAGTCATGAAGCGGGCTCAGCTTCGACCGAACGATCCGGCAGTCATCGCGGCACTACTGACGAAATGGCTATTCGGCGATCGCCTCCACCCCGGTCGAAGACGCGGTTGCTTGGACCTGGGTCGGGGAACAGAAAGACGTGTGAACGCTGCACCTCAGGCCGCGCGAAAAGCCCAGCGCCACAGTATCGCTTGCTTCATGCTCGCGGTGCTGGCCACCCTGCTCCTCGCCGGTGCAGCCAAAGCCATATCGCTCACCCGATGCACCGGCGGATGCCGCCCCGTCAGCGCTACCTCCGCCCCGAGCCCCGAGGAACCCGCCTCGCTCACCATCGAGCCTGGCCCCGGCGCGAGCAACATCGCACCGGTCGCGCCGGGGTCGGTGACCGCCCAGACCAGAACGCTGACAGACGTGGTAGTGGTAACGACGCCGGCAAGCGCATCGACAGCGTGCTGAATCCGGACGCGAAGTTCTGGCACCCGAGCGGTCCGCTACGGTACGGCCGCACCTACACGTTGACCATCAATAGCCGCGGAAAACCGCTGGAAACGTGGATCACTCGGCGCAGAGACCCCGGCACGAGCCCACCCGCGATGGGTCGCCGAGGGCTGGCAAGACAGCGATGTGCAAATACAGCAACTTAGAGGTGGCTAACGATTCGGATTCCGTCGCGCCGACGGGCAGTCGGGGATTACTGGGCCACAAATAACCGCTTGTGTGATCCGAAAAACGAAGAATCACAATGAGTATTAAAGATTTATAAGGGATGGGCCCATTCTGCGGAATCCGTAGTAGCCTCAAGTGCGGTTGAGCTTACAGCCGGTCGCGGAGCACAAATCGCTGCTCCGCTTATCCGGCCTTCAGACTGCAGGGCCGTTCGAGTTCTCTCGGGCGCCCGTTGCGCGCTGGGAAGGGAGTTCACCGTGCCCGTTGCGAGCACTGTTCAGCTGCATGTCGACCTGCCTGCCGCCGATGAAGTCCGTCGGTGTGGCCGCGCCGTGTTCACGGCGCAGGAGCTGTCCGATGCGCGGATGCTGATCACCGTGCAAGGTGACGTCGACGCGACGAACCGCCAGGAGCTCGGCCGGTTCATCCAGCGGCACACACGCGTCTCCAAGCAACTGATCCTGGATCTGACCGCCGTCGACTTCTTCGGCAGCCAGGCGTTCACCGCCCTGTACTACGTCAGCGTGCAGTGCGCGCGACGCGATACAGACTGGATGGTGGTCGCCGGTCGTACCGTACGGCGGGTGCTGGGTATCTGTGATCCGCACGGTGAGCTGCCCGTCGTCGCAGAATTCGGCGCCGCACTGGCCAGACTGGACCACGTCGCCAAGTGCCGCCACGCCGTCGCCTGGGGCGAGTGATTCGTCCCTAGACGGTCCGGGCCAACCGGTCCGCCAGCAGCCCGGCGAACTTTGCCGGATCCTCCGGTACGTCTCCTTCGGCAAGGAGGGCTGTGCCGTAGAGCAGTTCGGCCGTTTCGATCAGCGAGGAGTCTTCGGCACCGCGGTCTGTGCGCGCCCGTTGGATGCTCGTGACCAGCGGATGCTTCGGATTGAGTTCGAGAATCCGCTTTGAGACGGGAACCGCCTGTCCGGAGGCCCGGTACATGCGCGCCAAGGCCGGTGTGATGCCAAAGGTCGGTGTTATCAGGCAGGCCGGCGACTCGGTCAGGCGCTTGGACAGTCGCACTTCCGACACATGATCGCTCAAAGTCTCCTTCAGCCAGTCGAGGAGTTCGGCAAATTCCTTCTGCTGCTCTTCGCGCTCCGCCTCGCTCGTTTCTTCCTCGGAGTCGAGGTCGACCTCGCCTTTGGCGACCGATTGAAGGGGCTTTCCCTCGAACTCGGTTACCGATCCCACCCAGACCTCGTCGACCGGGTCGGTCAGCAGTAGTACCTCATAACCCTTGGCTTTGAACGCCTCCAGATGCGGCGACTTGAGGAGTTGCTCACGCGACTGGCCCGTGGCGTAGAAGATCTGCTCCTGGCCGTCCTTCATGCGCTCGACGTAGTCGGCCAATGTCGTGAGTTCTTCGTCGCTATGGGTTGAAGAGAACGACGAGATACGCAGAAGAGTGTCCTGATTGTCATAGTCGGACATCAGCCCTTCTTTGAGGACCGCGCCGAACTGAGACCACAATGTGCGGTAGTCCTCGGGCCGCTCCGACTGCAGATTCTTGATCGTCGACAGCACCTTCTTGGTCAGGCGGCGACGGATCGCGGTGAGCTGCCGATCCTGCTGCAGGATCTCGCGAGAAACGTTGAGCGACATGTCCTCTGCATCGACGACACCTTTGACGAAACGAAGGTATCGCGGTACAAGCTGGTCACAGTCGCCCATGACGAAGACGCGCTTGACGTACAGCTGCACGCCGGTTGGCGCGTCCCGGGTGAACAGGTCGAACGGTGCATGCGAAGGAATGAACAACAGCGCCTGGTACTCGAAGGTGCCCTCGGCCTTCATCGTGATGACCTCCAGCGGGTCATCCCAGGCGTGCGCAATGTGCTTGTAGAACTCGGTGTACTCCTCGTCGGACACCTCGTCCTTGGGCCGGGCCCACAGCGCCTTCATGGAGTTGAGGGTTTGTGTTTCAACGGTGACGGTCTCGTCGCCACCTTCCTCGGTGGCCGGGGTACGCCGCTCGACCTGCATGCGGATGGGCCAGGCGATGAAGTCCGAGTACTTCTTGACCAGTTCCCGGATCTTCCACTCCGCGGAGTAGTCGTGCAGCTCGTCCTCTTTGTCTTCGGGCTTGAGGTGCAGCGTGACCGAGGTTCCCTGCGGGGCGTCGTCGACGGATTCGACGGTGTAGGTGCCGTCGCCGCTGGACACCCAACGGGTGGCGGCGCTCTCGCCCGCCTTGCGCGTGAGCAGTTCGACTTTGTCGGCCACCATGAACGTCGAGTAGAAGCCGATACCGAACTGGCCGATCAATTCCTCGGAGGCGGCGGCGTTTTTGGCCTCACGCAGCTTCCGACGCACCTCGGCGGTACCTGACTTGGCGAGGGTGCCGATCAGGTCCACGACCTCGTCGCGCGTCATGCCGATGCCGTTGTCCCGCACGGTCAGGGTGCGCGCACCCTTATCCGCCTCGATCTCGATGTGGAGATCGGAGGTGTCGACAGCAAGGTCCTTGTTTCGAAGCGCTTCGAGCCGCAGCTTGTCAAGCGCATCGGAGGCATTCGAGATCAGCTCTCGCAGGAAGGAGTCCTTGTTCGAGTACACGGAGTGGACCATCAGGTCCAGCAGTTGGCGCGCCTCTGCCTGAAACTCCATCTGCTCGACGTGCGCGGTCATGTCCCTCCGTTCTCAGTGCGGCTTGTTTGCTGCTATCCAGCACGATATTAACGCGGTCCTAATGCGCGGACGGCCGACGCCCGTGCGAACCATCTTCCAACCGTTAGTAATTGGGTTTGTCGAGCCTGCCGTTACCGGAGAACTTCTGCCCCAGAAGTGGCATGCTGCCCAACTGCTGTCTCAGGCCTCTGACCGACGGCGTCTCCAGCAGGCTTGACAGCGGAAGAGGGATGTCAAGCGCCCTATCGATGGCAGCGACCGCGCGCAACGCGGTAAGCGAGTCCCCGCCCAGCTCGAAAAGGGACTCGTCGACCGCGACGGAATCCACCCCCAGCACTTGGGAGAAGATGCCGACGAGGACCTGTTCCACGAAATCTTGCGGAGCCGCAGAAGCACCGCTGGCTTCGTGGTGTGCGGACGGCGACGCCGCCGCGCTCACCGCTTCCGTCGACGCCGCCCCACCGTTCAGTCGAAGATCGCCGTCGCCCAGGAGACTCATCGACGACAATGGCCGTGCGGGATCGGCTGACATGGCCGCCAACACCCGCGTCATCCGGTCCATGAGCGTTGCGACGGTGTCCTGATCGACGACATCGGTGCGATATTGCACGCGGAAGTCCAGTTCACGGCCCGGCACGACTTGGATCGTGAGCGGGTAGTGGTAGAAGTCGCGGGAGCCGTTGATGATCAGCTCGTTCGATCCGGCCGACATCGCTGAGGTGTCAGTCGGATAGTTTTCGTAGACGAACACGGTGTCGAACAGTTGGCCGTGACCGGTGATGCGGTGCATGTCGCGCAGAGCCAGATGCTGGTGCTCGAGAGTGCGATTGTGGGCGCTTTGCAGTTGCTCGACGAGGTCGACAGTGGTCGTGTCGGGCGTGATGGTGGCCCGCACCGGCACGGTGTTGATCAACAGACCCACTATTGAGTCCGCGTCGGCTACCTCAGTTGGCCGGCCCGAAACGACAGCGCCGAAGGCGACGTCCTGTTGGCCTGTCAGAGACGCCACCAACTGCGCCCACGCACCTTGCAGCACGGTGCTGATCGTGGTCTGTTGCGAGCGAGCCAGTTCGCCGATGGCGTGCGTAACATCCTCGGGCACCAGGAACGATTCAGCGCTTCGCTTCCCGATGCCTAGCCGATCCCGCGGGCCGATCAAGGTCGGAGTCGTGAAGCCGGCCAACACATCACGCCAGGCCGCCTGTGCGGCACTCCGGTCCCGACCGACCAGCCAATCAACAAACGTGCGGTACGGCACCGGCGGGGGCAGGCGATGTCCGTAGTAGCTGACGAAGATCTCCCGCAGCACGATTTGCAGCGACCAGCCATCCAGCAATATGTGGTGACTGGTAAGCACGAACCGGTGTCGGTTCGCTCCGGTACGGATCAGCGCCACCCGGAAGGCCGGTGGATTCGCGAAATCGCAGACCGCTGCGCGTTCTGAAGTGCAGAGCTGCAGGATCTGCTCGTCGGCGGCTATACCGTTGGCGCCCAGCTCGGTGTAGCGCCATTCGACCGAAGGATTGGCGGAGATCACCTGTACCGGTTCGTCGATCTCCGAGCAGAACCGGGCCGCAAGGTTGGGATGTCGCTTGACGACCGTCTGCACCGCGTCGCGCAGCATCTGCTGATCGAGCGCGCCGGTGAGGGTGATGTCCAGCTGCATCGCATACGCATCGTCGCCTGATCCCTCCGCGGCCGCGGCATGGAACAGCAGTCCCTGCTGCAGCGGGGTCAGCGGCAGGATGTCAGCGACTTCGCTGTGGCGCTCCAGTTCGTCGATCCGCTGTTGCGTCAGTCGAGCGGGGGCGATGTCGGACGGCGTCAATCCACCCCCACCCCTGCGAACATGAGCGCAGATGCCGGCCAGCGCCTCAAACCACAACCGGCTCAGCCGGCTGATTTGGTCGTCATCGATCGCCGATGGGGCCCACGTCCAGTTGGCGTGCAGCCGTGGACCGTTGTCGGTGTCCATGGCGCCGGCATTGAGCTCCACGGTGTGCGCCAGCGGCATGGGCACCTCCGCGGTCGCGCCAGTCAACGACCAGCCGTCTTCGCTGATCCGCCAAACGTCACCGGCCGCATAGGCCGCCGGGGCACCCAACCGCCCCAGATAGTTGAATCCGATTGGCGGGTCGTCATATCCGCTCAGATCGACGTCGTTGTTCAAATAGCGCAGCAAGCCGTAGGTCAAGCCGTCGGGTAGGGCACGAAGCTGCTCTTTGGCATCTTTGATCGCTGTGCCCAGCGCCGCCTCACCAGCCACCACCTGTGTCCAGCGGAGTCCCCCGACCGCCAACGACACCGGGTATTTGGTGGTAAACCACCCGACCGTGTGGGACAGGTCGATGTCGGGTGCTAGTTCCTCGTCGCGTCCGTGACCCTCGAGATCGACACCGAGTGGCGCGCCGTGGGTGCCCAACAACTCCGCCCACGCCAGCGCGAAGGCGATCAACAGAATGTCTTGCACGCCTGCATGAAACGCGGTCGGAACTTCGCCCAGGAGCATGCGAGTCGTCTCGACATCCAACGCCACTGACAACTGCCCGGCGGTGATGTACGTGTCCAGCTCCGGGCGCACCGGCGGCACCACAGCTGGGGTGGCAGCCGCCTGCCGCCACCTCTCGGCCTGGCCGACGACGTCGGGAGCGTACGCGTGCTCAGCCAACAGCGATGCCCACCGGGCAAACGACGTCCCCGCCGCAGGCAGGATCACCGGGTGTCCGCCACGATGCTGAGCCCAGGCGATGTTCAGATCCTCGAGCAAGATCCGCCAGGACACCCCATCGACGGCGAGGTGGTGAATGATCACCACCA
Source organism: Mycobacteriaceae bacterium 1482268.1 (assembly GCA_001665255.1). Classification (GTDB taxonomy): domain Bacteria; phylum Actinomycetota; class Actinomycetes; order Mycobacteriales; family Mycobacteriaceae; genus Mycobacterium. Next base: position 48,626 of record LZSH01000452.1, on the reverse strand, counting down.
ACTGCCTCGTGGATTCCACCCAGAGCGCCCTGAGCACCACCCCAGTCGCCGGGTTCAGCTGTGACCGGGCGCGCACGAGCGCCGCATCGGACAGAACGTCCACGCTGTCGACGCAACCGCGCGCGTCCACCGAGCCCGGTTCGGAAAGCGTCAGGGACCACCGCCCCGAATCGTCGTCGACGCGCAGTCGCAACATGGCGTGTCGATCCAGCAGTGCTTGCAGCATGACCACCGCATCGGTCTCGCTCGCCCCGTCGGGGGCCTGAACGACGACCGCCTGGTTGAACTGATCCACCGGCCCGTCCACGGAATGCAGCCAGCTCATGATCGGAGTGGCCGGCGCATGACCGACGCCCTCGTCGACCACCTCGTCGTCGTCCGTCACGAGCGTGGCCACGCGGGCCAACCGGGCCACGGTCTGCTCGACGAAAATGTCGCGCGGCCGGCAGCCCACCCCAGCGGCCTGTGCACGGGCGGCCACCTGCATCGACAGAATACTGTCGCCACCCAGCTCGAAAAACGAGTCATCGACCCCGACCCGCTCCAGCCCGAGCACCTGGCCATAAATGCTGGCCAAGATCTCCTCAACTGCGCTGCTCGGCGCCCGATAGCGATGGGAATCTTGGTACTCCGGTGCCGGAAGCGCGCGGACATCGAGCTTGCCGTTGATGGTCAGCGGCAACGTCTCCAACGCCACCACCGCGGCCGGCACCATGTAGTCCGGGAGCCGTTCGGCCAGCCGGGCGCGGACTTCGAGCGGATGCGCCGTCCCGGTCACATAACCCACCAACCGCTTGTCGCCCGGCCGGTCCTCACGGGCGATCACTGCCGCCTGCTGCACTCCGTCCAGCTCACTCAAAACCGCTTGGACTTCACCTAGTTCGAGTCGGTACCCGCGAATCTTGACCTGTTCGTCCGCACGACCCAGGTACTCCAGCTGCCCCTGTGCGTCCCAGCGAACCAGGTCTCCGGTGCGATACATGCGCGCCCCGGGACCGCCGAACGGGCAGGCCACAAATCGCGATGCAGTCAACCCGGCGCGAGCCAAATAGCCACATGCCACGCCATGGCCGGCCACATACAGTTCGCCCACTACACCGGCCGGGGCCGGTCGCAACCAGCTGTCCAACACGAACAACGCCGCACCCGGAACCGGCGCACCGATGGGAACAACATCAGACCCCGCGGAAAGCGGTGCGCTCATCGCCGCATAGATCGTCGCCTCGGTGGGGCCGTAGGCGTTGATCATCAGACGTCCCGGTGCCCACCGGTTCACCACGTCGACGGAGCACGCTTCACCGGCGACGAACAATGCCTCCGCGTTCAACCCATGAGCCGACAACATCGCTGCGGCAGAAGGTGTTTGGCTCAACACCGTGACGCGTTCGGCGGCCAACAAGGCATGCAGATCTTCCGGCGAGCGCGCCACCGACTCTGGTACGACCACCAGCCGGCCGCCGTGCAGGAGCGCCCCGAATACCTCCCACACCGAAACGTCGAAGGCCAGCGAATGCCATTGCGCCCATACGCCTTCCGGTCGTACGCCGACGTTCAGTGGCCCCAACAGCTGGGTGGCGTTGTGGTGCGTGACCGCCACGCCCTTGGGGACCCCTGTGGTGCCGGAGGTGTAAATGAGGTAGGCGAAATCGTCGGGGCTCGGCGCCGGTAGTGCCGTGTCCGGTTGGCGATCAAGAGCGGCGTCATCGACATTGATAACTGTTACATCGCATCCGTCCAGCCGTGACTGCAGCCTCGTCGTGGTGAGCGCGGCCACGGGCGCAGCGTCGGCAAGAATGAGCTCGATGCGAGCCGTCGGCTGCGCCGGGTCGATGGGGAGATACGCCGCCCCCGATTTCAGCACTGCCAGAATCGACACGATCGCCTCAGCCGACCGGTTGAACAGCAGCGCCACCCGCTCCCCTGGACCCACACCGCGGTCAACCAACAAGTGCGCCAACCGATTCGACGCATCGTCAAGCTCGCGGTAGGTCATCGAGCGGCCATCACACGTCAGCGCCACCGCCTCCGGCGCCCGCTCGGCCTGCGCGGTGAACAACGCCGGAATCGATCCCGCCGATTCCGCCGGCTCGCTCAACACCGCCCGGTTACTCCAGGTGTCCACGCGGGCGCGCTCACCCTCATCGAGCACATCCATTGCCGACAGCCGCCGCGCGGGCTCGGCGGTCATCGCCACCAGCACCCGCTGCAACCGCGCGATCAACGCCTCGACACCGGCCGCGTCGAACACCTCGGTGTCGAATTCGACGCGCAGCCCCAGCTCGTCACCGGGCGCGGCCTGCACCGCAAGCGGATAGTGGTTGGATTCGCGGGCGGTGATCTCCGAAATGGTCAACGCGCCGGTGGCCGACAACGCAGTGGAGTCAACGGGATAGTTCTCATACACGAACAGGGTGTCGAACAACCGGTCCTGACCGGTGAGACGGTGGATCTCGTGCAGCGCCAAATGCTGGTGCTCAAGGGTGTCGTTGTGGGCACGTTGCAGCTGTTCCAACAACTCGGCAGTGGTGGTGTCCGCGCCTGCCTTCGCCCGCACCGGCACGGTGTTGATCAACAGCCCCACCATGGCGTCCGCACCGGCCACCTCGGCCGGGCGCCCCGAAACCGCGAGCCCGAAGCACACGTCGCGCTGGCCGGTCAGCGTCATCAGAAGCTGCGCCCAGGCTGCCTGCAACACCGTGCTGACGGTGGTGTGGCAGGAACGCGCCAACTCGCCGAGGCCACGGGTGGTCTGCGCCGGCACCGCAAACGAGGCAATGCCTCGCTGGCCGACTCGTAAACGATCCGGCGAGCCCACCAAAGTCGGGGCTTCGAAACCGGCGAGCACCTCACGCCAGGCCGCGTGCGAGGCATCAATGTCCCGCTCGGCCAACCAACTGACAAACCGGCGATACGGAACCGCCGCAGGCAGCCGCTGCCGGTAATAGCTGGCGAATATCTCCTGCAGCAAGATGGGCGTCGACCAGCCATCCATCACAATGTGGTGGTTGGTCATCACAAAACGGTGCCGATCCTCTGCAGTGCGGACCACAGCCACACGGAACGGAAGCTGTTCGGCCAGATCGCAGACAGCGGCCCGCTCAGCACCGCATATCTGCGCGATCTGCTCGTCGATATCGCTACCGTCGAGATCCACATAGCGCCATGGCACTTCGGGATCGGCCGGGATGATCTGTACCGGCTGGTCGAACTGCTCGGAGAACCGGGCTAGCAGGTTGGGATGCCGGTTGACGACGGCCTGCACCGCCTCGCGCAGCCGATCCCGGTCGAGCGGACCCGTCACGGTGATGTCCAACTGCACCGCATACACGTCGTCGCCCGATTCCTGAGCGGTGCTGGTATGAAACAGCATTCCCTGCTGCAGCGGAGTCAGCGGCAACACATCCGCTATCTCGTACTGCTGCTGCAGTTCGTCGAGCTGCGACTGGGTCAGCCGAGCGGGCGCGATATCGGAGGGCGTCCATCCTCCACCGCCGCGGCGCACATGCGCGCAGATGCCGGCCAGCGCCTCGAACCACAACCGGCTGAGCCGGTTGACTTGATCGTGATCGATTGCCGAAGGAGCCCATGTCCAGTTGGCCCGCAAGTGCGGGCCGGCGTCGGTGTCAGCCGTGCTGGCATTGAGTTCCAGGGTGTGCGGCAATGTCAGAGGTATAGCGAGGCTGGCGCCAGCCGCCGCCACGTCGGGGCATACTCGCCAGAATTCCTCGGAGAGCTCGGATGCCGCAGCGCCGAGACGGCCCAGATAGTTGAACCCGATCGGGGGGTCGGCCGCGTTCAGATCGACATCAGGGTTCAGGTAACGCAGCAGACCGTAGGTCAAGCCGTCCGGCACGGCTCGCAACTGCTCTTTGGCGTCTTTGACCACCGCTCCGAGCGCGGCTTCTCCGGCGACCACCTGCGGCCACGACAGCCCGCCGACCGCCAATGACACCGGGTACTTCGTCGTGAACCACCCCACGGTGCGCGACAAGTCCACATCGGTTCCGAGTTCGTCGTGACGCCCGTGCCCCTCCACGTCAATGCCGATGGGCGCACTGGTGGTGCCAAGGAATTCCGCCAACGCGAGCCCGTACGCGATCAACAGAACGTCTTGGACCCCGGCGTGGAACGCCGCCGGCGCTTCACCCAGCAGCAGCCGGGTCGTCTCAACGTCCAGCTCGACTGAGAGGTGCCTGGCGGTGGCGAACGTGTCTGTCCCGGCTTGCACCTGTGGGAGCGCGGCGGGGACCGAGGCCAACCGCCGCCAGGTATCCGCCTGGGCTGCGACTTCCGGGTGGCCCGCATACTCGGCGAGCAACGTTGCCCACTGCGCGAACGATGTCCCGCCGGCCGACAACGCCACCTGCTGCCCGACACGATGCTGCGCCCACGCGACGTTGAGGTCTTCCAGAAGAATGCGCCACGACACCCCGTCCACGGCGAGGTGGTGAACGATCAGCACGAGCTGGCTTGTGGAGCTGATCCACAACGCGCTGAGCATCACCCCCGCGGCGGGGTTCAACCGCGACCGTGCCTCCGCAACCGCCTCGTCGGAGAGCACCTCCACGGTGTGCAGGCGCTTGTCCGCGTGCACCAACCCGACGTCTTGGACCGTAAAGGACCAGCCCTCGGAGCCTTTGCCGCCCTCGAAGCGCGCTCGCAACATGGGATGTCGATCCAGCAAGATCTGCAACAGCAGTGCCGCATCTACCTCAGTCGCGGCTGCGGGCGCCTGCAACACCACCGTTTGGTTGAAATGTTCCACCGGGCCGTCGAACCCCTGCAGCCAGCGCATGATCGGAGTTGCCGCCACCTCGCCGAAATCCTTGTCAGCGAATTGGCGCCAACCGATCGCAATCGAGGCCAGCGGGGGGCGGCGGGCCACCCGGGCCAGTCGGGCCACGGTCTGCTCGACGAAAATGTCGCGCGGTCGAAACACCAGCCCCGCTGCCCGCGCCCGCGCCACCACCTGCATCGACAAAATGCTGTCGCCACCGAGCTCGAAGAACGAGTCGTCCACCCCGGCCCGCTCCAACCCCAACACCTGGGCATAGATGTCAGCCAGAGTCTCCTCGACGGGGCTGTCCGGAGCCCGGTAGTGGTCGACCTCCTGGTATTCCGGCGCAGGCAGTGCGCGGGTGTCGAGTTTGCCGTTGACAGTCAAGGGCAGCGCGTCGAGCACCACCACCGCAGTGGGGACCATGTAGACCGGCAACCGCTCAGCCAGCTCAGCACGCGCGGCGGCCGGATCGACAGTGCCGGTGACATAACCCACCAACCGCTTGTCACCAGGCCGATCCTCGCGGGCGATCACCGCCGCTTGTTGCACTCCGTCGAGCCCGGCCAATGTCGCCTGCACCTCGCCGAGCTCGATGCGGTACCCGCGGATCTTGACCTGCTCATCGGCGCGACCCACAAACAGCAACTGCCCATCAGCACTCCAGGACACCAGATCCCCGGTGCGATACATCCGCGCCCCGACCCCACCGAACGGACACGCGAGGAACCGCGACGCCGTCAACCCGGCACGGCCCACATATCCATAGGCGAGGCCGGCACCGGCGACATACAGCTCGCCGACCACCCCGGCCGGCACCGGCAGCAGCGATCGGTCCAGGACGAAGAAACCGAGATGGGCGAGGGGGACGCCGATCGGGCTGACCCTGGCGTCGACGTCGCGGTCGGCGACCTCACGGAACGAGGCATGCACCGTGGTTTCGGTGATGCCATACATGTTGATCATCCGCGGCAATCCGGGGTGGTGGTCCAGCCATGTCGCCAGCCGCTGGGGTTCCAGTGCTTCCCCACCGAATACAACTGTTTCCAGCTTGAGCTGGTGTCCCCGTTCCGGCTGTAGCGCATCCTCGGTCTGCAACGCATAGAAGGCCGAGGGAGTCTGGCTCAACACACTCGCCTGTTCCGAAACCAGCAGTCCGTGTAGGTCTTCGGGTGATCGGACCACCGCGTCGGGGACCATCACCAGCCGCCCGCCGTGCAGCAGGGCACCGAAGATCTCCCACACCGAGAAGTCAAAGGCCAAGGAGTGACACTGCGTCCACACCTGGCCGGGCGTCAGATCCAGATCACCGTCCAGAGACTCCAACAGTCGGGTCACATTGCGGTGGGCGACTGCTACGCCCTTCGGCGTCCCGGTGGTGCCCGAGGTGTAGATGATGTAGGCGACGCCGTCGGCCGCCGGGACGGGCAGCGCGGTGGTTGGTTGGCTGTGGATGCGGGGATCGTCGATGTTGATGAACGGCAGCTCGCTACCGAGTCGATCGGCCAGGCTGCTGGTCGTGATCGCGGCGATCGGCGCGGCATCACCGAGCACGAACTCGATGCGGGCCGCCGGGTGGGCCGGGTCGAGCGGCACATACGTCGCACCGGTCTTGAGCACCGCCAAAATCGCCGCAACAGCCTCGGCGGAACGCGGCAACAGCAAGGCCACCCGTTCGCCCGGCGCCACACCGTGGTCGATCAGCAAGTGCGCCAAGCGATTCGACGCCTCATCCAGCTCGCGATAGGTCGATGAAAGCGTCCCGTCGCTGATCGCCAGGGCACCGGGAGCGCGCACGACCTGCGCGTCGAACAACGCTGGAATAGACACCGGCGTGGGAGCCGGCCGACTCAACACTGCCCGGTTACCCCAGTCGTCGAGGTGCTCCTGCTCACCGGTGTGCAGCACGACAATCGACGAGAGCCGCCTGGTGGGATCGGCCGTCAGCGCCGTCAACACGCGTTCGAACCGCCCGATCAGCGTCTCGATGCTGGCCGAGTCGAAGACGTCGGTGCGGAATTCCACCTCCCCGAAAATCCCGGCGGGCTCACCGGTTTCGGTGAAACGTTCGGCCATGGAGAACGTCAGATCCATGCGCGCGGTATGGGTGTCCGCCCGCATCGGCGTCGCCTGCAGATCACCCAACACCAACCCGGCCGCGGGATCACCGGTCTGCCAGTTCTGCCAGGCCAACATCACCTGGACCAGCGGATGATGTGTCAAGGAGCGAGTCGGGTTCATCCGCTCCACAAGCACCTCGAACGGCACATCCTGATGCTCGTAGGCGGCCAGGCTGCGCTGCCGCACCTGGGCCAACACCTCGGACACAGTGGGATCTTCGGAAAGATCCACCCGCAACACCAACGTGTTCACGAAAAACCCGACCAGCTCATCGAGTGCGGGATCGCGTCGGCCCGCGATCGGAAAGCCAACCGCCACATCAGAACTCGCGCTGACCTTTGACAGCAGCACGGTGAGCGCCGCCTGCATGACCATGAACGTGGTCACGCCATGCGTGGTGGCCACCTCACGCAGGCGCTGCTGCAGCTCGGCCGGCCAGTCGACGGCAACGCTGGCGCCCCGATAGTCCGCCTCCGGCGGATAGGGCCGATCGGTGGGCAGTTGCAGGCGCTCCGGCATGTCCGACAAGGCCTCTTGCCAGTAGTCCAGCTGCGCGGCGATGCGGCTGTCGCTGTCGTCGAGCTCACCGAGCTCCTTGCGCTGCCACAGCGTGTAATCGACGTACTGCACCGGCAGTTCGGACCACGCGGGCGACTGGCCCGCGCTCCGGGCGGCATATGCCACACCCAGATCCCGCACCAAAGGCGACATCGACACACCGTCTGCAGCGATATGGTGCACCACCGCCACCAACACATGCTCGTCGCTGGACACCCTGAAAATCCTTGCGCGCAGCGGGATTTCAGTGCTCAGGTCGAAGGGATGACGCGCGGCCTCTTCGATGGCCTCCGCGAGTTGGGCGGCTGACCAACCTGCCGAATCGATGATCTGCCAACCGAAGTCGGCCTGGTCGATCGGCACCACCGACTGCTGCGGTATGCCCTCAGGCGCGGGGAACAGGGTTCGCAAGCTTTCGTGACGGCCGACCACGTCGCCCAGCGCGGCACGCATCATTTCGACCTCGAGGCGCCCGCTCAGGCGCAGCGCCATCGCCATGTTGTAAACCGGTGACGGCCCGTGCAACTGGTCGATGAACCACAATCGGCTCTGGGCGAACGACAACGGGACCACCGCGGGCCGCTCGACCGCCACGACCGGCGCCAGTCCGGCTCCGTCGGCACCGATCCGGGGCGCCAACTGTGCCACGGTCGGCGCGTCGAACATGGCTCGCACCGTGAGGCTGGCGTCCAACGATTTGTTGATCGCTGCGATGACCCGCATCGCGAGGATGCTGTCTCCGCCGAGATCGAAGAACGATTCGTCGACGCCGACCCGCTCCAGTCCGAGTACCTGGGCGTAGACGCCGGCCAAAATCTCCTCGGCGGGGGTCGACGGAGCGCGGTACGCACTACCGGTGTCGTGATATTCAGGTGCGGGCAGGGCGCGGGTGTCGAGTTTGCCGTTGGGTGTAAGCGGCAGCGCGTCCAGCACCATCACCGTGGTCGGCACCATATAGGCGGGGAGCCGCTCGGCGACCGTCGTACGCGCCTCGACCGGATCAACCGTTCCAGTCACATAGCCGACGAGGCGTTTGTCGCCGGGACGGTCCTCGCGGGCGATCACCACCGCCTGATCCACGCCGTCCAGCCCGGCCAACGCCGCACGCACCTCACCCAACTCGATGCGATACCCGCGGATCTTGACCTGCTCGTCGGCACGACCCAGATACTGCAGCTGCCCGTCAGTACCCCACCGCACCAGATCCCCGGTGCGGTACATGCGTGTTCCAGGCGCACCGGCGCCGGCGAACGGGCATGCCACAAACCGCGACGCCGTCAACCCGGCCCGACCGATGTAGCCGCACGCAACACCGTGACCGGCGACGTACAACTCTCCGACCACACCGGCGGGCGCCGGCTGCAATGACTTGTCCAGCACGAACAATGCTGCACCGGGGACCGGAGAGCCGATCGGCACCACACCGGAACCTGCCGTCAACGGCGCACTGATCGCTACGCACATCGTCGTCTCGGTGGGACCGTAGGCGTTGATCATCACCCGCCCCGGCGCCCAACGATCAACCACCTCGGGCGGGCACGCCTCGCCCGCCATCACCAGAGCCAAAGAGTCCAGGCGGTCGGGCGACAACATCGCCACTGCGGATGGAGTCTGGGTCAGCACGTTGACCTGGCTGCTGACCAACGTGGTGTGGAAGTCGTCTGGCGAAGCCGTCACCGACTCTGGTACCACCACCACCCGTCCACCGCGGAGCAGCGCGCCGAGGATCTCCCACGCCGAGACGTCGAAGCCGAGGGAATGACACAGCGCCCAAGCCCCGGCGCGCGGCAACCCGGCGTCCAAAGTTTCCAGCAACTGGGTGACGTTGTGGTGAGTGATCGCCACTCCCTTGGGCACACCGGTCGTGCCCGAGGTGTAGATGATGTACGCGAGATCACCGGGCTCGGGCTCGGTTGGCGCGGTGCGGGGGGCCGCCTCGATGGCAGGGTCGTCGATGTCGATGACAGTCACGTCTGACCTGTCGAGGCGCTCGGCCAGTCCTTCGGTGGTGATCGCCGCGATCGGTGCGGCGTCCTCGAGCACGAAATCGATGCGGGCGGCCGGTGTCGCCGAGTCGATGGGCAGATACGCGGCCCCTGCCTTGAGCACCGCCATGATCGCGACTACGGCCTGAGCCGATCGCTCCAAGAGCACCGCCACGATCTGCCCGGCGCCGGCGCCCTGGCCTATCAGTATGTGAGCCAGGCGGTTTGACGCCTCGTCAACCTCGCGGTAAGTCCACGAACGCTCTCCATATTCCAGCGCCACCGCACCCGGCGTGCGCTGCACGTGTTCGGCGAACAAAGCCGGAATGGACACCGCGGTCACCGGTTGCGACAACGTCGCCTGATTGCCCCATCGGTCAAGCTGCGCGCGATCGTCCTCGTCGAGCAGATCAATAGACGACAGCCGCTGCCCTTGACGGGCGCTCATGAGTCCCTTTCCACTTCGGCGGTCAACGCCAACAACACCCTCTTGAACCGTTCGGTCAGCGCCTCGACGCTGGCCGCATCGAAGATGTCGGTGCGGAATTCCACCTCGCCGGTGATCCCATCGGGCTCACCAGCGTCGGTCCAGCGCTCCGCCAGAGCAAACACCAGGTCCATACGTGCGCTTTGGGCAGCCAGCGGGATCTGCGTGACATGCAGATCTCCCAAGGCGAATGCGTCGGCGGGGGTGTTGTCCTGCCCGGCGAGGTTCTGCCACGCCACCGCCACCTGAACAAGGGGGTGGTGGGCCAGGCTCCGGGTGGGATTGAGCCGCTCCACCAGTACGTCGAACGGCACATCCTGGTGCTCGTATGCGGCCAGGCTGCGCTGCCGCACCTGGGCCAGCAGCTCCGAGACAGTCGGATCGCCAGAAAGATCCACTCGCAACACCAGAGTGTTGACGAAAAATCCGACCAACTCATCCAACGCCGGATCGCGCCGCCCGGCGATCGGAAAGCCAATCGCCACATCGGAACTCGCGCTCAGCTTCGACAACAACACGGCGAGAGCGGCCTGCACCACCATGAAAGTGGTGGCGTTGTGCTCACGGGCCAACTGATCAACCCGGCGCTGCAGATCGGCAGGCCAATTCAGCGCGACCCGTGCGCCGCGCTGGTCGGCCACCGGCGGGTAGGGCCGGTCGGTGGGCAATTCCAAGCGCTCGGGCATACCGGCCAAGGCCTCCTGCCAGTACGCCACCTGTGCGGCGATGCGGCTGCCGCCGTCATCCAGGTCACCCAGTTGCGCGCGCTGCCACAGCGAGTAGTCCACATATTGCACGGGCAACGGATCCCAACCCGGGGAACGGCCCGCGCTGCGGCTGGCGTACGCCATGCCCAGATCCCGCACCAACGGTGTCACCGACAAGCCGTCCGAAGCGATGTGGTGCACCACCGCGACCAACACATGATCTTCGTCGGTGACATGCAAAAGCCTTGCCCGGAACGGGATTTCGGCTGCGAGGTCAAAGCTGTAGCCGGCCGCGGATTCAATCGCTTCCTCTAGCCGGCTCGCGGACCACCCGGCGGCGTCGGCGACCTGCCAACCGAAGTCGGCTCGCTCGACCGGCGCCACCACCTGCTGCGGTACCCCATCGGGCGCCGGGAACAGCGTGCGCAGACTTTCATGCCGGGCCACCACATCGCCCAGCGCCATACCCAGCGCCTCGGCGTCAAGCCGCCCACGCAACCGCAACGCCACCGCCATGTTGTACGCCGGTGACGGACCCTCCAACTGATGAAGGAACCACAGTCGAGTCTGCGCGAGCGACAACGGGATCACCGCCGGGCGCTCACCAGCTATCAAGGGCTCCAGCTCGTCCCCGCTGACAGCTATGTGAGGGGCCAACCCGGCCACCGTGGGTGCCTCGAACAGCGCGCGCACCGTTACGCCGGCGTTCAATGTCTTGTTGATCGCCGCGATGACCCGCATCGCCAGCAGTGAATCCCCGCCGAGCTCAAAGAACGAATCATCGGCCCCGACCCGTTCGACGCCCAGCACGTGGGCAAAGATGCCGGCCAGGATGTCCTCGACGGTGTTGGCGGGCGCGCGATAACCTTCGGCGTCTTGGTATTCCGGTGCCGGAAGGGCCCGCTTGTCCAGTTTGCCGTTGACCGTCAGCGGCAGCGCGTCGAGCACGACGACCGCGGCCGGCACCATATAGGCCGGCAGCCGCTCGACCAATTCCCTTCGCACAGTGGCCGGATCGGCAGTGCCCGTGACATAACCCACCAGCCGCTTGTCGCCGGGGCGGTCTTCGCGTGCGACCGCCACCGCCTGATGCACCCCGTCGCACCCGGCCAACACTGCCTGCACCTCGCCGAGTTCAATGCGATAGCCGCGGATCTTGACCTGCTCGTCGGCGCGGCCGAAGTACTGCAGTTGCCCGTCAGAGGACCAGCACACCAGGTCGCCGGTGCGATACATCCGTGCTCCGGGCCCGCCGAACGGACATGCAATGAACCGCGTCGCCGTCAGCCCGGATCGGCCGACGTACCCGTATCCGGCCCCGGAGCCTGCGACATACAACTCACCGACCACGCCGGCCGGCACCTGTTGCAGCCACCCGTCCAGTACGAAGAAGGCAAGGTGGGACAGCGGCACCCCGATGGGGCTGGCGTTGCTGTCGACATCGTCCTCAACAATTTCTCGTAACGAGGCATGCACCGTCGTCTCGGTGGTGCCGTACATGTTGATCAAGCGCGGCAGTCCCGGGTGGTGGTCCAGCCATGTTCGCAGGCGTTGCGGTTCCAGGGCTTCACCGGCGAACACCACGGTCTCGACCTTGAGTTGTTGTCCCAACTCGGGTGCCAATGAATCGGCGGTTTGCAGGGCGTAAAAAGCCGACGGCGTCTGGCTCAACACGCTGACCTGTTCTCGAACCAGCAAGGCGTGGAAATCCTCGGGTGCACGCGCCACCGATTGCGGAACCACGACCAGCCGCCCACCGTGCAGCAGCGCCCCCCACATCTCCCACACCGAGACGTCGAAGGCCAACGAATGCCACTGCGTCCAGACCTGACCTTCCAACTCCAGGCTGCCGTCGGCGGACTCCAGCAGCTCGAGCACGTTGCGGTGGGTGATCGCCACCCCCTTGGGGACGCCGGTCGTGCCTGAGGTGTAGATGAGGTAGGCGAGGTCATCGGCCATCGGCGCCGGCAGCGAGGTGCGCAGCTGAGTGCCGATTCTCGGGTCTTCCACGTCGATGACCGGCAGACCCCACCCGTCGAGCCGTGAACGCAGGTTCCCCGTGGTGACTGCGGCGATCGGCGCCGCATCATCGAGCATGAACTTGACCCGCGCCTCCGGGTGTTCCGGGTCGATCGGCACGTAGGCGGCCCCCGTCTTGAGCACAGCCAGGATGGCAACGATCGCCTCGGCCGACCGTGAGAACAGCAGCGCCACGCGCTGCCCGGGAGTCGCTCCGTGGTCGGCCAAGAAGTGCGCCAACCGGTTTGCCGCCTCATCGACGTCCCGATAGGTCATGGAACGACCTTCGAAGGTCAGCGCCACCGCCCCGGGGGCACGCGTGACCTGCGCGGCAAACACGTCCGGGATCGACAGCGCGGACGCCGGTGGCTGCGTCAACACCGCCCGATTAGTCCAGTTGTCCAGTCGGGCGCGCTCGGCCTCGTCGAGGAAATCGACCGACGAGAGCCGCCGCGCCGGATCAGCGGTCATAGCCAGTACCAGCCGCTTCAACCGCTCGATCAGGGTTTCGATACTGGCCGCGTCGAAGACGTCGGTGCGGAATTCCACGTCCCCGTTGATCCCGGCGGGCTCACCGGTTTCGGTGAAGCGCTCGGCCAGGGAGAACGTCAAGTCCATGCGTGCGGTGTGGGTGTCCACCGGCAGCGGCGTGACCTTCAGGTCGCCCAATTCCAGCCCGGACATCGGGTCGCCGTCTTGCCAGTTCTGCCAGGCCAACATCACCTGGACCAGCGGATGATGAGTCAGGCTTCGGCTGGGGTTGAGGCGCTCAACCAGCACCTCGAAGGGCACGTCCTGATGTTCGTAGGCGGCCAGGCTGCGCTGCCGCACCTGGGCCAACAATTCCGCGACGGTGGGATCCCCGGCCACATCCACCCGCAGTACCAACGTGTTTACGAAGAACCCGACCAACTCATCCAGCGCCGACGCGCGACGTCCCGCGATCGGGAACCCCACCGCCACATCGGCGCTGGCACTGACCTTCGACAACAGGAGCGCCAGGGCCGTCTGCATCACCATGAAGGTGGTTGCGCCGTGTTGACTGGCGACGTCGCGTACCCGCTGCTGCAACTCCGCGGGCCAGTCGACGGCGACCGTGGCGCCACGATAATCGGCGACCGGCGGATAGGGCCGGTCGGTGGGCAGTTGCAGGCGGTCGGGCATGCCCGCCAAAGCCTGCTGCCAGTAGGCCAACTGCGCGGCGATGCGGCTTTCGCTGTCCTCGAAATCACCGAACTGCGACCGCTGCCACAACGTGTAATCGGCGTACTGCACGGCCAATTCGCCCCAGCCCGGAGCCTGGCCCAGGCTCCGGCTGGCATACGCGACACCCAGGTCCCGAACCAGCGGGGCCACCGACAATCCGTCGGCGGCGATATGGTGCACCACCGCTACCAACACGTGCTCGTCTTCGGTGACGCGGAAAAGCCACGCCCGCAATGGAATAGCTGCGCTCAGATCGAACGGGTGCCGCAGCGCAGCCCCAATCGCCTCGTCCAGCCGCGCAATAGGCCACCCGGTGGCATCGACAACTTGCCAACCGAAGTCGGCTCGCTCGACGGGCAAAACTATCTGCTGCGGTATTCCGTCGGGCGCTGGGAACAGCGTGCGCAAGCTCTCATGACGGGCCACCACATCGCCCAGCGCGGTGCCCAAGGCCCCGGGATCGAGCCGCCCATTCAGGCGCAATGCCACCGCCATGTTGTAGACCGGCGACGGGCCTTCCAATTGGTCGAGGAACCACAACCGGCTCTGCGCGAAGGACAGGGGCACTACGGGCGGCCGCTCACGCGCCACCAACGGGTCCAGCGCAGCCCCATCACCACCGATACGGAGTGCCAACTCGGCCACCGTGGGCGCCTCGAACACCGCACGCACGCCAAGCTCAGCATTCAGTCCAGCGTTGATCGCGGCGATCAGGCGCATCGCCGACAACGAATCTCCGCCCAGCTCGAAGAACGAGTCATCCGTCCCGACGCGCGCAACGCCGAGCACCTGGGAGTAGATGCCCGCGAGCAGCTCCTCCACGGCGTTAGCCGGCGCGCGATAACCCTCGGTGTCTTGGTATTCCGGGGCCGGGAGGGCCCGCTTGTCGAGCTTGCCGTTGACCGTCAGCGGCAGCGTGTCGAGCAGCACCACCGCGGCCGGAACCATGTACGGCGGCAATCGGTCAGCCAGCGCGGCACGCGCGGCGGCCGGGTCGGTGCTGCCCGTCACGTAACCCACCAGCCGCTTGTCGCCGGGCCGGTCTTCGCGCGCGACTACCGCTGCCTGTTGCACTCCGTCCAGCCCCGCCAACGCGGCCTGCACCTCGCCGAGCTCGATGCGATACCCGCGGATCTTTACCTGCTCGTCGGCGCGACCCAGATACTGCAGCTGGCCATCGGCTCCCCACCGCACCAGGTCACCGGTGCGATACATGCGTGTTCCAGACGCCCCGGCCCCACCGAACGGGCACGCCACGAACCGCGACGCCGTCAACCCGGCCCGAGCCATGTACCCGCACGCCACACCACGACCGCCGACATACAACTCGCCGACCACACCGGCCGGCACTGGCCGTAACCACTTGTCCAGCACGAACAATGCGGCTCCCGGCACTGGCGAGCCGATGGGTACAACGCCAGACCCTGGCGTCTGAGGCGCGCTCATCGCGGCATACACCGTGGCCTCGGTCGGGCCGTAGGCGTTGATCATCACCCGTACCGGCGCCCACCGGTCAACCAACTCGGCGGGGCAAGCCTCACCGGCCACGATCAAGGCGGTCGAATCCAGAGCGTCCGGGTCCAACATCCCTGCCGCAGAAGGGGTTTGGCCCAAGACGTTGACTTCCTCGGCAACGAGCAACGAGTGGAGGTCGGCGGGCGAAGCAGCCACCGACTCAGGCACCACCACAAGTCGACCGCCGTGTAGCAGCGCACCGAAGATCTCCCACACCGAAACGTCGAAGCTGTAGGAGTGCCACTGAGACCAGGCCTGCCCCGGTCCGGGCGGCAGGTCCGCATGCAGTGACGCAAGCAGTGACGTGACGTTCTGGTGGGCTACGGCCACTCCCTTTGGGACGCCGGTGGTACCCGAGGTGTAGATCAGGTACGCGATGTCATCCGCGGCCGGCGCCGGCAGAGCGGTGCACGGGTAGCTCTCGATACCGGGATCGCCGACGTCGATGACGGCCAGGCCCCGTCCATCGAGCCGGCCGACCAAGCCGGTGTTGGTGAGCACGGCGACCGGACCAGCGTCGTCGAGCATGAATCCGACTCGAGTGGCGGGTAAGGCCGGATCGATCGGCATATAGGCCGCACCGGTTTTGAGAACCGCCAAAATCGACACGATTGCCTCGGCGGACCGCGAAAACAGCAGCGCCACATACTGTCCCGGGCCAGCGCCCTGGCCGACCAGCAGGTGCGCCAACCGGCTGGACGCCTCGTCCAGCTCGCGATACGTCAGTGAGCGTCCGTCGTGGGTCAACGCCGGTGCCTCCGGAGCGCGCTCCACCTGCGCGGCGAACAACGCCGGAACAGACGCCGAGGTGTCCGCCGGCCGGCTCAACACCGCCCGGTTACCCCATTCATCCAAGCGCGCACGCTCGGCGGTATCGATGAGGTCCATCGTCGATAGGCGCTGTGCCGGATCGGCGGTCATTGCCACCAACACCCGCCGCAGCCGCTCGATCAGGGTCTCAATGGTGTTGGCGTCGAACACGTCGGTGCGGAATTCGACCTCGCCGCCGAGCCCGGCGGGCTCGCCGGAGTCGTTGAAGGTTTCGGCCAACAAGAACGTCAAATCCATGCGCGCGGTGTGGGTGTCCACCGGCATCGAGGTGACCTGCAGATCACCCAGGCTGAACGCGCCGGGCCCGTTGTTCTGCCATGCCAGCATGACTTGGACGAGCGGGTGGTGGGTCAATGAGCGAGTCGGGTTGAGCTGCTCCACCAATACTTCGAACGGCACATCCTGGTGCTCGTAAGCGGCCAGGCTGCGCCGGCGCACCTGGGCCAGCACCTCGGACACGGTGGGGTCTCCGGAAAGATCCACCCGCAACACCAAGGTGTTGACGAAGAAGCCCACCAACTCATCCAGCGCAGGGTCACGCCGCCCGGCGATCGGAAACCCAACTGCGACATCGGAACTCGCGCACAGCTTCGACAACAACACCGCCAAGGCGGCCTGAACCACCATGAAGGGTGTCGCATTGTGCTCGTTGGCGACCCGAGACACGTTGTGCTGCAACTCGATAGGCCATTCGACAGCGACACTGCCACCTCGATAGTCGGCCTCTGGCGGATAGGGCCGATCGGTGGGCAACTCCAGCCGCTCCGGCAACCCGGCCAAGGCCTCCTGCCAATAGGCCAGCTGTGCGGCGATGCGACTCTCGCTGTCGTCGAGCTCACCCAACTGCTCCCGCTGCCACAACGTGTAATCGGCGTACTGCACTGGCAGTTCGGCCCAGTCGGGCGCCTGACCGACACGCCGGCTTGCATACGCCACACCAAGATCGCGCACCAACGGCGAGACCGACACGCCGTCTGCGGCGATATGATGCACCACCGCCACTAAGACGTGCTGGTCCTCGGCAATATGGAAAAGCTTTGTGCGCAAAGGGATATCGGTTGCCAGATTGAAGCCGTACTGGACCGTGGAGTCTATGGCACCCTCGAGCCGGCTAGCCGACCAGTCGCCGGCATCCACGACCTGCCAGCCGAAGTCGGCCTGACCGGGTTCGACTACCAGCTGCCGAGGTATCCCTTGGGGCGCCGGGAACAGCGTACGCAAGCTCTCATGACGGGCCACCACATCGCCCAGCGCCGCACCGAGCGCCTCGGCGTCGAGCCGTCCATGCAGCTTCAACGCGACCGCCATGTTGTAGACCGGCGACGGGCCCTCCAGCTGATCGATGAACCACAGCCGATTTTGGGCAAACGACAACGGAATAACCGCCGGGCGCTGCTTCGCCACCAACGGTTCGAACCGCCCCGCCTCCGCACCGATACGCGGCGCCAACTCGGCGACCGTCGGCGCATCGAACAACGTGCGCACCGAAAGGCCCGCATCCAGGGTGTTGTTGACAGTGGCGATCACGCGCATCGCCAGAAGCGAATCGCCGCCGAGTTCGAAGAAGGATTCGTCGACGCCGACACGCTCGAGGCCGAGCACCTGGGCGTAGATCCCCGCCAGAATCTCCTCAACGGCCGTGGCGGGTGCGCGGTAACGGCCACCCTCTTGGTATTCCGGCGCCGGCAGGGCCTTCTTGTCGAGTTTGCCGTTGACCGTCAGCGGCATCTGGTCGAGGACCACCACCGCCGACGGCACCATATAGGCGGGCAGCCGCTCGGACAGCTGCGCGCGCGCCGTAACCGGATCAGCAGTGCCGGTCACATAGCCGACGAGGCGTTTGTCGCCGGGACGGTCCTCGCGGGCGATCACCACCGCCTGATCCACGCCGTCCAGCCCGGCCAAGGCCGCACGCACCTCACCCAACTCGATGCGATACCCGCGGATCTTGACCTGCTCGTCGGCGCGACCCAGATACTGCAGCTGCCCGTCGGCACCCCAGTAGACGAGATCGCCAGTGCGGTACATGCGTGCTCCAAGCGCACCAAACGGGCAAGCCACAAAGCGCGACGCCGTCAACCCCGCACGGCCCACATACCCGACGCCGACCCCGGCACCGGCGACATACAACTCACCGACCACGCCCGCAGGCACAGGCCGCAACCAGCTATCGAGCACAAAGAACCCGAGATGGGCCAGCGGCACCCCGACCGGGCTGGCCGTGTTGCCCGCATCGGTCTCGACGATCTCGCGGAAGGATGCATGCACCGTCGTCTCGGTGGTGCCATACATGTTGATCAGCCGCGGCAGCCCCGGATGCCGGTCGAACCACGGCGCCAACCGCTGCGGCTCCAACGCCTCACCGGCGAACACGACCGCCTCGATTTTGAGGTGATCGCCGAACTCCGACGCCATTTCGTCAGCACTCTGCAGCGCGTAGAACGCCGACGGCGTTTGGCTCAATACGCTGACCTGTTCCCGAACGAGCAAGGCGTGGAAGTCTTTCGGTGAGCGCGCCACCGACTCGGGTACCACCACGAGCCGCCCGCCGTACAGCAGCGCGCCCCACATCTCCCACACCGAGACGTCGAAGGCCAACGAATGCCACTGCGTCCACACCTGGCCGGCAAACTCCAAACCCTCACCGGCCGCCGCCAGCAATTCGGTGACATTGCGGTGAGTGATGGCGACCCCCTTGGGCACGCCGGTGGTGCCCGAGGTGTAGATCAGATACGCAAGCTCATCGGCCGCCGGCGGCGCCAAGGCCGTGGTGGGCTGGACCTCCAGGTGCGGGTCATCGACATCGATGACCTCCACACCACAACCAGCGAGCCGATCGGCCAGCATCGCGGTGCTCAACGCAGCAACCGGCGCGGCATCGTCGATCATGAACTCGATACGCGACCGCGGATGCGCCGGGTCGATCGGCAGATAGGCCGCCCCCGTCTTCAGCACCGCCAGAATCGACACGATCGCCTCAGCCGAGCGGGTGAACAGCAGCGCCACCCGCTCCCCTGGACCCACACCGCGGTCAACCAACAAGTGCGCCAACCGATTCGACGCATCGTCAAGCTCGCGGTAGGTCATCGAGCGGCCATCACACGTCAGCGCCACCGCCTCCGGCGCCCGCTCGGCCTGCGCGGTGAACAACGCCGGAATCGATCCCGCCGACTCTGCCGGCTCGCTCAACACCGCCCGGTTACTCCAGGTGTCTACGCGGGCGCGCTCACCCTCATCGAGCACATCCATTGCCGACAGCCGCCGCGCGGGCTCGGCGGTCATCGCCACCAACACTCGCTGCAACCGCGCGATCAACGCCTCGACGCCGGCTGCGTCGAACACATCGGTGTCGAATTCGACGCGCAGCCCCAGCTCGTCACCGGGCGCGGCCTGCACCGCAAGCGGGTAGTGGTTGGATTCGCGGGCGGTGATCTCCGAAACAGTCAACCCGTCGGCACCGACCAGGGCGCGGGTGTCGATTGGGTAGTTTTCAAACACGAACAGGGTGTCGAACAACCGGTCCTGACCGGTGAGACGGTGGATCTCGTGGAGCGCCAAATGCTGGTGCTCAAGGGTGTCGTTGTGGGCACGTTGCAGCTGTTCCAACAGCTCGGCAGTGGTGGTGTCCGGACCAGCCTTCGCCCGCACCGGCACGGTGTTGATCAACAGCCCCACCATGGCGTCCGCACCGGCCACCTCGGCCGGGCGCCCCGAGACAGTGACGCCGAAGCACACGTCGCGCTGGCCGGTCAGCGTCATCAGAAGCTGCGCCCAGGCTGCCTGCAACACCGTGCTGACGGTGGTGTGGCAGGAGCGCGCCAGTTCACCGAGAGCACGCGTGGTCTGCGCCGGCACCGCAAACGAGGCAATGCCTCGCTGGCCGACTCGTAAACGATCCGGCGAGCCCACCAAAGTCGGGGCTTCGAAACCGGCGAGCACCTGACCCCATGCCCTACGAGCGGCATCAATGTCCCGCTCGGCCAACCAACTGACAAACCGGCGATACGGGACCGCCGCAGGCAGCCACTGCTTGTAATAGCTGGCGAATATCTCCTGCAGCAGGATCGGCATCGACCAGCCATCCATCACGATGTGGTGGATGGTCAGGACAAGTCGATAACTGCCCAGACCGGTGTCGATCAGAGCGGCCCGGAAGGTCGGCTCGTCAGCAAAAGAGCTGACCGCCGCACGTTCAGCCTTGCGCACTTGCTTGATTTGCTCGTCGACATCGACACCGTCGAGGTCCACATGCCGCCAGGGCACTTCGGGATCCGCCGGGATGATCTGTACCGGCCGGTCGAACTGTTGGGAGAACCGGGCTAGCAGGTTGGGATGCCGGTTGACGACGGCCTGCACCGCCTCGCGCAGCCGATCCTGGTCGAGCGGACCCGTCACGGTGATATCGAGCTGCACCGCATACACATCGTCGCTGCCCCGAGCGCTGCTGGCGTGGAAGAGGAAGCCGTGCTGCAGCGGAGTCAGCGGCAGAACGTCAGCGATCCGCATATTGCCGCTGGAGCTCGTCGATCTGCTGCTGACTGAGACCGGCAAGAGTGATATCCGAGGGCGTTAATCCCCCTCCACCGCCGCTGACGTGGCTACAGATACCGGCCAGCGCCTCGAACCACAGCTTGCTCAGCTGATTGACGTGCGCCGAACCCAACACCGAGGGCGCCCACGTCCAGTAAGCCTGCAAATGCGGGCCGGCGTCTGTCTCCACGATGCCGGCGTTGAGCTCAACGGTGTGCTTCAGCGGCATGGGGATCGCAGAGGTCACACCGCTAAGCGCCAGGCCGCCCTCGCTGATCCGCCACAAGTTATCGGAGAGCTGGGTGGCCCCAGCGCCCAGCCGCCCGAGGTAGTTGAAGCCGATCGGCGGAGCAGGCTCGGCGAGCTCCACATCATTGTTCAGATAGCGCAGCAGGCCGTAGGTCAATGGATCCGGTAAGGCACGCAGCTGCTCTTTGGCATCTTTGATCACCGCACCCAGCGCGGCCCCGCCGGCCACGACCTGCGCCCAATCCAACCCGCCGACAGCCAACGAAACCGGATAGATCGCGGTGAACCACCCCACCGTGCGCGACAAATCCACATCCGGCGCCAGTTCCTCCTGACGCCCGTGGCTTTCGACGTCGATGCCGATCGGCGCGCTCCCCGTGCCCAAGAACTCGGCCATCGCCAATCCGAACGCCACTAACAGAATGTCCTGCACTCCAGCATGGAACGCCGCGGGCACCTCACCCAACAGCAGCCGGGTGGTCTCCACGTCCAATTCGACCGCCAACTGCCCCGCAGCGGCGAAAGTGTCCACCTCAGCGCGCACCGCCGGCAACACCGCAGGCGTGGCGGCCACCTGCCGCCACCTCTCGGCCTGTTCCACCACCGCTGGGGCGTGGGCATACTCAGCCAGCAGCGACGCCCAGCGGGCAAACGACGTCCCGCCCGCGGGCAGCACCATCGACCGTCCCGCTCGGTGCTGGGCCCAGGCGATGTTCAGATCTTCCAGCAAGACCCGCCATGACACACCATCAACCACCAGGTGGTGAATGATCAGCGCCAACTGGCCAGTGTCGGCCACCCACACCGCACTCAGCATCACCCCGGCCCGCGGATCCAATCGAGACCGGCCCTCAACCAGCGCATCAGCCGACAACACATCGACCGATTGCAGCCAACCGCGAACGTCCACCGACCCCGCCGCAGGCACCCTCAACGACCATCCACTGCTAGCGTCGCCCTCGACACGCGCCCGCAACATCGCATGCCGATCCACCAGAGCCTGCAGAACCTCGATCACGTCAGCGGTCGTCACACCCGCCGGCGCGTGCACAACGACCGTTTGGTTGAACTGCTCAGCCGGGCCGTCCACCTCACCCAGCCAGCGCATGATCGGCGTCGGAGCCACCTGCCCGACACCCTCATCGACTACCTCGCCCTCGCCGTCGGCCACGCGCACCACCCGGGCCAACCCAGCGACGGTCTGCTCCACGAAAACATCGCGCGGGCGACATATCAGCCCGGCCGACCGCGCCCGGGCCACCACCTGCATCGACAAAATGCTGTCGCCACCCAGCTCGAAGAACGAGTCGTCCACTCCGACCCGCTCCAACCCCAGCACCTGGGCAAAGATAGCGGCGAGGACTTCCTCCGTAACGCTCGCTGAGGCGCGGAAGCCGTTTCCGGCACTCTGGTAGTCCGGTGCGGGTAGAGCTTTCTTGTCGAGCTTGCCGTTCACGGTCAGCGGCAGCGTCTCGAGCACCACCACCGCCGACGGCACCAGATAGGCCGGCAGCCGGTCGGCCAGCTCAGCACGCGCGGCGGCCGGATCGACAGCGCCAGTGACATAACCGACCAACCGCTTGTCACCCGGCCGGTCCTCGCGGGCAATCACCGCCGCTTGTTGCACTCCGTCCACGGCGCTGAGCGCAGCCTGGATTTCGCCCAGCTCGATGCGGTACCCGCGGATCTTGACCTGCTCATCGGCGCGACCCAGATACAGCAACTGGCCATCAGTATCCCAGGACACCAAGTCGCCGGTGCGATACATCCGCGCCCCGGCCCCACCGAACGGGCACGCCACAAACCGCGACGCCGTCAACCCGGCACGAGCCATGTACCCGCACGCCACCCCAGCGCCGGCGACGTACAACTCACCGACGACACCGGCGGGCACCGGCCGCAACCACCGATCCAGAACGAACAACGCGTCCCCGGAAACCGGCGAGCCGATCGGCACCAGATCCGACCCCGGTGTCAGCGGCGCACTGATCGCCGCATAGACCGTCGTCTCGGTCGGGCCGTAGGCGTTGATCATCACCCGCTGCGCAGCCCATGTATCGACCACCTCCGGCGGGCACGCCTCCCCGGCCACCATCAATACCGTCGACTCCAGGCCCTCCGGTGACAACATCGCCACCGCGGAGGGGGTTTGGCACAAGACGTCGACCTTTTCAGCGACAAGCAAGGAATGGAAATCCGCTGGTGAGCCGGCCATCGACTGCGGCACAATCACCAGCCGCCCGCCGTGTAGGAGCGCACCGAAGATCTCCCAGATGGAGACATCGAACACCAGAGAATGCCACTGCGACCACACCCGGCCGGGTCCGGCGGGAACACCGGTTTGTAGTGACGCCAGTAGCTGAGCCACGTTGCGGTGGGTGACCGCCACACCCTTCGGGGTGCCGGTCGTGCCCGACGTGTAGGTCATATATGCGAGGTGTTCCGGAGCCGGCGCCGGCAGACCGGCGCATGGGTAGGCGTCAACGCACGGATCGTCGACGTCGATGACCGGCAGATCACCGTCGTGTAGCCGGTCGGCCAGCCCACTTGTGGTGACGACGGCGACGGGCGCGGCATCTGCCAGCATGAATTGCAGCCGTGCCGCCGGTACCGCCGGGTCGATAGGCAGATACGCCGCACCGGTCTTCAGCACTGCCATGATGGACACGATCGCCTCAGCCGACCGAGGCAGCAGAAGCGCCACAAACCGTCCGGCTTCCGCGCCCTGTTCGGCCAAGAGGCGCGCCAACCGATTGGACGCCTCATCGACCTGCCGGTACGTCATTGACCGGCCCTCGAAAGTCAGCGCGTCAGCGTCCGCAAAGCGGGCCACCTGCTCGGCAAACAACGCCGGGATAGATTTCGCGGGGACCGCGGGCCCTGCCAGCACGGCACGGTTACCGACGTCACTGAGTCGGGCCTGCTCACCATCGCTCAGCAAATCCATAGCGGACAGCCGCTGGGTGGGGTCGGCGGCCATCGCCGCGAACACCCGCTCCAACCGAGCTACCAGCTCCTGGGTATCGCAACTCGGGAACAGCTCCCCGACACCCGGCGTACTGAGATAAAGCTCATCGTCGTCTCTGAAGAAGACGAGCCTGAACTGATCGCCGAGGCCGTCATGGGTAAGCGTCGCCGTTACCGGAGAACCGGCAAGGTCCGACATATGGGCCGTCGGAATGAAGTTAACCGCTATTCGGTTCGCGCCCTGGGCGGGGTCATGGAATCGCGTCTTCTTCTCCAGCATATGCACCGGGAATCGCTGGTGCTGTAGAGCCTCGCGGATTCGCGTGTCGACATGCTCACAGAAAGCGGCAACCGTGGCATAAGGCGCAGCCTTCAGGACAAGTGGGACCACCCCGGAAATCATTCCGGGCACCAGCTTCAATTCCTGACGCATACGTCTGCTGACCGGGAAGTCGAAGACAACCTCGTCGCTTTCGGAAACGCAGCCCCGCACGAGTAGTGCACATGCTGCGGTAATCACAGATGACCGACGCATCTGCAACCTGTTGGCCAAATCGGTGATTCCGGCGAGGGCCGACGGATCCAATTGAATGGGCGCACTTGACTCGCCCGTGCCCCGCGCGCCTTTATCGCGCGGCAAGCGATAGCCGAGTTCGTCTTCTCCTGGCAGATTCTTGACCCAGTACGCCTCATCTTCGAGGTATTCGGTCGATTCTTCGTATGCTTTCTCGCAATCGACCAGGTCATTCAGCGATCCGAAGAAGCCGGGGGGAATCGCAGCGTCAGCAGCCATCGCATTATAGGCAGTGGCGACACGGTGCAGAACAAACGCAAGCCCGATGCCATCGATCACTATGTGGTGGCAGCAGACGTAGAAGTAATACTCGTCCGGCTGAGTTTGCAATAACGCAAATTTGAATAGCGGGCCGCTAAGTGGCATCGCCGTATGTTGGATGGCGGATGTCAGGCGATGAACTTCTCGCGTTGGATCCGGCGAACTGGTGAGGTCATAGCGGGCCAGCTCGACGTCGGGGTAGTCGACGACCTTTTGGAAAACCTGGCCGTCTGATTCAAAAAAAGCGGCGCGCAGGGGTTCGGCCTCACGCACCGCTTCGCAGACCGCCGATCTAAACAGGTCGGGATCGATTTGACCTGCGATTCGAACGGAAACACCCAGCTGCCAGCGCGCGCCGAACTGTCCCGTTTCCTCGGCAAGCCAGATATCCAGTTGCCCCCGCGTCAGCGGAAGTGACCGGTTATCGAGATCCATACCAGAGTCCCCCAATTCTGAAGATTGCAATGCCTGAGTGTTATTCGGCTGAAGCCCCTTCGGCCGCTAACCTCTCACGCAAGCTCTTCGGCCGAATATCGGGCCAGTTCTTTTCGATGTAATCCAGGCAGGCGGCGCGATCTGCTTCTCCGTAAACGACGCGCCACCCTGGCGGAACATCCGCGAAGTTTGGCCAGAGGCTATGTTGCTCCTCGTCGTTAACCAGGACTACGAAGGTGCCATTCTCGTCGTCGAACGGATTGACGCTCACCCGTCTCGAACCCCCTAATCACCGTAGCATTCGGACCCCAAACGTTAGCCGAGGCAATCGGATTTGTCCGGGGATTCGGCAAAGTTGCCGCTGTGACTATTAAGACAGGGTAGCAGCAACCCCGGGACCACGCACAATCCGGATACTGGCCGGTAGTGGGCCTGTGACCTGCGGTGACAGTTTAAATCAGGCGTTTTACTTACCCCTCCAGCACGTTCGCCAGCGTTAATTTCGGTGCTCAGCGTTGCCCTGAGCGAACCCGATCCAAGCCCGGCGGCGACCGAGCGGCGGCGGTCGACCGCCCCCCGAGGTACCCATCGAGAGGATAATTTCCCATCTCGGATGGTGCCTAATCGTGAAGTTCTCCACCGTGGACCGAAGGGGTCTATCGCCCTAATGGGCATTTGCTGGCTATATATCGGCGACCCTTGCCGGCGCATTCTGTGAGTCAGCGCCGGTGCTCCGCTCCTACTTATCGCAGCCCTCGGGCGCGGACCTTAGGTGGCCAGCAAATTTAATGCACGTTGCGTTGCGTTCGCTCGCCGATCCGGCTCTGCCGAGAGGGCGGGCAGCCGACTTGTCAGCACCACTCACTTCGCCGCCCGGCTTCACCGATGCGCGCACCGTGAGCGAGCAAACTCCTCCATGCGATCGGCTGCGGACATAACGCTGACGTCGGGGCTGGTCATGCGGGATGCGAGTTCGCGCGCGCGGGCGACGTACTCCGAGGTCAGAACCGTACGCAAGTCGGCTACCAACGTTTCGCGGGTGGTTCCTGCAAAGCGCCGGGTCGCACCCACTTTCAGTCGTTTGACCCGAGTCCCCCAGATCGTCTGAGTGACATCCATGGAAAGGATCAGCGTGGGAACACCCGCGCGCAGGCCTATCGCCGTGGTCCCCGCGCCACCATGGTGGACGACGGCTCGGCACAGCGGAAACGTTGTTGCAAAATTCACTGCGGGTACAACTTTGACGTGATCGTAATGCGGGGCTTCGCCGAAATCAGTCCAGGCGGAACAAATCAACGCGCGCTCGCCCAACTGCGCACAGGCATCGCTGATCATGGCAAGAGCGTCCGCAGGAGAGCCGACCGGCATACTGCCGAATCCAAAGAAAATGGGCGGAGTTCCCGCTGAGATCCACGCCGCGACCTCCTCATCTGCTTCCGTCGCCAACTCCATAGTCAGCGCGCCGACAAAGGGCCGAAGGTCACCCCACTTCGCCCATTCTGCTGCCAGCCCTGGAAAGCAGACCTCGTCATAGGCCTGAATTTCCAACGTCCCGCGTTGCGATATACGCCGTGGCGCAGGTCGCGTTGCCTTCGGTAAACCGAGTTCGCGGCGCTGAGCGTTTTCGACCTTCCGTTCCACGCTCCAATCCAGCCACTCGATCACTGTCATTGCAGAACGGCCCAATGGAGCCGGCAGGAACGGCATCAGCTGACTATTGGCACGCACCGGGACGTAATGCAGTGTCGCCAAGGGAATGTCGTAGAACTCCGCGACATTGGCGGCGGGTCGCTCGAAAGAAAGGCCGGTGAACAATAGGTCGGCACCCTCTGCCATTGACGTCAGCGTGGTGGTCATCTCTGCCCAACACTGGGTGACGGGTTCCCACAGTTCGTTCCATAACCTACGCATTTCCCGAACCCGCCAGAAGTTGCCGAAGAAACACGACCAAAAATCGCGATACGCGTCCAGCATGGCCTTGGAGTCGGGTCCGTATGCAACCGCAGTCGGCCCCGCCGCCTCAGCGAAATCGACTAGGTCAGGTGCTACCGCCATTTGTACGTCGTGCCCTCTTCGCAGCAACTCACCGCCGATGGCGGCGCAGGGCTCGACATCGCCACGTGTCCCATAGCTTGCGAGCACAAATTTCACTTCGGGTCCTTCGCCTTTCAACTCTGTGCGCGTTCTTCGAAATGGAACCGGTAGTTTTCCCGTTCTCGCCGGACGGCGCACCAGCAGCAGGGATTCGTCGCGGAGAATGACTGGGCCTTCTTTTCCGCTGTCGCCAACACAATGCGAAAAGCAGCCATACGTACGGTGATCGAGATTACAACCTAAGCCAGAACATACCTCGGTCGAGTCCCCCTCGGTCACGAGTCCCTGGAACCGGTCCAGGGTGCACGCTTACGCGGCTCGGCAGCGACCACGCTAGGATCGTCTGCCCGTTTCAGATGTGAAGCTTCCTTTCGGCTCATTCTCGCTCGTGGCGTCACGCACCGCGGCTGCCCCCGCAGGGCATAATGTGGCCGAGATCGACTCGGGCGCTCGGAGCGTTGTGAGGGGAAACATGTGGCGGTCAAGCCCGTCGAGTAGCTGATGTGGCGGATTTCGTGCTGATGCATACACCGATTCATGGTGTCGGAGCCGCGCCTTCATGGTGTCGGAACCGGGCCCTCCCATCACGTAACGCTGCATCCCCGTTCCTCGCGTTGGGCGGAGCCGCTCTGTGACAGGCAGAGCGGAACCGTTGGTCGCTTACCTTGGCTGGCACCGACGGGGCAACCTCGGCGACGACGCAATTTATGACGCTGTCCGATCGCAGCTGTCCGGTGCGTCCTTCGTCGATCTGCCGCTTTTCTTACCCGAGGCGGTCTTTGCGGCCGCAAGAGGTTTGAATCGGTCATTGCGACGTGACAAGCACGTGGCACAAGTGGTTGGTGGCGGCACCATCGTGGGACGACGAGTGTGGAGACGATGGGTAAATCGCGGTTTCACGCTCGCCAACCAAGGAAGCTACGCAATTGGGGTTGGCGTCGAGGAACCGGTCCGCACCCGCTTCGGCGGCAGTGGCCAGGACGAGCTGAAGCGGTGGGCCCCAATACTTTCCGAGTTTCAGGCAGTTTCTGTGCGGGGCCCCCGGAGCGCTGAGCTCCTTTCGGATATTGGGCTGGATGTCGAGGTGACCGGCGATCCCGCACTGCTCCTTCCGAGGCCCGACCAACTGCCAGAAGATGGCCTGATAGGAGTCAACGTCGGTTTCGGCGACGGCGAAATCTGGGGGCATGATCGGGCAGCGGTAGGCGAACAGCTCTCGATTGCTCTGAAACAGCTGTCATCACAGGGCTATCGGTTCGTCGGGATACTCATGAACCCGAAAGACAGACGATGGACTGAGACGGCGCTGAGGGATGTCACGGCAGACATCGTGCTCCCCGACAACGCGGGCGCCGCGGCACGGGAGTTTGCTCGATGTTCGGTAGCCGTCGTCAGCCGGCTCCACGCAGGGATTTTGGCGGCCCTGTCGGACACTCCGGTGATTTCACTGGAGTACCAACCGAAGTGCAGAGACTTCGCGCTCTCCGTTGCCAACGCGCAATATCTCATCCGTACCGATGAACTGAGCGCCGCCGACGTAGTCGACCGCATAGAGAGCGCGCTTCTGGAGGCAGCGAATATCAGGGAAACGACGCGTGCCGCCGTGGCGGACCTGCGTCAACGGCTCCAAGCCGAATACGCGTCCGTGCAACGTCATTTAGGACTTGACGTCGGATAGTCGCACGGTCATCTGGTCAAGCCAACCGCGCGTTGAGGCTGTCGCTGCGTCGAGCTGATGCGTCTAACGGGTTGGCCGCAGACTCAAGCAAATCCACGAGGTTGTGGCCCGCGATCCGCGGTACCGGCCACCACGGAAACACCCGCGCCAAGAAGCTGACCACCACGTCTGTCATCGCTTCTTGCAAGCGGTACTTCGAATTCACCGGATCTGGAGACCAAAGCGACGAGATCACCTGGCACAGACCGTCAATGCGGATCAGGTTGAACTCGCTGTCGTCTTCGAGATTCATCGCGCGCAGCCGAGGGAGAAAGGGGATGCCTGTCGTGATGTCACCACCGTCCAGGCCGACTATCTGAAAACCCGATAGTCCGTTCTCGTCCTCCAGTCGTTCCAAACGGCCGCGCGCGCCTACCGCTGTCTGATCAAGGGATCCGGCGCTGTTACCGAGGCCGAAGCCCATCATGTGACCGGCAAGGGAAGCCCGCCTGCCGACAACCTCGAAGAAGCCTTCTCCCCGTGTATACGGCTCTATCACTTCCGCTGTCACTCCATTCGGGAAGCGATAAGTGATGTCTACTTCGCCCCTGCCCCGCCTGTGACTGCGTGCGGAACGTACGAGGGGGAAGCGGAGCCACGACCGTGACAACGCGAGTGCGTGGTACGCCCAACCCATGTTCGTCAGGCGAAGATGTACAACATCACCGAGAGCGTTTGAGTCGATTACCTTTTCGACCAGACGGAACTGCGGCATGTTCATGAAATCCTCGGCCACCCGTACGGTCCGCCACCGGCGATACAAACCAAGATGGCGAAGGTCAGCTAGCCCGGACACGGCCGGGGTGTCGATTACCAGAGCAGCGCCCGGGGCAATATGCGCCGTCGCGCGAAGGACCGCCAAATTGCTCGTCGGCGTCACTGACACCAAAACCATGTCGACGTCGCCAGGCCGCAAGGAGCGCAGGTCCTCGATAGCCGGCGCACCAAACTGACGGCCGGCCTCACGGGCATGATCGACATTCCGCGAATGGATACCAACCACCTCGACAGCCGGGTCGAGGCAATGCAGCGCGGGCAAGAATGCATTCTTGGCTCGGTACCCCGAGCCCACGACCAATGCACGTAACCGGCGTTCTACCCGACCTGGTGCTGGCAAACCGGGCTCTTCGTGTTGAACCACGAGGTTACGACGCCAGCACGGAGCTGAGCAGCTTACAACCAGAGGCATAGAGGCGTTCGAAGGCGGTCGACAGCCCTGTTAGCTGATTGGTATCCCCTGAGAGGAAAAGCCTGGCCTCGACTGGCTCGCCCGCTTCCGCGAGGGGTTCAGTCGTTCCGACGCGTCGCGCATCCACGAAAGCCCGAAGACGTGGATCGTCCAGTTTCGAATACGCAGACTTGAATTCGTCCAATCGAATCCGGTTGTTCGGCAATCCAGCCGGCTGGAAAGAGAATTTCAAGAT
Source organism: Mycobacteriaceae bacterium 1482268.1 (assembly GCA_001665255.1). GTDB lineage: Bacteria > Actinomycetota > Actinomycetes > Mycobacteriales > Mycobacteriaceae > Mycobacterium. Next base: position 18,169 of record LZSH01000452.1, on the reverse strand, counting down.
TCGCCGGCGGCGCGGCCCCTGGTTTGGCGAAGCCCGGTGGTAATACGAACGATTCCAGATCGCGGTGGTGCCAGCAGGCCCAATCAAGCGCACGACCTCGCCCCCGGCGCGCAGACCCGCATCCGACCTCGGCGCGAACTCGAACGCACCGTCGACATCGCCGACCGGGGTCATCAGGACGAATATGCTGACGAATGTGGGGAAATCCTTCGTGAAGTATTTTATTGTTTCCCAGTCTTTGTGCCAGCCCTGAAGTCTATTTTGTTGGATATGCGGCTTCTTTTGCGCTGCAGCAATTTCGTAGCAATGGCAATGGTACAACAATGCGGACGGTTGAATGCTGGCGATCAGGCGGCGCACGGGCTCGCTTAAGGCTTCCTGGAAAACACCCATTTCAACGAGTTGGTCTGCATTCACATACGAGCGCGGCTGATCACTGGCCGCTGCAAACAGCGGGTCCATTCGCCGATTCCATTCATAGATCTGTTCGGCTGACCATAGGCCGGTAAGATCGGCGATTCCCTCTTGGGCAAGCACTTCTTGGAGCGTGCGACTCTGCATCCGTCCCATCCAATATCCAGCAACAGCGTGGCCGTGAGCATCACCTTCGCCGCTTGAGACGGTACACGGTGCTTGCTCGCGCCGACGGTCGAATGATAAGCGCGAACGCAGCAGCACTGAGCAATCTTCAGGGGTCGCCCCCACTTCGGTGTGGTGCAAAACGCGTTATGCGAAACTACTGCCATGCCCATAGTGAGGGTGAAACGCGCGCCCAGTCTCCCGGCGCTTCTCAAGAGGACCGACCGCAAGCACTGGGCCGACCCTCGAAGCCTTCACCCGGGGTGGGAGCCACGGACCAAGAAAGCTGCTGAACTCATACCGATGCACAGTCGTGTCATTGAGTTCGGCGCAGGCAACCGAGTCCTCGAGCGTTACCTCGACCCATCCTGTACTTACGTGGCGTCCGACCTTGTCGAGCGAGGGCCGGGAACGATTGTTTGTGATCTCAACGAGAGACCTCTGCCGGATCTCGGCGTTGACGTCTATGACGTTGCCGTGTTTATCGGTGTGCTCGAGTATCTGCGCGATGTTCCCGCCGTGCTCGATTGGTTAGCAGGATCTGTTCCCGTCTGCCTATTGTCCTATTCTTACGCAGAGACCAACCCGAATTTGTTCCGCGCGATGCTCGACCGGGTGAAGCGAATCATCGCGGGATGGATGAACAGCTACAGCGAAGAGGAACTTCGATCACTCTTTCGCGAACGAGGTTATGTATGCGTGCGGTCGGAGAGCTGGAAAAGTCAGCATTTGATGGTCTTTTCACAGAATGCGGCCTCGGCTGAATAAGGCCGCCGACTCAACGAGGTGTTCAGCTGGCTTGTCACTATCGGTGTATCGATTATGCCGCGTGACCACATCTTCAAGCGATTGTCCCGAATGACACAGCAACGTCCTGAAATTGCGAATCCGGACGCGGGGCGGATGGTATGGTCTGAGCCGCTCAAGCCGAGGAAGCTGTGGCCCAATCAGTGCGGAGGAAATCGATCTTGGTTGACGGCCAGCTGAATCCCCGTGAGGCAGAGCGGGTTACCTGGGATGTGATCGTCGTCGGCACCGGCATGGGCGGCGGGACTTTGGGCTACTCGCTGGCAAAGTCAGGTCGCAAAGTGCTGTTCGTCGAGAAGGGTCGGTCGACGCTGCCCGGCGCGCCGGGCACAATCCGCGCTTCTACGCCGGAAGTGGCCGAGCCGCTGTCGAGCCGTTCTCTCGAGGCCTACTACGACGCTCTTGCCCGGGCCGGACGCTCCACCGACGAGATCGAAGACGTCACCGGGCGCTCACCGCGCCGGTATCTGCCGGCGATCGGCAGTGGTACCGGGGGGTCGACGGCGCTGTACGGGATGGTTTGCGAGCGGTTCTTCGCTCGGGATTTCACTCCGCGGCAAGACTTTTCGGAACCCGGTGATTCCACCGTGCCAGAGGCCTGGCCGATCACCTATGACCAGATGGACCCCTGGTACACCGCGGCCGAGAACCTGCTGGGCGTTCGCGGCCAGCGTGATCCCTTGCGCCCAGAAGTGACTGGCGTCGGACTGCCCGCCGCGCCGCCGTTCTCGGCCGACAACCAAGCGCTGGTCGACTATCTGACGGGCCAAGGTTTTCATCCCTACCGCCTCCCGATGGCCTGTGACTACACCGACGGCTGTCCCACCTGCCAGGCCTATCTCTGCGACCGCTCGTGCAAGAACGACGCCGCCCGCAATTGCCTGCTGCCGGCATTGACCGACCACGGCGCGCGGCTGCTGACCGAATGTCAGGTGGTGCGACTGGACGCGGACCGCACACACGTGCGACAGGTGATCTGCGAGCATCGCTCTGGCACGTTGACGCTGAAGGCCAAGGTGGTGGCGCTGGCCGCCGGCGCCCTGATCAGCCCGGTGCTGCTGCTGAACTCCCGATCCGGCGATTGGCCGAATGGCTTGGCCAACGGCTCAGACTTGGTGGGACGCAACCTGATGCGCCATCTCGTCGACTTCATCCAGGTCTGGCCGCAACGCGACTCGAGGATCACGGCTGAAAACAAGGAAATCGGGTTGAACGACTTCTATTTCTGGGAAGGGCAGAAGTACGGCACCGTGCAATCCGGAGGCGTGATGCCGCAGTTCGAGTCGTTCACAAACCACCCCGGCTGGCAACACAAGGCGCTGGGTCTGATCAGCCCGGCGGTGCGCCCGATATACGAGCGATTCCTCAGCGGCGGACTGCTGTTGGCGGCGATGTTGGAAGACTTGCCGTACCTGGACAACCGCGTGCTGCCAGCCAGCGCGTCGAGCTCCGACGGCCGCCAGCGACTGCGGCTTGAGTATCGTTTTCATGCCAGCGAGGTAGCGCGGCGCCAAGAATTCTTGCGGTTGTTGAAAGAACTGTTCGAGCCGTTTCGGACGGTTACGCTGCGCGGTGCGAAGAGCAACGCTGTGCTGGCCCATGTCTGCGGCACGTGCCGCTTCGGTACAGACCCAGCAACCAGTGTGCTGGACCCCCAGAACCGCGCGCACGAAGTGGAAAACCTCTATGTGGTGGACGCTTCGTTCTTTCCGACGAGCACCGGCATGAACCCCAGTTTGACTATCGCGGCCAACGCCTTACGGGTGGCCGCGCATGTGAACCAGGCGCATTTCGCCGCCTGACATATGTGGCTACCCGACACACCGTAAGCGGGCGTAATCCTCCAGGAGATTGGCTGCGGTGACGGCACTTTCAGGTGCTTTGGTCATCCGCGTGGCGAGCTCGCGGGCCCGGTCAACGCATTGCGGCGCGAGGATGGCGCGCAGATCTGCGGCCAGCGTCTCGGCAGTGGTGGCTGAAAATCGACGGGCAGTGCCCACCTGCAGGCGTTTGACCGCAGCCCCCCAGAACGGCTGATCACCCAACATCGAAAGGATCAACGTGGGAACCCCCGCCCGCAGGCCCGCGGCCGTGGTGCCCGCGCCACCGTGGTGCACGACCGCGCGGCAGAGCGGAAAAATGGCTGCGTGGTTTACCGCACCCACCATCATGATGTGGTCCAAATGAGGGACGTCTTTGAAATCCGTCCAACCACAGCAAACCAAACCGCGCTCGCCTAACTGGGCACAAGCATCGCTGATCATGGCAAGCGTGTCAGCAGGAGATTCCACCGGCATACTGCCGAATCCGAAGTAAATCGGGGGTGTTCCCGCGGCGATCCACGAGGCGACTTCCTCGTCGACGTCTGTCGGCAACTCCATCGTCAGCGCGCCGACAAAAGGCCGTTGGTCCTTGAAAGTCGCCCATTCGGCCGACAATCCGGGAAAGCACACCTCGTCATAGGCCTGAATTTCCAACGATCCGTGGTCGGTAATTCGCCGTGGTGCAGGGCGCGTGACCTTCGGCAAACCGAGTGCGCTGCGTTGTGCGTCCTCGACCTGCCTCCAGAGACGACAGACCGACCATTCCACCGCGGTCATCGTGATACGGCCCAGCCGCGGAGGCAGGAAGGTCAGCAGTCGGCCATTGGCGCGCATCGGCGCGTGATCCAGTGTGGCCAACGGAATGTCGTGATATTCCGCGACATTGGCCGCAACCGCCTGATATGCCAGGCCGGTGAACAGTACGTCGGCCCCTTCTGCCAGCGACGTCAGCGTGTCGCTCATTTTGCCCCAGCACCGATTGCCCGGCTCCCAGGCTTCGCGCCATACTCTGATCAGATCCCGGGTCCGCCAGAAATTTCCGAACAGGTCCCGCCAGAAATTGCGGTGCGCTTCCAGCATGACGTGCGTATCCAGGCCGTAGGCGACTGCCGGAAGTCCGGCCGCCTCGCCGAAGGCGATCAAATCTGGTGGCACGGCCATGCTGACGTCATGCCCACGACGCTGCAGCTCACGCCCGACTGCGGCGAGGGGCTCCACATCGCCACGCGTCCCATAGCCCGCCAGCACAAATTTCATCACGCCATGCTGCCTTCCACTCCCGGTGCGCGTTCTGCGTGATCGAAGCGGCATCCCGTGTACCGGTCTAAACTTCCGGAAGTGTAATTTCTAAACCTCGTTGGCAGCCTGAAATTGAGTATTTCTGGGCAGGCGATCGATAAATACAAGATCGCCAAAACAGCGGCCGATGGTATTCCCGGCATTACTCCGAGCGCACCGTGCGCGCGCAGACCCCGCCGGCGCCCAACTCGGTCTGGATATGATCGACTGCGCCGCAGCTTGGCAAAGCGTGCTGGGCACCCGATTTTCCCGCGCAAACGAACCAGAGGCCTCGACTCTTGTCAACGTCCGTGCTTATCACTGGAGGCGCAGGATTCATTGGGTCCGCCCTCGCCCATCGTCTCGTCAAGGCGGGTTATGACGTCGCTGTCATGGACGTCCTGCATCCCCAGGTGCACGGCAGACATCAAGCGATCGACCTGCCGCCATCCGTGCGCTTTCTCACCGGCGACGTCACCCATGCCCCTGACTGGGATGCTGTGCTTCGGCTGTTTCGTCCGTCCCAGATCGTCCATTTGGCGGCCGAGACGGGAACGGCCCAGTCGCTTTCCGAAGCGACGCGCCATGGCTCGGTCAACGTGGTTGGCACCACTCAACTTCTTGACGCGCTCAGCCGATCGAAACTCGTGCCCGAGCAACTCGTCCTCGCGTCGTCACGGGCCGTTTATGGCGAGGGCGCGTGGCAAAGCGGCACACAGATCTTCTATCCGCGACCTCGCAGCCATGCTCAGCTCCTGGCAGGCGCATGGGATCCCGTGGGGCCGACAGGCGAGCCAGCCGTGCCCCTTCCGAGCTGCGCGGGCCGCACCGAGCCTCGGCCCACCAACGTTTACGCAGCCACCAAGCTCGCGCAGGAGCATCTGCTGGCGGCCTGGGCGGCCGCGCACGACACCAAGCTGAGTGTCTTGCGTTTGCAGAACGTCTACGGGCCCGGCCAGTCACTGACGAATTCGTATACGGGGATAGTCACTCTCTTCGCGCGATTGGCTCGCGAGAAACGCTCGCTGGAGGTCTATGAAGACGGTCGCATAGTCCGCGACTTCGTCTTTATCGACGATGTGGTTGACGCGCTCTTCGCTACTGTGCAACGCCCCGCGACTGACCAACGCTGCCTCGACATCGGTTCAGGCACTGCGACCACCATCCATGAATTGGCCATCAAGATCGCCGCCGTCTGCGACACCGTCCAACCGACCGTCGTAGCGAAATTTCGCGACGGTGACGTACGCGCGGCGAGTTGCACTATCGAGCCGGCGAAGGAATCGCTCCAATGGGCCCCGAAGTGGGAACTCGAGGACGGTGTGCGTGCACTGCTCGAATGGATCGCCGAACAGCCCGAGCTGACTACCGAATAACGCTCCCGCACGTAGCCCGATTGTGCCGTCATAGCAGGCGATTGCCGGCGTTGCGCGGCATGTGGACGAAGAGATCGGCTAGCCTCCCGATGGCTGAGTGCAATGCCGAATCACCGATGAAACGCTTGCTGGGCCTGATAACGTTTGCTTCGCTCACCTCGGGCTGCCTCTGATAACCCTCCTGAAAGCAGTTATGCCCGGTCTCGAATCCGCGAAGAAACAGGCGCGTCAAGCGCTGATTGGGGCGATGCGCGCATGCGTTGCGAATGACCGTATTCCCCTATTAGCCAAGGTAGCTTTCGTGACCCCAAGTGGGGGGCTCCTCAAGGCGCTCGGTGTGGATAACGACGAGAGGCCGGTGGAATCCGAGTACGGGACCAGATTTGTAGCCGGCCGAAACGGTTCAATCATCACGTCCTGGTTGCGCTTTCGCGGCGCCTTCGAACCCGTGTTGTCGGAATTCATTCTGCGGCATGTGCAGGAAGGCGACTACTGCCTTGACGTCGGTGCCAACATTGGCTATTTCTCACTTCTATTCGCCAAACGCGTTGCGCCGTCGGGCAAAGTCATCGCTATCGAGGCTGCACCCGACACCGCGCGCCGGTTACGCGCCAACCTCGAGCTGAACAAGGCGGCCGGCATTGTCGACGTCGTCGAGGCGGCCTGTGCCCCGCAGAAGGGCGAGGTCACCTTTTACCTGCATCCCCACTTTGACGGGATGTCCCGGCTTACGCCGCCCCCGCAAGGGAAGCGCACCCGCGGGATCCTAGGAACGTGGACTCCGGTGACGGTTACGGCTGACACTCTTACCTCTATTGTGGGCGTCGACGCTCCGCGGATCTCGTTCATCAAAGTGGACATCGAGGGCGCTGAAGCGGCGATCGCGCCACAACTCGCCAACGACTTCACCCATCCCGGACTGGTGGTGGCCCTCGAAGTGAGGGCGCCGATTGACGCGACGTTGGCGCCCTTCCAAGAGCAGGGCTTCTACGTATACGACTTGCACAACGACTACCACTGGATATTCGAGCGCAAGGTACCGGCGATCACCGAAGTGACATATGACGAGCTCTATCGGCGCAGGGTCGCTGATGTCCTCCTCAGCCGCAAGGAACTGCGCCTGGCATAGCTCGATCCTTCTCATGGGGATCAGCGAAAGGCGCCGACGGAGGGCCTGCGCTACGCAGAAGTCACCTGGGCAGATACTCAATGCGGCTGCTTAAGCATCGCTACCGAGACAAACGAATTAGCCCGCTCAGCCTGCATTCGAACGCTTTACCGCGAATGGTCAATGGGGCGTTTATGTCTCGGCTTTCGGATAACCAAGAATGCCCATTGCCCGGTTTGCGGCAACTACTATTAGGGGCTGCTGTAGCGTAGCCGGTTGTGGCGGCTTACGACAATAAAGCAGGGCTGGCGCGATCTCAGGACGACACTACGCGCGGAAATGAGCAACCCATGCCCGTCAAACCGACCACGGTAAGCCGTAGGCGCAGGTACATGCCGCGCCGGCTGCCGTCGCGCCGGTTCATCGCTGCAATTGTCCCGATCGCCGGCACGCAGCTGATGTCCACGATGGACGGGACAATTGCGGCGGTGGCGCTGCCCACGATTCAGAAAGATCTAGACCTGTCTGACGCGGGGCGGAGCTGGGTTATTACCGCTTATGTGCTGACTTTCGGCGGCCTGATACTGGTGGGCGGTCGACTGGGGGACACCTTTGGACGCAAGCGCATCTTCATCATCGGGGTCGCGCTGTTCACCCTCGCCTCGGCGGCGTGCGGGCTCGCCCAGGATGGCGGCACGCTGGTCGTCGCCCGCCTGCTGCAGGGATCGGCTGCCGCGATCATCGCACCGACCAGTGTGGCGCTCGTGGCGACCACGTTTCCGAAGGGGCCTGCGCGCAATGCTGCGCTGGCGGTCTTAGGCGGGATGATCAGTATCAGCTCGGTGCTGAGCCTGGTGGTGGGTGGAGCCCTCTCCGAAGTCGCGTGGCGGCTGGTTTTCCTGATAAACGTGCCGATCGGGGTCGTTGTGGTTTACCTCGCCCGCACCGCGCTGCGCGAAACCCAGCAAGAGCGGATGAAGCTCGACGCCACTGGGGCTGGTCTGGCCACATTGACTTGTGCAGCCGCGGTCGTCGCTTTCTCGATAGTGCCGGAAAGGGGCTGGCTCTCGCCGATAACGATTGGTGCCGTAGCGGTGGCGCTGGGCTCTCTCGTGGCGTTCCTCATAGTGGAGCGCACGGCCGAAAACCCGATCGTGCCGTTCGCCCTCTTCTTCGAACGCAACCGACTGGCCACATTCGCCACCATATTTCTGGCCGGTGGCGTGTTGTTCACCCTGACCGTGCTCGTCGCCCTTTACGTGCAGAACATCATGGGATACAGCGCCCTACGTGCGGGCGTGGCCTTCATCCCATTCGCCCTCGCGGTGGGCTTGGGCGTGAGCGTGGCGTCGCAGTTGGTGACGCGGTTCCCGCCGCGGTTACTGGTGATTTCCGGCGGGGCCTTGACGCTGGGTGCCATCCTGTACAGCTCGACACTCAATAGCGGTGTCCCGTACTTCCCCAACCTGGTGAGCCCACTTGTCGTGGCCGGTATCGGTATCGGCGTGGTCACGGTCCCGCTGGGGTTGTCGGCCATCGCGGGCGTGGGACCTGACCAGATCGGTCCGACATCGGCGATCACACTCATGTTGTATAGCCTCGGAGGCCCGGTAGTGATGGCTGGAATCCAGGCCGTCATCACGCTGCATACGCTGTCCCTGGGCGGCACGCTCGGGCCGCTGTCGTCCATGACAACAGCCCAATTGCATGCGCTGGATAGCGGATTCACCTACGGCTTGCGGTGGCTGGCCGGTGTGAGCGTCCTGGTGGGCGGAGTGGCGCTACTCATTGGTTATACGGCGCAGCAAGTGGCCCACGCGCAGGAAGTCAAAAAAGCCATCGACACCGGGCAGCTGTAGCGTATCCCGAACGCGCACAACGCAACCCGTCCCTAGCTCGTGCCTTCGGTAGGCGTGCCGCGAACTCTGCAAGTTAAGCCCGCGGCCCGAGGATTCTCATGGCTTTAGCCAATTCGCGCGGAACGGCCGAAGGCCTCCAACCGATCTGCCGCGGCGGCAATGCTTTCAGTGGGCTTGCTCATCTGCGTGGCGATCGCACGAGCCCGCGTGACATATTCCGGCGCGAGGATGGTGCGCAAGTCCGCCGTCAGCGATTGGTGAGACGTGGAAAAGCGTTGGGCAGCGCCCACTTTCAGTCGCTTCACACGCTCACCCCAGAGCGCTTGGTCGAGCCACGTCGAGATGATCAGCTGCGGGACCCCCGCACGGAGTGCTGCGGCCGTAGTGCCCGCGCCACCGTGGTGCACCACCGCGCGGCAGGCAGGAAAGATTGCCGCGTAATTCACCGTACCCACCACCTTGACGTGCTCGAAACGGGGCAGATCGCTGAAGTCGCTTTCGGCGGAGCAAATCAGCGCCCGCGCGCCCAACTGCGCACACACCTCGCTCACCATCGCGAGCATGTCGGCGGGGGATTTGACGAGGGTACTGCCGAAGCCGAAGAAGATCGGCGGTTTTCCCGCCGCAATCCACGACGCGACTTCCTCATCGGCGTCCGTCGGCAATTCCATAGTCAGCGCGCCGACAATGGGCCGCTGCTCATTCCATTCCGCCCATTCGGCAGCCAGCCCAGGAAAACATGCCTCATCGTAGGCTTGAATTTCCAGCGCCCGGCGTTCGGCGATCCGCCCTGACCAAGGCCAACGAGCTTTCGGCAGATCCAATTCGCGGCGCTGCGCGTCCTCGAGCCGCTTCGTGACGGGCCAACTCAGCCAATCTCTCATCGTCATTGCGAACCGGATCAGCGGCTTCAGCACGGGCAGTGTGAGCTGGCTATTCGGGTACAACGGACGGGTATGCAATTTGGCCAATGGAATGCCGTAGTACTCGGAGACATTGGCAGCGGGCTCCTGCCCTATCACAAGGGTGAGCAGCGCGTCGGCCCCTTCTGCAAGCGAGACCAGCGTCGTGCCGATCTCCTTCCAGGATTGCGCATACAACGCCCAATCTTCGCGACCTAGCCTGATCAGGTGCTTAATCGCCCAGACGTTGCGGAATAAGTGCGTCATGAAATCGCGATGCAGGTCCTGCCACTTCCGCGCATCCGGTCCGTAGGCGACTGCCGGTAGCCCAACTGTCTCCACGAATTCGACTAGGTCGGGAGGGACGGCCAAGTGCACCTCGTGACCCCTGAACAGCAACTCACGGCCGATTGCGGCGCAGGGCTCGACGTCGCCGCGAGTTCCATAGCATGCCAGCACAAACTTCACTGGGAATCCTAGCCTTTCACTCAGTTGTACGCTTTCGTGACATGAAAGCGACAGCTTGCCTCCCCCGATCAGCTGCGCGGTGGATTCATCCGCAAAAACTCGCGCTGCTGCCCTGAGATCCCACAGTTTCGGACGACGATCATCGTGGCACTGAATTGGTGTCGCAGACTATCCCCGGCCGAATTACATATTTGACAACTTAAGTATACCCACGCCGTCGCGGAAGAATCATCTTTTAGTTGGTGATTGCCGGCGGACAGCTGCGCGATCGGTCTAACGACCGAAGCGGCATGAGCCCTTGCAGGGCAACCAGTTTCACCATCTGGAAGTTAACGCCACAGCAACGTCACAGTGATTTTCGTGAAAAATGTAGGCTATGTGAGAATCCTGCGCGGCGTAGAAATCAATGCGCTTTGCGGGCCTTGCGCGAAGACGTCGTGTCGTCCTCCTTATCGAAGACGCTACGTCCAGAATTTTGCTGTAAACGCACACAACGGCACATTTGAATTGCCGGGATGTAACAATACCTATGTTCAAGCGCGTGTTGTCGTTCCGAGGGAGCAGCTTTGCACCAAACCCGCAGCGTTACTACCGTTGAAGGCCTGCGGGGCGGGCGCTCCGCTCAATTGGGGTTTCGCCCGGACATCGAAGGTCTGCGCGCTGCCGCCGTATTGGCCGTTGTCCTGTTCCACGCCGAGGTGCCTGGCGTGGGTGGTGGGTACATCGGCGTCGACGTGTTCTTCGTCATCTCCGGCTTCCTTATCACAGGAATGCTCTGGCGCGAGGTCAACGCCTCTGGCACCGTGCGGCTGCGCCGCTTCTACGGGGCCAGGGCGCGCCGACTACTGCCAGCCTCGGCGCTCGTCGGCATTGTCACCGCAATCGGCTCGGCTCTCTTTTTGCCCCCGCTGCAGGTCCCCTCAGTCCTCATGGACGGTATCTGGAGCGCACTGTATGTCGGTAACTACCGGTTCGCTATGCAGTGGCGTAACTACTTCGACACCTTCCTGCCGGAGTCGCCGTTCCAGCACTATTGGTCCCTGGGCGTCGAGGAACAGTTCTATTTCGTGTGGCCCATCATGATCATTGGTACGGCGTGGCTTATCCGGCGCGTGCGTCGGCGCAGCCCGCTCGACGCCGACTACCAGCCTCGGCCTTACGTCGTGGTCCTTGCGTTGGTTGCGGCCATATCGTTTGCGCTGTCGCTGGCGATCAGTTACGTGGTCCCTAGTGTGGCGTTTTTTTCGCTACCCACGCGTGCCTGGCAGCTGGCGGTCGGCGGCCTGGTGGCGCTCACGGCCGGCCAGTGGCGCCGACTTCCGGCACAACTTGCCGCGATCGCCGGATGGGCAGGGATGGGGCTGATCCTGCTGGCCTGCATCCTATTTCAGCCGACCACCATCTATCCCGGAGTCGCCGGGCTGCTACCCACTCTCGGCACGGTATTCGTGATCGGCGCCGGCTGCGCTACACCTTCTCACGGATGCGGTAGGGCCTTGGCCTTGCCGCCGATGCGGGCGGTAGGCCGGATATCGTACTCGTGGTACCTGTGGCACTGGCCGGTATTGGTGCTTGTACCAGCAGCTCTGGGCCACCCGCTAGGGTTGGCGGGCAGATTGGCCGCGGTCCTCGTCTCCGGCGGGTTGGCGGTGCTCACGCTACATCTCATTGAAAATCCGCTCCGCTTTGCCGATTTCCTACGCCGGTCGCCGCTCCGCAGTCTTGCGCTTGGTGGTGTCGCCACCGCGATGGCGGTCTGCGTAGGAGTCGCGCTTCTGGTAACGGTGCCTACCCCGGTCGGTCGTGGCGCACCGGCTGCACCGCTGATCATCGCGGCGGCGCCTTCGTATACGGGTTCCAACGTCGACATGTACAACGCGGCGATACAGCACGCATTCGCGCAGGTGCAGGACGCCGTCGCCGCAGGCGCCGAGTTGAAAGCCGTACCGTCGAATCTGGATCCGCCATTGGCTGACGTCGCGGCCGAGCTTCAGCCCATGTTCCTCAACAGCTGCATGCGCACGTTTTTCCAAGGCGGACAGCCGGAATGCGTTGCGGGCGATAGCGCCTCGGACTCAAGGGTTGCTCTAGTCGGTGATTCGCATTCCGCGATGTGGGCACCGGGATTCCGGGAGATCGCCGAGCAACGGCACTGGCGATTGGAGATGCTGGTCAAGGCGGGCTGCCCGCTGCAGGATCTGCCCATCGCCGACGCGATCCGTCGCGTCATGACCAAATGCGAGCAATGGCGTGCCGACGTTATCGCCCGGTTACGTGCCGAGCGCCCGCAACTGGTCGTCGTGAGTATGTGGCGCTCGTACGGCGCCGGCAACGGCTATCTGCCGGGTTTCAAGCCATACGACCCGGCGTGGCTCGAGAGTTTGACCCGCTTAGTGCAGGAGCTGCGCGGCTTCGGCTCGAAGGTCTTGGTGCTTGGTCCGATCCCGGATCCGCGCTTGGTGGCGCGTATCTGCCTGTCGGCGCACCTCGATGACGCGACGTACTGCTCAATATCAAGGTCGCTGGCGGTAAACGAATCCGGCGTTGCAGCTGAAGCCGCCGCCACAACAAATGCCGGCGGACAATATGCCGACGTCATCAAATTGTTCTGCACCGCCGATACCTGCCCGGTCATCATCGGCAACACTCTGGTGTACTTCGACGAGGATCACGTGACAATGGAATACCCCCGCGTGTTGGCACCGGCGCTCGCGGCGTTGGCCGACCGTGCGCTCGCCGGCCCCTGAGCGTTAGGAACTATCGCCGACACCGACGCGCCAACAGCGATGAAGTGAACACCACAACCGATGAGGCCTTAAAATCAGCGACGCGCGTAGCCTGGCAACGGTTTTGGCCATCACGTTGCCGATCGGCTCTGTGTTCGTCCAGACCAACAGTCGTCCGCCTGCTCGCAGCATCGATGTCGACCGCCGCCACGCGATCTGGCCGATCGGCTAATCTCACGTGGTGAATTGGTTCGACCGCAACACCCCGGCCCACCCGCGGCGGAGGCTAATCACAGTGCCAATCCGGATACGTCCTTCGCGTGCATCATCGGAGAGCCGCGCATCCAAGGATGGTGCACAGCCGGACAATCGACTCGCGCTTATGGACCACGCCTTGTATGCGCAGCACCGCGCCATCGGCCGAAATGTAGTGATCCAGGTCGTGTGGATCTATGACCAAGTTATCGACTTCGATGGCGTGAGGCGGTTCAACGCCAATCTCGGTTATGGATTGGCGGGACGACGCATCGAACGTTCGCCGCTACCGTTCGGCCGGTATAGGTGGGTCGCAGTTCCGGGACCGTTGGACATCGATATCGCACATTCCGCGCGCCCGCGCACCGAACTCAGCGACTGGGCTGATGAATGCTCCCAAATGCCTACTGATCCGGAATGCGGGCCCGGCTGGCGTATAAACGTCCTGCCGCTTACGGATGGCGCGACCGCGGTCAGCCTAGTGATTTCCCATTACCTCATCGACGGCTTCGGGCTTGCGCTCACGATAGCTGACGCAGTGCTGGACAACAGGCGTGATCATTGCTACCCGCCGCCCCGTACGCGCTCTCAACTGGGCGCAGTACTACAGGATGCCCGCCGAACAGCGCAAGACGTGCCCGCGGCCGCGCGAGCACTTGCCGCGACGGCAAGACTGGCGCGGGGACGCCAGCAGAACGGTGGGACACCTGCGTCCCGACCCGTCACCGTCCGTGGAGGCGACGGTGATGATGTCGTCGTCATCCCGGTCATCACTGCCCATATCGATCGGGATGATTGGGATGGCCGTGCGAAGGCTCTCGGCGGAACAAGTGACACTTTGGTAGCGGGGTTGGCCGCGAAACTTGGAGAGCGCATGGGGCGCAGACGTGCCGGCGACGGGACCGTCACCCTGCAACTCCCGATCAGCGAACGGACTGAGGACGATACGCGTGCGATTGCAGTGTCGTATGCGCGCCTGAGCGTCGACCCAACTGGCATAACAACGGATCTACGTGCCGTCCGCGTCGCCATCAAGCAGGCGCTCAAGACGCTGCGCGAGACGCCAGACGAGTCGTTGCAACTCCTTCCGCTGGCCCCGTTCACACCGCAATGGGCAATGAAGCGCATGGCCGACGCGATGGTCGTTGACCCGGATCTCCCCGTGTTCTGTTCTAATCTCGGCGACCTCGGCCCGCTGGTCTATGCCCTGACCCGCACCGAAGCCGAGTACGCCAATGTCACTGCTGCCCTCAACACACTGCATCTCATTCGAGTGATCGGGCAAGGCGTAACGCGGCAGTGGCTTGAGCGATCACGCGGCCAAATGACTCTCCAGTCTTGGCGAATCGGCGACAAGATTGCCATCACTGTCGGCGCCTACCAACCTGGTGTCGAGAACACAAAGTTGGCGTTGCGTGACCGTGTCGCGCAAACGCTCGCTGAGTTCGGCTTGACGGGCGCAATTGAGTAGGGAGCTCGTGATCGCCGTTTCCTCGAGTAGACCACAAGGCGGACGTCGGTCGGCTGCTGGAGATCGAGGACGGAACAATTGTCCTACAGCGTGATTCGACGACCACTACAGCTGGTCAATACTGCGGACCACTCACACATTTGAAAGCCCTTGACCAGTAAGGTTATCGGCGGCGCACTGGCCGCCGATAACTGCCCCCCATCGTGAACCGTGCGGCGCCGTCACCAGACTGAGGTGGCCACGCCCGGGGGCTGACGCAATAGCGTTCGCTCAGTCCTGTCAGAAGTTATTGCAGGTGAGGAACGCTTGCTCAACTGAGCCCATGTAGGGGGCAAACTGTGGAGCGTTCGCGATCTGTTCGGCCATCTGCTGGCGCTGTGCTGGGCCCGACGCGAGGAACATCTGTAAACCGGCTTTCAGCTGTGGTGACTGATTGAACGCCGCTCCAGCTTGCGCGTCCTGGGCGTTCAGTGCACGTACCAGCTGCGGGTACTTGCAGGTGGTATTTATGGCCGGGCCCAAATCCGGGCTGGCGGACGCAATCCCAGCCCCCGCCACGGACAAGGCGAGCGCGCCGACTGCGGTAGCCATTCCGGTCATAGACAGTTTGATCATCTGTGGGTCCTCCCCAAGTAGTTCCACCACTGTATCCATACAATCGCACCTCGCGTCAGCTAGCTCATATCTGGTTTCTACCACCAACTTTGAGAAGCCAAACTTTCGCCAACTGCTCTACGTGTATCGACGCACGTCCTACCGACGTTACTCCTCGGCCGGAAAGACCAGCGTTTCAAGCCAATTAGACGCGAGGTTTCACGATGGGGGAGGTGACCGGGTCCTCGTCGCCCCGCCGCTCCTCGCCGAGCATGTAACGCCGTGCCGCCCACCGGGGCCCGACTGGCTCGAGCAGGAAACTGGCGGGACGGGGGCGCACTCGCTGCGGCCACCAGAACCAGCGCCCGAGCAGCGCCGCGATGGACGGCGTCATGAACGAGCGCACGATCAACGTGTCGAACAACAGGCCCAGTGCGATGGTCGTGCCGATCTGGCCGATGATCGTCAGATCGCTCACCGCCATCGACGCCATGGTGGCGGCGAACACCACGCCGGCTGTCGTGACCACCCTGCCCGTGCCACCCATCGCCCGGATGATGCCGGTATTGATGCCTGCGCCGATTTCTTCCTTCATCCTGGAGACGAGCAGCAGGTTGTAGTCGGACCCCACAGCCAAAAGGATGATCACCGACATCGCCAGCACCATCCAATGCAGGTTGATGCCCAAGATGTATTGCCAAAGCAGCACTGAGACGCCAAACGATGCGCCGAGCGACAATGCGACCGTGCCGACAATGACGAGGGAAGCAATCAAACCACGGGTGATGATCAGCATGATGATGAAGACGAGGCACAGTGCGGCCACTCCCGCAATCCACAGATCATATGTGGAGCCGTCATGCCAGTCCTTGGCAGTAGACGCCGCGCCGGCCAGGTAGATCTTTGAGCCATTCAGGGGCGTCCCTTTGAGGGCCTCTTCGGCCGCCAATCTGATTTGATCGATTCGGGCAATTCCTTGCGTGGTGGCCGGCGCGCCGCGATGCGAAATAATGAATCGGGCGGCCTTTCCATCAGGCGAAAGGAAATTGTCCATCGCCTTCTTGAAGTCTTCGTTTTCGAAGGTCTCCGGCGGCAAAAAGAAGGAGTCGTCATTATGGGAATCGTCAAATGCTTGACCCATCGCAGAGACGTTGTCATTCGCTTCGTTCATCGTGCTGATGAAGCCGGCCATGGTGCTGTGCATGGTGAGGATCATCGTTCGCATGCGTGTCATGGTCGTGATCATCGGCGGCATCAGTGCCGTGAGCTGCGGCATGATCACATCGAGTTGATCGAGGTGAACCAACAGCGCCTTGAATTTATCGCTGATGGCGTCCATGCCGTCGAGCGCATCGAAGATGGCTCTCAACGAATAGCAGATCGGAATGTCGTAGCAGTGCTGCTCCCAATAGAAGTAATTGCGAATCGGTCGGAACCAATCGTCGAATTCGGCGATTTTATCCCGTACGTCGTCGACAGTGCCGCTAAGATCATGTGTAGTTGCGATCAAACGATGCGTGACGTCATTCATCTGCAGCATGATCCCGTATTGTTTCTGCATGATCGAGATCATTGTGGACAAATCAGCGGCTTGCTTGAGCAGGTCCTTCATACGCTCTTCTTGGAAATGCATCTGTTGAACCTGGTTGGCACTTTGCAAGCTGAGAAGGAACGGGATCGACGTATGAGCAATGGGCGTTCCCTCGGGCCGTGTGATGCCCTGCACCCGCGAAATACCCTTGACCTTGAAAACGGCCTTAGCCACCTTGTTCAAGATGAGGAAATCAGCGGGGTTACGCATGTCGTGATCGGCTTCGATCAGGAGAATATCTGGCATCAGCCGCGCCTGAGAGAAATGGCGTTCGGCGGCCGTATATCCCATATTCGCTGGGATGTCTTTGGGGATGTAGAGGCGATCGTTGTAGCTGGTTACGTATCCGGGCAACGTTGCCAGACCGAGCAGCGCCAGCACGAGGGAAGCGACCAGGATCGGAACGGGCCAGCGAACGATCGCCGTCCCGATCCCTCGCCACCGGTGCGATCGCATAGTGCGCTTTGGTTCGAGCAGTCCGAATCGACTTGCGATGGCCACCATCGCCGGAACGAGCGTCACCGCGACTGCAACCGAGACAAGCATGCCTATTGCGCACGGGATGGCCATGCTGTGGAAGTACGGCAGCCGAGCGAAGGTCAGGCAGAAAATTGCTCCGGCGATTGTCAAACCGGACGCCAACACGACCGGCGCAACTCCTCGATACATGCTGTAGTAGGCGGTTTCCCGGTCCTCTCCGGCAAGGCGCGCTTCTTGATAGCGACCGAAAAAGAAGATGCCGTAATCGGTTCCCGCCGCGATGCTGAGAAAAACCAACATGTTGACGGCGAACGTCGACAGCACCAACACATCGGAGTAGCCGAGGAAGGCGACGACTCCGCGCGCAGCCGCCAATTCGATGCCGACCGTGAGCAGCAGGAGAATGACTGTCACGATTGATCGGTACACGAGGAGCAGCACCGTGAAGATGACCACCACGGTCACCAGGGTGATCTTGATAACCGACTTGTTCCCGCTGTGTTGCATGTCCGACGCGAGCGGCGCGGCGCCGGTCACGTAGGCCTTCACACCGGCCGGCGGCGGCGATCGATCGACCAAGTTGCGGACAGCGGCAACCGACTGGTCTCCCTCCGCGGTGCCTTGATCGCCGACCAGATTCACCTGCACGTAGGTGGCTTTGCCGTCGGGACTCTGCACGCTCGACGACGTGAGACGGTCCCCCCACAAGTCCTGCACGTGCTCTACATGCTTCGGGTCGCTTCTCAGGTCACGAATCAAGCCTGCGTAATACTGCCGAGCGTCCTCGCCCAGCGGCTCCTGCCCCTCCAGCACGATCATCGCGGAACTGTCCGAGTTGGACTCCTTGAAGTC
>LZSH01000451.1 GCA_001665255.1 Mycobacteriaceae bacterium 1482268.1 | reverse complement strand
TCAACATGCAGATCGGCGAGGTCGCGCCCGGCGGTGTCGGCTCCGGCCTCTACGGCATGCTCATCCTCGCAATCATCACGGTGTTCGTGGCCGGTCTGATGGTCGGCCGCACACCGGAATACCTCGGCAAGAAGATCACCCCGCGCGAGATCAAGCTCGCTGCAACATATTTCCTCATCACGCCGCTGATTGTGCTGACCGGTACAGCCGTCGCCGCTGCGATGCCGGGCCAACGCGCCGGCATGCTCAACACCGGGCCGCACGGGCTCTCCGAGGTGTTGTACGCGTTCACCTCGGCCGCCAACAACAACGGTTCGGCATTTGCGGGACTCGGCGCCAACACCGAGTGGTACAACACTGCACTCGGCCTTGCGATGGTCTTCGGCCGGTTCCTTCCGATCATCTTCGTGCTCGCATTGGCCGGCTCCCTCGCCAAGCAGGGCAAGGCACCTGACTCCGTCGGCGCCCTTCCGACGCACCGTCCGCAATTCGTCGGCATGGTTGCCGGGGTCACCCTGATCCTGGTCGCCCTCACCTTCCTGCCCATGCTCGCGCTGGGTCCCCTCGCAGAAGGAATCCACTGATGACCGCGCCCACCATCGATTCCGCGCGCGCTGTACAGCCGAAGGCACCTACACCCAGACGAATTCGGGGCGGACTGCTCGATCCCCGAATGCTATGGAGGTCGCTGCCCGACGCGTTGCGCAAGCTGAACCCGCGCACGCTTTGGCGCAACCCGGTGATGTTCATCGTCGAAATCGGCGCCGCGTGGAGCGCCGTGCTCGCCATCACCGACCCATCCTGGTTCGCCTGGTTGATCGTCGCGTGGCTGTGGCTGACCGTCGTCTTCGCCAACCTCGCCGAAGCCGTCGCCGAAGGGCGCGGCAAGGCGCAGGCCGAAACGCTGCGCAGGACCAAGACAGCCACCGTGGCCCGCCGCATCATCGGCTGGTCGCCCAGCACATCCGGTCGCGAACAGGAGGTGGCTGCAGCGCTGCTGCAGCAGGGCGACATCGTCGTCGTGGAAGCCGGCCAAACCATTCCCGGCGACGGCGACGTTCTCGAAGGCATCGCCTCGGTTGACGAGTCGGCGATTACCGGTGAATCGGCGCCGGTAATCCGGGAATCCGGCGGCGACCGGTCAGCCGTGACCGGCGGCACGACCGTGCTGTCCGATCGCATCATCGTCAAGATCACCCAGAAGCCCGGTGAGAGCTTCATCGACCGGATGATCGCGCTCGTCGAGGGGGCCAACCGGCAGAAGACACCGAACGAGGTCGCGCTGAACATCCTGCTCGCCTCGTTGACGATCATCTTCCTGTTCGCCGTCGCGACGCTGCAGCCGCTCGCGATCTACTCCAAGACGAACAATCCCGGCGTCGCGGATACGTTGGCGCTCAACAGCAGTGGCGTGTCGGGCATCGTGATGGTGTCGCTGCTGGTGTGCCTCATCCCGACGACGATCGGTGCGCTGCTGTCCGCGATCGGCATCGCCGGCATGGACCGCCTCGTGCAGCGCAATGTGCTCGCGATGTCGGGCCGCGCGGTGGAGGCTGCAGGCGACGTCAACACGCTGCTGCTCGACAAGACCGGAACGATCACGCTCGGCAACCGGCAGGCGGCGGCGTTCGTGCCCTTGGCGGGCGTGTCGCCGGAAGCACTCGCCGATGCGGCTCAATTGTCGAGCCTGGCCGACGAAACGCCCGAGGGGCGTTCGATCGTCGTGTTCGCGAAGCAGCATTACGGGCTGCGAGCCCGCATTCCAGGAGAACTCGACAGGGCGCACTGGGTCGACTTCAGCGCGACGACACGGATGTCGGGTGTCGACATCGGTGAGCACCGGATGCGCAAGGGAGCGGCGGCTGCGGTGACGGAATGGATTCGCTGCGAAGGAGGCACGATACCGGCCGAACTCGGCGACATCGTGGACGGTATTTCGGCGGCAGGCGGTACCCCGCTTGTCGTCGCACACGTCGTCACCGACGACACCGATCCCGCGACCGCCGAAGTTCTCGGCGTCATCCATCTCAAGG
This sequence comes from Mycobacteriaceae bacterium 1482268.1, assembly GCA_001665255.1. Lineage (GTDB taxonomy): Bacteria > Actinomycetota > Actinomycetes > Mycobacteriales > Mycobacteriaceae > Mycobacterium. Next base: position 15,964 of record LZSH01000451.1, on the reverse strand, counting down.
ATGTTGTCAAACAGGGCATGCGGGAACGCTTCGACGAGATGCGCCGAATGGGCATCCGCACCGTGATGATCACCGGCGACAACCCGTTGACCGCCAAGGCGATCGCCGACGAGGCGGGCGTCGACGATTTCCTTGCCGAGGCCACCCCCGAAGACAAGATGGCGCTGATCAAAAAGGAGCAGGCCGGTGGCAAGCTCGTCGCGATGACCGGCGACGGCACCAACGACGCACCGGCGCTCGCCCAGGCCGACGTCGGCGTCGCGATGAACACCGGCACGTCGGCGGCCAAGGAGGCCGGCAACATGATCGACCTCGACTCAGACCCGACGAAGCTCATCGAAGTCGTAAAGATCGGCAAGCAGCTGCTCATCACACGCGGCGCGCTGACCACGTTCTCGATCGCCAACGACATCGCGAAGTACTTCGCGATCATCCCCGCGATGTTCGTCGGGCTGTTCCCCGGCCTGGACCAGCTCAACATCATGCGGCTGCACAGCCCGCAGTCGGCGATCCTGTCGGCGGTCGTCTTCAACGCGATCATAATTGTCGCGCTGATCCCGCTCTCCTTGCGAGGGGTGCGCTACACACCCAGCAGCGCCTCGAAGCTGTTGAGCCGCAACCTTTATCTGTACGGCCTCGGCGGCATCGTCGCGCCGTTCATCGGCATCAAGCTCATCGACCTCGTCATTCAACTCCTCCCGGGAATGTGACATGAAGCTCTCCAACATCGTTCGCCGACACTGGGCAGCCCTGCGCGCCTTGCTGGTACTCACCGTGATCCTCGGCCTGGCGTATCCGGTGTTCATCTGGCTGGTGGCCCAGCTACCCGGGCTACGCGACAAGGCCGACGGCTCGATCATCGACGCCAACGGAAAACCGGTCGGCAGCAGCCTGATCGGCCAGTCGTTCACCGACAGCGACGGCAACCCACTACCGCAGTACTTCCAGAGCAGACCGTCGGCGGCCGGCGAGGGGTACGACACCATGTCCACCGGCGCGAGCAACCTGGGACCCGAGAGCATCGTCGACACACCCCGCAAGCCAAGTCTGCTGACTCTCGTGTGCTCACGCAGCGCGGCAGTCGGTGAATTCGAGGGCGTCGACGGGTCGCGACCGTTCTGCACCCGCGGCGGGGTCGGTGCCGTGCTGTCGGTGATCGGTCCACGCGACGCCCGCGGTGACGTCGGACGTCCGACCCGGGTCGTCAGCGTCAACGAGCCGTGCCAAACGACCCCGGTGCCGTTCCTGAACACGTACGCAGGCGTGCGGGTCGAGTGCGCCCGCTCCGGCGAGGATTACGGCATCGGCTTGATCGTGCCGATCCGCGGCAGCGCACCCGCCGAGCCCGATGTGCCCGCGGACGCCGTCACCGCCAGCGGCAGCGGGCTCGACCCGCACATCTCCATCGCCTATGCCGACCTGCAGGTCAACCGGGTCGCCGCGGCGCGCGGCGTATCCCCCGACGTCGTCCGTCAAGCCGTCGCCGACAACACCGACGGGCGGTGGCTCGGCTTCTTCGGGGAGCCGATTGTCAACGTGCTGAAGGTGAACCTCGAACTGGACCAGAAGTATCCGGCAAAGAGCTGATGATCCGGTGGATGATGCTCATGTGAGTACGTCGCCCCACGGCGCCAGACGTGGGCAGCTGCGCATCTACCTCGGCGCAGCTCCCGGCGTCGGCAAGACGTATGCCATGCTCGGCGAGGCCCACCGCCGGCTCGAGCGCGGCACCGACGTCGTTGCCGGGGTCGTCGAGAGCCACGGCAGGAAGAAGACCGCCGAACTGCTCGACGGCATCGAAGTCATCCCGCCCCGCTACATCGAGTACCGCGGTACCCGCCTCGCCGAACTCGACGTCGACGCCGTGCTGGCGCGCCGCCCTCAGGTCGTACTGGTCGACGAGCTCGCGCACACCAACACCCCGGGAAGCAAGAACTCGAAACGATGGCAGGATGTCGAGGAGATCCTCCACGCCGGGATCACGGTGATTTCGACGGTCAACGTCCAACATCTGGAGAGCCTCAACGACGTCGTCACGCAGATCACCGGAATCGAGCAGCAGGAGAAGATCCCCGACGAGATCGTGCGGTCCGCGGATCAGATCGAGCTCGTCGATATCACCCCGGAAGCTCTGCGCCGCAGGCTTTCCCACGGCAATGTCTATGCAGCCGACCGCATCGACGCCGCGTTGTCCAACTACTTCCGGCAAGGCAATCTCACCGCCCTGCGGGAACTCGCTCTGCTGTGGCTGGCTGACCAGGTGGACGCCGCGCTCGCGAAGTACCGTGCCGACAAGAACATCACCGACACCTGGGAAGCCCGCGAGCGGGTGGTCGTCGCGGTGACCGGTGGGTCCGAGTCCGAGACCCTTGTGCGGCGGGCATTTCGGATCGCATCCAAATCCAGCGCGGAGTTGATGATCGTCCACGTGGTACGCGGCGACGGTTTGTCGGGTGTCTCCGCGCCCCAGATGGGCAAGGTGCGCGAGCTGGCTGTCAGCCTGGGCGCAACCGTACACACGGTCGTCGGCGACGACGTGCCCGCGGCACTGCTCGACTTCGCCCGCGAGATGAACGCCACCCAGTTGGTGGTCGGCACATCCCGCCGATCGCGTTGGGCACGCATTCTCGATGAGGGCATCGGCGCGTCGGTCGTCCAGCAGTCGGGCAAGATCGACGTCCACATGGTCACCCACGGGCAGGCCAAAGGGACACGGTCGTCCCTCTTCCCGCGTCAGCGGCACACGATGTCATGGCTGGCGGCAGTCGTTGTGCCATCGGCAATCTGCGCACTCATCGTGTGGCTGCTCGACCCGTTCTTGAGCGTTGGCGGCGAAAGCGCGCTGTTCTTCATCGGCGTCCTGGTGGTCGCGCTGCTCGGCGGCGTGGCGCCCGCCGCCGTGTCGGCGGTGCTGTCCGGTCTGCTGCTCAACTACTTCCTGGTCGAGCCGCGTCACACGTTCACCATCGCCGAACCCGACAGCGCCATCACCGTGGTCGTACTTCTGGCGGTTGCCGTCGCCGTGTCGGCTCTCGTCAACGGAGCCGCCAACCGCGCGCGGGAAGCGACCAAAGCGTCGCGCGAAGCCGAACTGCTCGCGCTGTTCGCCGGCTCGGTGCTTGGGGGCGCCGACCTGGATATGCTTCTGGAACGGGTCCGTGAGGCGTACTCACAGCGCGCGGTCAGTGTGCTGCGAGTACAGGACGAGGATGAGCGGATCATCGCATGCGTCGGTAGAAACCCCTGCGTGACAGTGGAATCGGCGGACACTGCCATCGAAGTCGGCGACGACGAATTCTGGATGTTGATGGCCGGTAAACGACTCGCGGCCAGAGACCGCCGTGTGCTGACGGCCGTCGCCAAGCAGGCAGCGGGCCTCGTCAGGCAGAGGGAGCTCTCCGAGGAGGCCGGCAAGGCGGAGGCCCTCGCGCATGCCGACGAGCTGCGCCGCTCCCTGCTGTCGGCGGTCAGTCACGACCTGCGCACACCGTTGGCTGCCGCCAAGGCCGCGGTCTCCAGCCTTCGTAGCGACGACGTCGACTTCTCTGCCGAGGACACCGCGGATCTGCTTGCCACCGTCGAGGAATCCATCGACCAGCTGACGGCACTGGTGGGTAACCTCCTGGACTCCTCACGGCTCGCCGCCGGTGTCATCAGTCCGCAATTGCGTTGTGTCTACCTGGAGGAGACAGTCCAGCGGGCTTTGTTGGGAATCAGCAGGCGCTCCACGGGTTTCCGCAGCGTTGCATTGGACCGGGTGAAGGTTGAAGTCGGCGACGCGGTCGTGATGGCCGACAGCGGACTGCTCGAGCGCGTGCTCGCGAATCTGCTCGACAACGCTCTGCGCTACGCACCTCATGGCGCGGTACGCGTCCCTGCGGGCGCCGTTGGCGACCGGGTCGTGATCGCCGTGATCGACGAAGGATCGGGCATACCCCGCGGCGCCGAGGATCGATTGTTCGCCCCCTTTCAACGCCTCGGCGACCAGGACAACAGCATCGGCGTCGGCCTGGGTCTATCGGTGGCCAGGGGTTTCGTCGAGGCGATGGGCGGCACCATCCAGGCCACCGACACACCGGGCGGCGGGCTGACGATTCTGGTGGACCTCGCTGCACCCGAACAGATATCGACGGCATGAGCCCGACCAAGGCGAAGGTGCTCGTCGTCGACGACGAACCGCAGATCGTGCGCGCGTTGCGGATCAATCTGTCCGTGCGCGGCTACGAGGTGGTCACCGCGGCGAGCGGAAACGGTGCGCTGCGCGCGGCGGCGGACGAACACCCCGACGTCGTGATACTCGACCTCGGCCTGCCCGACATGTCCGGTATCGACGTGATCGGCGGACTGCGGGGGTGGCTGAGCGCTCCGATCATCGTGCTGTCGGCGCGCACCGATTCCACCGACAAAGTGGAGGCACTCGACGCCGGCGCCGACGACTACGTCACCAAGCCGTTCGGCATGGACGAGTTACTCGCCCGGCTGCGGGCGGCCATCCGGCGCGCGGCCGCCGCGGCGGATGCCGACGAACCCGTGATCGAAACATCCTCGTTCACAGTCGATCTGGCGTCGAAGAAGGTCACGAAGAACGGCGCCGAAGTCCACCTCACCCCTACCGAGTGGGGCATGCTGGAGACGCTGGTTCGCAATCGCGGCAAGCTCGTCGGCCGTGAGGAACTGCTCAAGGAGGTATGGGGGCCTGCCTATGCCAAGGAGACTCATTATCTGCGCGTCTACCTCGCGCAGCTACGCCGCAAGCTCGAGGACGACCCGTCGCATCCCGTGCACCTGCTGACCGAAGCCGGTATGGGCTACCGCTTCCAGGAGTGACTCTCCCCGCCGACCGCAACTAGCCGGCGGTCTCCTCGGCGAGGGCGATCAGCTTCTTGCGCACAAGGTCGGGGCGCTCGTCGACGACGAAGTGCGTCGCGTCGACCGTTTCGAGCGTGTAGTCGTCGGCGTTGGCGGTCTCGGGCGCCACCATCGGCGGACGGACAACGGTATCTCGGTTGCCGTACAGCACCCGAATGGGTACCGTCGCGCGACGTGTTTCGGGTTGCCTTGCGCCAGCGGGCAATTCGCGCAGCAGAAATGTCCGATACGTATCCCTGCCCGCGCGGGCGCACACCGGATCGCGGAACCGGTCAGCGAAGACTCGCGCGTCCGCCGGGTCCATATCGGAGCCTGCCTTGAGGAAGTAGTGCACCAACCGCGTATGCCGCTGAAACGGAATACCGAATGTCGCCAGCGGCAACTGGTACGACAGCCGCCACAGGTGCGGCAGCGCGGTCCGCGGCGACTGCCACGGATGGTTGATGTTCATGACGAGGAAGCCGTCGAATCGGGCAGGCTCGTCCAACACCATGAGGTAACCGGCGTAGGCGCCCCAGTCGTGCGCCACCAGCAGCACACGGTCGAGGCCCATCGCGTCGAGGAGTGCCAGCACGTCTTTCGCGACGTCGGCCTTGGCCCACTTGTGCGGCGCCGGCCCAGACCAGCCGTATCCCGGAAGATCGGGAGCGATGATCCGCAGCCCCGGTGGCGGATCGGCCAGCAGGTCGCGGTACTCCCAGTGATGCTGGGGCCAGCCGTGCAGGGCAAGGACGGGGCGACCGTCCGACGGTCCCGCCTCGGTCACGTGGAAGCGCACACCGCGGGCCTCCACGAAGGACCGGCGGACCCCGGCGATCGGGGGTGGCTCGGAAGTCATGACTGGACTATAGGACTCAAATTCAGCCGCGCGCCGAAGAGACGGGACTACCGTGCGAGAACATGGGATATCGGGAGCTGTTCGACGTCAGCATCAAAGACCCGACGGGCTTCTGGGCGGGCGCGGCAAAGGCCGTGACGTGGACCCGCGAGCCCAAGCAGATCCTCGACGACTCGAACCCGCCGTTCTACCGATGGTTCCCCGACGCGGAGCTCAACACCTGCGCCAATGCACTGGACCGTCACGTCGAAGCCGGACGCGGCGACCAGCCCGCGCTCATCTACGACTCACCGGTGACCGGTACCAAGCGCACCTATACCTATGGCGAAATGCTCGACGAGACAGCACGATTCGCCGGCGCGCTAAATAGCTTGGGCGTCGGCAAGGGCGACCGCGTGGTGATCTACATGCCGATGATCCCGGAGGCTGCCATCGCAATGCTGGCGTGCGCGCGGTTAGGCGCCGTGCACTCCGTGGTGTTCGGCGGGTTCGCCGCGCACGAACTGGCCACCCGCATCGACGATGCTCGCCCCGCCGCCATCGTCACGGCGTCCTGCGGCGTCGAGCCCACCCGCACCGTCGAATACAAACCGATGATCGACGCCGCGCTCAATATGGCCGAGCACGCACCGCCGGTGTGCATCGTCGTGCAACGCGACCAGCACCCGTGCGAGCTGAAGGACGGACGCGACGTCGACTGGGCCGATCTGATGGCAACCGCCGAACCGGTCGACGCCGTACCCGTCGCGGCCACTGATCCGCTGTACGTGCTGTACACGTCGGGCACGACCGGCAAGCCGAAGGGGATCGTGCGCGACAACGGCGGGCACGCGGTCGCCCTGCTGTGGAGCATGCGGCACGTCTACGACACCCAGCCGGGCGACGTGTATTGGGCCGCCTCCGACGTCGGTTGGGTCGTCGGCCACTCCTACATCGTCTACGGTCCACTGCTGCTCGGCGCCACTTCCGTTCTGTACGAAGGCAAACCGATCGGCACGCCCGATCCCGGCGCGTTCTGGCGCGTCGCCTCCGAACACGGGGTGAAGGCGCTCTTCACCGCGCCGACCGCACTGCGTGCGATCCGCAAAGAGGATCCCAATGGCGACCACATCACCCCGTACGACCTGTCGAAGATGCAGTACCTGTTCCAGGCCGGCGAACGGCTCGACCCCGACACCTACGCCTGGGCTTCGGAAAAGCTGGGCATCCCGGTCGTCGACCACTGGTGGCAGACGGAGACCGGCTGGGCTGTTGCGGCCAATCCCATGGGTGCGGAGCCGATGCCGATCAAGGCAGGCTCACCGACTGTGCCGATGCCCGGCTACGACGTTCGCATCCTGCGCGTCGATGGGTCGGAATGCGCACCGGGCGAAGAAGGCGCGATCTGTATTCGGCTGCCGTTGCCTCCCGGCACCCTGCCGACGCTCTGGGGTGACGACGACCGTTACGTAGCGTCGTATCTGCGCGAGCATCCCGGGTACTACCTGACCGGCGACGGCGGCTACCTCGACGAGGACGGCTATCTCTTCGTGATGGGCCGCATCGACGACGTCATCAACGTCGCGGGGCATCGGTTGTCCACCGGATCGATCGAAGCGGTGCTGGCTGCCCACCCCGCCGTGGCCGAGTGCGCGGTCATCGGCGTCGCCGACGAGATCAGGGGCCAGGTGCCCCGCGGCTTCGTGGTGCTCAAGGCCGGGGCTTCCGATGGCGGCCTCGCCGACGAACTCGTGCGAGCCGTCCGCGACGAGATCGGCGCGGTCGCGTGCTTCAAGAAGGTCGACGTCGTCGCCGCGCTGCCGAAGACCCGATCGGGCAAGATCCTTCGCAAGACGATGAGGGGCATCGCGCACGGCAAGGACGAACCGCTGCCGTCGACCATCGAAGACCCGTCGGTGATCGAGAAACTCAAGCCCATCCTCACCAATTGAACCTCAAATCCCTGCGAACGTTCCTTACCAGTCGAAATTTCCGCGTTTCGTCGACTGGTAAGGAACGTTCGCGCGGCAAGGGGACTGGCGAAGCGCAGGTATTGTCGACACAAACACCGGTACGAGGTAAGGGAGCAATGAGTAGCGCCTCGCGCGCACCCCGAAGACCTGTCCCACCCCCGATCGACGGTGAGACGTCTCCGGAGGTGGGAGTGTGTTGATCGCGCTGGCCAATATCGGTCTCGGCGTCCTGGTAGTACTGGTGATCACCGCGTTCACCGCGTACTTCGTGGCGCAGGAATTCGCCTACACCACGGTGAGCCGCGCCAGTCTCACTGCGCACGCCGAAGCGGGTGATTCCGCCGCCGCCCGCGCGCTAGAAGTGACGCGACGGACATCGTTCATGCTGTCTGGCGCGCAGTTGGGCATCACCGTCACCGGTCTGCTGGCCGGCTACCTCGCCGAGCCGTTGATCGGAACCGGGCTCGCCGACCTGCTTGGGCTTGCCAGTGTTCCCGGTGCTGTCGGCGTGGCGGTCGGCGCGACCGTGTCGCTGATCGTCTGCACGTTCGTGCAGATGCTCTTCGGGGAGCTGTTCCCGAAAAACCTCGCGATCGCAGTACCCGAAACACTGGCCAGACGGCTGGCGCTGTCCACCCACTGGTATCTGCGGCTGTTCGGCTCGCTGATCTGGTTCATGGACCAGTCGTCGAACCTGCTACTGCGTGCGGTGCGCATCGCGCCGGTGCACGACATCGAACAGGCGGCTACCGCAAGGGATCTCGAATACATCGTCGCCGCGTCGTCCGCCACGGGAGAGCTGCCGAAGGACCTGTCCGCGCTACTCGATCGAGTGCTGGACTTCCCCACCAGCACCGCCGAGCATGCGATGATTCCCCGCACCCGTGTCGACACCGTCCGCTTCGACGAGCCGCTCGAACAGGTGCTCACCAGGATGGCCGGCGGCCACAACCGCTACCCGGTGGTCGGCGAGACGACCGACGAAGTGCGAGGCGTCATCGACCTGCACTCCGTCCTCGACGCCGAACCGACCGATTCGGCCGGCTCACGATGCCGGCCCGCTGTACAGGTTCCGACATCGCTGCCGCTGCCCGACACGCTGCGCCGCCTCAGGGAAACCGGCGACGAAATGGCTGTCGTGATCGACGAGTACGGCGGCTTCGCCGGCGTTGTCACGGTAGAGGACATTGCCGAGGAACTGGTGGGTGAGATCGACGACGAACACGACGCGGCCGAAGCCGAGGTGATTCGCAGCGCCGACGGCTGGCTGATGCCCGGCGACATTCATCTCGATGAGGCTCGAAGACTGCTCGAGGAACGGCTCCCCGACGGCGACTACGAGACCATGGCCGGCTTGTTGATCCACCGGTTCGGCCGGCTGCCCGCCGTGGGCGACAGTGTCGAGATCCCCCTGCCCGACGACAACGCGCAATGGTCGCCCACATCGGCAAAGGTGTTGTCTGCCACCGTTCGATCGGTGGAGCGACGGGTCCCCGCCAAGGTGTTCGTCTCGGTGCGCCCGGCGAAGGACCAGCATGAGTAACGCGTGGGTGGTGCTGGCGGTCACCGTCGGACTAATCGCCGTGAGCGCCCTCTTCGTCGCCGTAGAGTTCGCCCTTCTCACGGCTCGGCGTCACCGACTCGAGGACGCGGCGGCCACCAGCCGATCCGCCAGGGCGGCGGTGCGCAGCACAACGGAATTGTCTCTGCTGCTTGCCGGTTCACAACTGGGCATCACGGCGTGCACGCTGGCGCTGGGTGCCACCACCAAACCTGCCGTGCACTACTGGCTCACGCCGCTGATCCACGCCACGGGCGCGCCGGTGTGGTTCGCCGACGCGGCAGGCTTCGTCCTGGCCCTGGCGATCGTGACGTTCCTCCATTTGGTCATCGGCGAAATGGCGCCGAAGTCATGGGCGATCGCTCATCCCGAGCGGGCCGCCATCATCCTGGCCATCCCGATGCGGATTTTCATGGCCCTCACTCGGCCGGTGCTGATCGCGCTGAACCGCGCGGCGAACTGGTGCGTACGCAGAGTGGGCGTGGAACCGGTCGATGAACTCGGGGAGGGACAGGACCCCGATACCCTGCGGCAGTTGGTGGAACACTCGGCCGCTGCAGGCACGCTGGATCGCGGGTACTACCGCGGTATCGCCACCGCTTTGGAACTCCAGAAGCTGACGATCGGCGACATCGTCTCGGGCACTGCGCATCTGAGCACAGTCGCGGCCGATGCCGACCCGTCAGCCATTCAGGCGATGTCTCAGTTGACCGGCCATCAACGGTTGCTTGTGCAAGGGGGTGATAGGGCGATCACCGGCGTGGTGCACGTCCGCGACAGCCTCCGGCAGGCCAACGGCACGACCGCGCACGACCTGATGCGTCCGGTGCTGCGCCTGCCGGCCGACACTCAGGTTTACCGCGCGTTGCAGTTGATGCGACAGACTCGCAACCATTTGGCGGTCGTCGTCGACAACGGCAAGTTCGCCGGACTGATCACCCTTACCGACGTCCTGTCGCGTCTGCTTCCGAGCGCCGACCGGGCGGCATGACGGCGCTGTTCAACCGTCGCTTGAAGTGTTCATCGAAGCGACGGTACGTGTGACGCAGGGTATGCGCCGGCCATTGGTGCGGTACGAACGGCGCGGGTAGAAGGGGGTCGAGCTCGAGGTGACGAACCGCGGCGATGGACAGCGCGAACTGGTGAGCGAAGTCGTCAGCGTCGACGTTTTCCACGTCGAGCTCGTCGAGCATCGCGCGATCGAGCCGGCGGGCTTTGGCCGCCCAATCATCAAGGGCGAAAAGCGAACTCACAGTCTGTTTCGGGACATCGGTTTGAGCGCCGTGAAAGTGAACGCACTGCCGGTCCAGCACGGCCCGCAGCGACGGCAAGCGGTCGGGTTCTAGGTTGTCGGGCCGCATCCAGACACCTTCGCGGAGCTCCGCGAGATGAAGTGCCGTCGCCGCCTTGCGGAGGGCAAGCCGGTCGGCCGCGGATCGGCGTTCCAACGAGACGATCGCTAATTCCCATGTCCCGTCCCACGGCGGGAGTGCGGTGTCATCGATGCGGGACGCCTCGTCGACTCGCTGACGACGCTCGAGCAACCGGCCCGCCAGGGCGTAGACACCGTCATCGCTGGTGAGTTCTCCCGCCGACACCATTCGCCACAGACAGGTTCGCGCCGCGCCGTCGCTGATGCCAAAGAGTGAGGCCATCTCGACAAGTTCCCCAACCTGAAGATGGGGCTGATCGGCTCCGAGCAATGCGGTGGCAAGCACCGACCGCGCGCTGAGCTGTCGGTCTCCGATCAGATCGACGACGCGCTCGCGACGCTTGGTCAATGCGGACTCCGGCACACCACCATCTTTCCCTATCTCACACGCCTGTTGACGCGTGACACTCGCAGTGTGATACTCGCACAGTATGAACACCCCGACAATGGCGTCGGTCGCCGAGGACGTGGAGATCGTTCGCCGCATCCTCGCCCACATAGACGCGGGCACGACCGACGAAGGCGACGCATGGCGGGAGCCGGTCGCGAATTACCTGGATCCGTCCCGATTCGCGGACGAACTCGAGATGCTGCGAGCACATCCCAGCGTGTATATGCCGTCTGCGGCGATCCCCAACCCTGGCGACCACGCCGAACGGGTCAGCTTCGGTGTGCCGCTGTTCGCGGTTCGCGGCCATGACGGCCGTGCCCGGGTTTTCCGGAACGCCTGCCGGCATCGAGCGTTCGCCCTCGTCGACAGCCCAGGCTGCACGCACGCGCTGGTATGTCGCTACCACGGCTGGACGTATCGGCTCGACGGCTCGCTGTCGCACGTCCCGCACGCCGAGGCGTTCCCCGAACTCGACACCTCTACCCGGGGACTGGTCGAGGTCAGCAGTCGCGAAGTCGACGGCCTGATCGTCATCGATCCGTTGCAGCCATCCGGTAGCCGCGCCGACGATGCGATCGGCGGCTTGGCGGACGGCAGCCCGTGGCGGGACAAATTGGTGCCCTCAGAGCGCCTCGTGCGGGTCGACTCCACTGTGCGGCCGATGAATTGGAAGGTTCTCGTCGAACAGTTCCTCGAGGGCTATCACATCCGTTCCACACACAACCAGACCTTCTACCCGATTCAGTACGACGATCTCAACATTGTCGAATCGTTCGGGCCGAACAGTCGGATCACCTTCCCCTTCCAGAACATCGAGCGTCTGCGCGATCGCCCCGAGTCCTCGTGGAACATCGACCGGCGTGCAACCTTCGTATATCACCTGTTCCCGAACGTCATGCTTGCGACGTTCCCGGACCAGGTCCTGGTCGTCGTGATCGATCCAATCGACGTCGGCCACTCCACCATGACGGTCTATGCAATGACCACACCTTCAGCGGCAGAACACATGTCGGCCGAACCGGCCGATGGGCTGGACGCTCGGAACCTGTTGTCGGCCGGTGCCCTCGAAGACAACCTGATGTCCGAGGGCGTGCAGCGAGGCTTGCATTCCGGTGCGAATGCCTTCGTCGAGTTCGGTACACACGAAAGCGCGATCGGGCGATTCCACGCGACCCTCGACGAACGGCTGGCGTCGCGCCGATGAGCGACTACGAGCATCTGCTCTACGAGCAGCACGGTCCCGTCACAGTCATCACCATCAATCGCCCAGAACGCATGAATGCGATTGGGCCGCAGACGCATCGAGAACTCGTCGACGCGTGGGGACGCTTCCGTACCGACGACGACGCACTGGTCGGAGTGCTCACCGGGGCCGGCGACGAGGCTTTCTGCGCCGGCGGTGATCTGAAGGCGGCATTCGCCGGGACACTTCCCGTGGACGCCAGCCCGGCGGACGGCGTCCTGGGCCCATCGCGCTGGACCGATGTCTACAAACCCACCATCGCGGCTGTGAACGGCGTCGCCTACGCGGGCGGCCTGGAATGGGCGTGCTGGACCGACATCGCGATTGCCGACGACCACGCGACGTTCGGGGTGACCTGCCGCCGATGGAACATCGGGTTGGCCGACGGTGGTACCCAGCGGCTCACCCGCATACTCGGCTACCGCCGAGCGATCGAGTTGATCATCACCGGTCGCGTCATCGATGCCCACGAAGCCGAACGGATCGGGCTCGTCAACCAAGTGGTGCCCCGCGGGACATGTGTCACGCGTGCCGTCGAACTCGCAGAGGCGATCGCTGCGCTCCCTCAACCCGCTTTGCGCACCGATCTCGAGGCAGCGCGAAGTGGCCAGGGACGGCCGCTTGACGACGGATTGGCCATCGAGGCGCGCTGCTTCAGCCGGTCGATCGTTGCGCCGGAGACCGTCGAGGGACTGCGTCGTTTCAACGACCGCGATCACCCCGATCGACGGCCCGACGTCGACCCTCTCACGCCGGGCCTCTCCCGCTCTCGCTGACGGAGTTCGACTGCGCCGACTTTCCTTTCATTCCAGCCTGAGCCGAACTATTGTGATGTCGGCATATGTTGATACGAACTCTGCTCCCGCCTGAATTGGCGGTCAGAGCGACGAAGGAGTTGAGCAGCATGCGAATCTCTGAAATGAAGGCCGGCGGCTGCAACTGTCACTGCAATGCCTGCGATAACGGCCATCACTGCGGCAACCCGCCCAACTGCAACGTCAGGCGCTGACCCAGGCATCCGACACCGCTCTCGGAATCAACCTGTCACATTTCGTCGTCAGGGAGTTTGGCCGCGCATTTCCCGGGTAGTACTTGGGGCCAATCTCGAGGAAGGGAACGACGATGGCAGTCAACCAACCCGCGGCCAGGGCGAGATTCGCCACGCCCGTACAGAAGGCGGCACTCGCCGTCGGCGCCGTGTTTCTGCTCGTGGGAATTCTGGGCTTCATTCCCGGCATCACCAACGGCTACGACAGCATGACCCTCGCCGGGCACGAGTCAGAAGCGTTGCTGCTCGGCATATTCAAAGTGTCGATCCTCCACAACATCGTGCATCTACTCTTCGGTATCGCAGGCGTCCTGATGGCGCGCACCTTCAGCGGCGCCCGCGGATATCTGATCGGTGGGGGCGTCATCTATGCGCTGCTGTGGCTCTACGGCCTCGTGATCGACCACCACAGCGCGGCAAACTTCGTGCCGGTGAATTCCGCCGACAATTGGCTCCATTTGGCGCTGGCGATCGTGATGATCGGGCTCGGTGTCGCGCTGTCTCGCGGCAACCCCGGCGCCACCAGGCCCGGCCCGCGAGCCTGATTCGCGCACACGTCGCGGGTCGATTAACAGGCTCACAGCGCGGGTATTGCTCTAGCCTGCCGGACCGTCAATAACCGGTCGAAAGGGAGGCGCAGCGATGGCGAAGACTCCCAAGCTGATGGCGGTTCAGGGCGCGGCGCTGCTGGTGGCCGCCGCGTTCCTGATTGCTGGTGTGCTGGGCTTCATCCCCGGCGTGACGGCGCATTACGACCGCCTGCTGTGGCTCGGGCACCACTCCGGCGCCCAATTGTTCGGCGTCTTCGCGGTTTCGGGGCTGCACAACCTCGTCCATGTGATGTTCGGCGTCGCCGGCCTGGCGATGGCGCGTACCTACGCCATGGCCCGCGCCTACTTACTCGTCGGCGGCCTCGCGTACCTGGGCCTCTGGGTCTACGGCTTACTCATCGACCACGGCAGCCCGGCCAACTTCGTTCCGGTCAACAACGCCGACAACTGGCTGCACTTCGGGCTCGGGGTGGGCATGGTGCTGTTGGGCTTGACGCTCGCCGGCCAGCACGACCCGACGAAACGGCGGACGAAAGTGCGAAGTTAGACGATCGACAGCGCAATGCCGTCGAGGATGTCGTGCTCGCTGACCACCAGCTCGACGATGCCGGCCCGGCTGCCGAGCGCGTCGGCCAGTTCCTCGACAATGATTGCGCCGCCGCCGATCACGTCGACCCGACCCTCATGCATCGGCCCCAGCGCGGCGCGCTCAGCGTGCCTCATGGCGATGATGTCCTCGCACACCGGCAGCAGGTCGTCGAACCCGACCCGCGACAAGTGAATCGCGACCGGGTCGTACGTCGTCATCCGTTGGGCAAGCGCGGCAAGCGTTGTCATGGTTCCCGCGACGCCCACCCACGTCCGCGCGCGCTCGACAGGCACCGCCCGCAGCGCCTCCCCCAGCCGTTCGCGCACCACGTCACGCGCGGCGGCCACCTCGACAGGCGTCGGCGGGTCGGAGTGCAGGCAGCGCTCCGTCAGCCGTACGCAGCCGATGTCAGCGGAATAGCCCGCCTCCATCTCCCGCTCCCCCAGCACCACCTCGGTGGAGCCGCCGCCAAGGTCAACGACGACGAAAGGGGCTGCGGCGGAATCCAACTCATAGACCGCCCCGTGAAACGACAGCCTGGCTTCCTCGTCACCGCTGATCACCTCTGCGATGGCGCCCGGCACCACGGCACCGAGAACCTCTGACGTCATCGCGAAGAACTCATCACGGTTGGCCGCGTCACGGGTCGCCGACGTAGCAACCATCCGGACCTTCGAAACATCATGGTGCCGAAGCAGTTCGGCGTAGGCGGACAGCGCAACCCTTGTCCGCTCGATCGCCTCCGGCGCGAACCGCCCTGTGGCGTCTACCCCTTGACCCAGCCGCACGATGCGCATCTCACGATGGACATCGAGCAACCGGCCGTCGACGGCATCGGCAATCAACAACCTGATCGAGTTGGTGCCACAGTCGATTGCGGCGACCCTGCCCTCAGCTCCGGGACTCACGACCACACCTCTCGTTCCAGAATTCCCGCCATGCCGGGCTCGGCGGCAAGCACCGCCAGCGCCTCGTCGCCAAATGGATTGACTCCACGCCCTTTCGCCAGCGAGTGCGCGATCAACACGTGAAGGCATTTCACTCGGTCGGGCATGCCGCCGCCGGAGAAGGTGGTGCCCAGCGATTCGATCGCGTCCCGCTCGGCGAGATATGACTCGTGCGCGCGCCGGTAGGCCGCTGCAAGTTGCGGATCCTCGGCCAGCCGTTGCGTCATCTCGCGCATCATGCCTGACGACTCGAGCCGGCTCGCAGCCGCCGTCAGCGCCGGGTGCGTCAGGTAGTACAGCGTCGGAAACGGCGTTCCGTCAGGCAATCTCGGGCTCGTCTTGACCACGCCGGGTTCTCCGTTCGGGCACCGGTAAGCGATCTCCAGGACGCCGCGGGGCTCGCGGCCCAGCTGCCGCGCGACGGCGTCGAGATCGGTGCGCTCAACCACCGGGAGGTGGCGGGGGCACGGGCGCGGGCGCCGGGTCCGACCAGCGGCCTCAATCGGTCGTCGACGTATCCGTCGACCGAGCAGACACTGTCCT
>LZSH01000450.1 GCA_001665255.1 Mycobacteriaceae bacterium 1482268.1 | reverse complement strand
CAACGCCACCAGTTTCATGGTGGTGCAGGCCGCGCTGGCGGTGCTGTTGGCCAAGCTCAGCGCCAGCAACGATGTGGCGGTAGGTTTCCCGATCGCCGGGCGCCGCGACACCGCCCTCGATGGCCTGGTCGGGTTCTTCGTCAACACCCTGGTGTTGCGGGTCGAGCTGGCCGGCGACCCCACTGTCGCTGAGCTGCTGACCCAGGTGCGCGGCCGCAGCCTGGCCGCCTACGAACACCAAGACATCCCCTTCGAGGTGCTGGTGGAGCGGCTCAACCCGACCCGCGACCTGACCCATCACCCCCTCGTGCAGGTGATGCTGGCCTGGCAGAACCTTCCCTGGCACGACCAAGTCCCAGCCGACGGGATGGCCCTGGCTGATTTGCAGGTCACCCCCCTGCCGACCGACACTCACACCGCCCGCACGGACCTGACATTTTCCCTAGCCGAACACTGGACCCAAACCGGTCAACCCGCCGGGATCTCCGGGCACGTGGAATTCCGCACCGATGTCTTCGACACCGCCACCATCCACACACTGCTCCAACGGTTGCAACGCACGCTCACCGCCATCACCGCCGACCCGACACGAAGGCTCTCGGCGATCGATCTGCTCGACACCGCCGAGCACACCCACCTGGATGAGATCGGCAACCGCGCGGTGTTGACCCGGCCCACCACCACGTCGAAGTCGATCCCCGCGCTGTTCACTGCCCAAGTCCAGCGCACGCCCGACGCCG
>LZSH01000449.1 GCA_001665255.1 Mycobacteriaceae bacterium 1482268.1 | reverse complement strand
TGACGAACGTCCCGACCGGAAACGTCAGACTCCACCATGTCAACGC
Source organism: Mycobacteriaceae bacterium 1482268.1 (assembly GCA_001665255.1). Lineage (GTDB taxonomy): Bacteria > Actinomycetota > Actinomycetes > Mycobacteriales > Mycobacteriaceae > Mycobacterium. The sequence continues at coordinate 20,441 of LZSH01000449.1, read as the reverse complement.
GAACGGCATGCCGCGTCGCAGAGTGCGCACGGTTAATTGTGTTGCCAGCGTGATCCACAGCACCGCGAACCCCCACACCGGGACGCCGAACAGCACCGCGAACACGTTCATCGCGCCAGCGATCTCGGGTCGGACCGCCAACGCCGCGTGCGCACTCTGCGACGCGGCATGCCGTTCGCGTTGACATGGTGGAGTCTGACGTTTCCGGTCGGGACGTTCGTCACCGGGACCACACAACTGGCCAATCACACCGGGCTGCCCGCGTTCAGGATCGCCGCGGCCGTCGCGTACCTCGCGCTACTGGGAACGTGGGCATTGGTCGCGGTGCAGACCACCCGCGGCAGTCTCGGCGGAAGTCTGTTCGCACCGGCGCCGACGGCGGGGCCGATCAAGGCGATGAAAGATCCGCCGAAATAGTCGCTCCGTGTTGCCGTCGGGTCGGGGGGTCAGACGACAACACGGAGCTATCCGGTGTATCGAACCGTCCCCGCGGACCGTTACACGTGCGAAGAAGTTTCGTCAGGCCTCGAGGATCGCCGCGACGCCCTGCCCGCCAGCTGCGCAGATGGAGATCAGACCGCGCACCGAATTGCCGGTCTCCTTCTTCTTTTCCGCAAGCTGTTTGGCCAGCTGGGCGACGATCCGACCGCCGGTCGCGGCGAACGGATGTCCCGCCGCCAGCGACGAACCGTTGACGTTCAGCTTGGACCGGTCGATCGAGCCGAGCGCAGCATCCAGGCCGAGGCGTTCCTTGCAGTACTCCTCGGACTCAAAGGCCTGCAGATGGCACAGCACCACCGACGCGAACGCCTCGTGTATCTCGTAGAAGTCGAAGTCCTGCAGGCTCAAACCGTTGCGGGCCAGCAGCCGCGGCACCGCGTAGGTCGGCGCCATCAGCAGGCCGTCCTTGCCGTTCACGTAGTCGACGGCCGCGGTCTCGGCGTCGACGTAATAGGCCAGCGGTTCGATGCCGTGCGCCGAGGCCCATTCCTCTGTGGCCAACAGCGACACGGAGGCACCGTCGGTGAGCGGGGTGGAGTTGCCCGCGGTCATCGTCGCGTCACCGGACTTCGCGCCGAACACCGGCTTGAGCTTGGCGAGCTTCTCAGCCGACGAGTCGGCCCGCAGATTGTTGTCGCGGTAGACGCCCAGGAACGGGGTGACCAGATCGTCGAAGAAGCCGCGGTCGTAGGCGGCCGCCATGTTGTTGTGGCTCGCGGCAGCCAGCTCGTCCTGGTCGACGCGCTTGATGCCCATCTGCTTCGCCGTGATCGCAGCGTGCTCGCCCATCGACAGGCCGGTGCGCGGCTCGCTGTTGACCGGAATCTCCACACCAAGGGATGCCGGCAGCTTGCCGACCAGCTTGAGCCGGTCCAGGTTCGACTTCGACCGGCGCAGGCCGAGCAGCACGCGGCGCAGGTCGTCGCCGAAGGCGATCGGCGCGTCCGAGGCGGTGTCCACCCCGCCCGCGGCGGCCACCTCGTAGCGCCCGGCCGCGACACCGTCAGCCGCGGCGATCGTGGCCTGCAGCCCGGTGCCGCAGGCCTGCTGGATGTCGAAGGCCGGGGTGGAGGAGGACAGCGAGCTGCCGAGCACGCACTCGCGCATCAGGTTGAAGTCGCGGCTGTGCTTGAGCACGGCGCCGCCGATCACCGCGCCGAGCCGCTCACCCGCCAGATCGAAGCGGTCGATGAGGCCGCCGAGCGCTGCGGTGAACATGTCCTGGTTGGAGGCGTCCGCGTACGCGCCGTCCGAGCGTGCGAAAGGAATCCTGTTGCCGCCGAGAATTGCCACCCGCCGGTGGGTATCACTAGCCATGCACCCATAGTACCCACCCTTCTTACTCTGGAGTAAGTTCGTCCCCATGGCTACCGACCTGTACTCGCAGATCGTTCATTCCGCGCCGGGAAACTTCCTCGCCAAGCAGCTCGGCGTCCCGCAACCTGAGACCCTGCGCCGCTACCGTGCCGGCGAACCGCCCCTGGCAGGTTCGCTGCTCATCGGCGGGGAAGGCCGCGTCGTCGAGCCGCTGCGCAGCGCGCTCGCCGAGGACTACGACGTGGTGTCCAACAACATCGGCGGCCGTTGGGCCGACTCCTTCGGCGGGCTGGTGTTCGACGCCACCGGCATCACCGAGCCGGCCGGGCTGAAGGGGCTCTACGAATTCTTCACACCGGTGCTGCGCAACCTCGGGCCGTCGGGCCGGGTCGTCGTCGTCGGCACCACGCCGGACGAGACCGGCAGCCCGCACGAGCAGATCGCGCAGCGGGCGCTCGAGGGCTTCACCCGGTCGCTGGCCAAGGAGATGCGTCGTGGCGCGACCGTGGCCCTGGTGTACCTCTCCCCCGACGCCAAGCCGGCCGCGACCGGTCTCGAATCGACGATGCGGTTCATCCTGTCGGGCAAGTCGGCCTATGTCGACGGTCAGGTGTTCCGGGTCGGGGCCGCCGACGCCGCTCCGCCCGCCGACTGGGACAAGCCGCTCGACGGCAAGGTCGCCGTGGTGACCGGGGCCGCACGCGGCATCGGCGCCACCATCGCCGAGGTATTCGCACGCGACGGGGCCAAGGTCGTGTGCGTCGATATCGGAAAGGACGGCGGGGCGCCCTCCGATGAATTGGGGGTGACCGCGAGCAAGGTCGGCGGCACCGCGCTGACGGTCGACGTGACCGCCCCGGATGCCGTCGACCGCATCACCGAGCACGTCCGCGCGAACCATGACGGTCGCGTCGACATCCTGGTCAACAACGCGGGCATCACCCGCGACAAGCTGCTGGCCAACATGGACGAGTCGCGGTGGGACTCCGTCCTCGCCGTCAATCTGCTTGCGCCCCTTCAACTCACGGAGGGACTTGCCGACAACGGCACGCTCGCCGACAACGGCCGCGTCATCGGGTTGTCGTCGATGGCGGGCATCGCAGGCAACCGCGGCCAGACCAACTACGCCGCCACCAAGGCCGGCATGATCGGATTGACCGACGCGCTGGCGCCGAAGCTGGCCGAGAAGGGCATCACGATCAACGCCGTCGCGCCTGGCTTCATCGAGACCAAGATGACCGAGGCGATCCCGCTGGCCACCCGCGAGGTGGGCCGTCGACTCAACTCGCTGTACCAGGGCGGCAAGCCCGTCGACGTCGCCGAGACCATCGCCTACTTCGCCAGCCCCGCGTCAAATGCCGTGACCGGCAACACGATCCGGGTCTGCGGCCAGGCCTGGCTCGGCGCCTAGGAGTCAGCGTGACACAGCCGTCTGGTCTCACCAACCTGCTGCGGGCCGCCGCCGGGGCACTGCCGTTCATCCCGCGCGGCGATTCCCTTCCCGACCGCACGCTGACGGTCGACGAACTCGCGCTCGACCCGGCCAACGTCGCCGCGTACGCCCATGTCACCGGGCTGCGCTTCGGCGACGCAGTGCCGCTGACATATCCGTTCGCGCTGACGTTCCCGACCGTGATGGCGTTGGTCACCGGATTCGATTTCCCGTTTGCGGCAATGGGTTCGGTGCATATCGAGAACCACATCACACAGCACCGGCCGATCGCGGTCACCGACACCGTCGGTGTCGCGGTGCACGCCGAGAACCTGCGCGAACACCGCAAGGGCCTACTGGTAGACATCGTGACCGACATCAAGGTCGGCAACGAGCCGGCGTGGCATCAGGTGACGACGTTCCTGCATCAGCAGCGGACCAGCCTGTCCGATGAGCCGAAGCCACCGCCCGAGAAGGCGCCCAAGCTGGGCCCGCCGAACGCGGTGCTGCGTATCTCCCCCGGACAGATCCGTCACTACGCCTCCGTCGGCGGCGATCACAACCCGATCCACACCAACCCGGTCGCCGCGAAACTGTTCGGCTTCCCGACAGTGATCGCGCACGGAATGTTCACCGCTGCAGCGGTTTTGGCGAACATCGAGGGACAGCTGCCGGATGCGGTGAAGTACTCGGTGCGGTTCGCCAAGCCAGTGGTGCTACCCGCAAGCGCAGGACTCTACGTCGACCGGGTTTCCGACGGCTGGGAGTTGAACCTGCGTGACCTCAAGAAGGGCGACCCGCATCTGAAGGGCACAGTCAACGCCCTTTAGGACGTCAACGCCAGCCGCTCCATCTTCGGGAGAAACGGGATACCGGTAGCGAACTGTCGCACAACCGGCTTGCCTCCGAAGAGTCCACGCTCGCTTGCCGTTTCGGTGATGGTGTCAAACGGTGCGAATCGGAAGTCGTAGTCGATGAAGCTGCCACCACTGCGGAGCACACGTGCCAACTCACCCACCGCGGCCTCGGGGTCGTCCCAGTGGTGTGAGCTTAGAGACGTCACGACGACGTCGAACGAATCGTCGTCGAAGGGCAGCGCAGTCACGTCACCGGTGCGCACCGATGTACGGTCGGCGAACTGCGCGACGTTGCGTTCGGCCGCGGCGATCATGTCCGCCGACAGGTCGATGCCCTTCAGCTGCAGATCCTTCCTGCGATTGGCCAGCTCGACCAGTAGGACGCCGGGACCGGTGCCGACGTCGAGCACGTCGGCACCGACGGGTAGGGCGTTCACGAGGTCGTCGGCGATTCGGCGGTACAGCCGGCGGACAAGCCTGCGCGCGGTGAAGTCGTACAACCGGCTGCCGCGGCCGGAGAACAGTGCAGGGCGGTTGCCGTGCAAGTGAGTGTGCATGCGCGCCTCCAACAGTTGTGTCGTGCAACTATCGGGCTCCACCATACGACTTATAGTTGTGCGGCACAACCAAGGAGGTGTCGGTGGCCCAAAACTTCCACGACGAGTCGGAGCAGTTGCACAAACTGTTCATGGACCTGGTCCGTGTCGCCGGGCTTCTCCAACCGGAGCAGGAGCTGCCCGGCCTGTCGGTGTCACTGTCGCAGGCCTACGCGATCCATGAACTCGACCACGGTTCGGGACTGTCCCAGCAGGAACTCGCCGAGCGCTTGTTCCTGGAGAAGAGCACCGTCAGCAGAATGATCGCCGACCTCGAGAACAAGGGTCTCGTCGAGCGCGAACGCGATCCGAACAACCGCAGGACTTACCGGCTGCAGCTCACCGACGCGGGCCGCGGGTTCCACCTGCGGGTCGCCGAAGGATACGGCGCTCGATACCGGCGCTGGACCGCCGCCATGACCGCGTCCGAGCGCAAGGCGTTGTTGGTGGGGTTGCCCGCCCTTATCCGAGTCGTCAGCACGGTGCCCTAAGGTCGAGCGGTGACCGCGCAGAAGCAGAAGTTGCCTCCCGCCAAACTCGCCCGCATCATCGAGCGTGCTCGCCACGTGTTGGGCCGCGTTCACCAACGCAGCGTGCCACCGGCCGCAGCAATGATGGAGATGATCCTGTGGGCGTGGCGCGTACAGGGCATCGCCGTGGCTGCCGAACTCAAGGTTGCCGATGCGCTGGCCGACGGTCCGATGACCGCCGGCGAACTTGCCCGTCGCGTGGGGGCCGACCCCGACGCGGTCGGCCGGCTGATGCGGGCGCTGATCAGCGAGGGCATCTTCACTCGGCGGGGTGACGGTCGCTTCGCACTCAATGCGTTGGGCGAGACCCTGCGGTCGAATGCGCCGATGTCGATGGCGGGCATGGCCCGCATGGTCGGACATCCTGCGTACCGCGAACACTGGAGTGGGCTGCTCGACGCTGTCAAGACCGGCGAGGCCTATCCGCCCAAGCTGCGCGGCATGGGCATATGGGATTTCATGGCCCAAACCCCTGATCTGGCAGCGATCTTCGACGATGCGATGACCAGCGTGTCGGAGTTCGCAATAGACTCGGTGGTCGCGGCGTACGACTTCACGCCATTCCAGACGGTGATCGACGTGGGCGGCGGCCACGGCAGGCTGTTGGCGGCGATCACCGCGGCGACGCCCGGCGCGCGCGGCGTGCTCTATGACCTGCCCCGGGTCGTGGAAGGTGCACCGGAGTTGTTGCAACGGTACGGCGTTGCCGATCGGGTGCGAATCGAGGCCGGTTCGTTCTTCGATTCGGTGCCCGAAGGCGGCGACGCCTACGTGTTGAAGAACGTGATCCACGACTGGCCCGATGCCGAAGCGGTCACGATTCTCAAGAACATCCGCGCGGCGGCGGGCGCCGGTAGCACGCTTCTTCTCGTCGAGTTCGTGATCCCCGACCACGACCGTGAGTTCATCGGCAAGTGGGCCGACATGGAGATGCTGCTTCAGCTCGCTGCCCGCGAACGCAACACCGACGAATACCGAAACCTCTACGAGCAGGCCGGTTTTCATTTGACGCGCGTGGTGCCGACCGTGGGCCCGATCAGCATCGTCGAGGGACGGGCGGTCTAGCGCCCGGCTCTAGGCCCCGCCGGGGCCGTCGTCGCGTGCGTGTCCTTCTCGGCCGGAGTGCCCTTCAGCCCGCGCCAGAACAGGTTGATCATCAGTTCGGCGGCCTCGTCGACGTCGGCGTCGCCGGTGCTGACGCGGTTCGCCACCGCCTCGCCCGCGCCCACGAGCGCCACCGCCATCATGTTGAAATCGGCATCGGGCTCGGGGTGGCGGGTCCCGGATTGCAGCAGCCGGGCTACCAGGTCGATGATGCGCTCGCGGCCTGCCCGCACTGTGTGCGCGAACGCTTGTGAACTGGTTGCCTGGGTGTACAGCACGATCCATGAGGCGCGGTTGGTGTCGATGTAGTTGAGGAACGACCGCACCGCGTTGCGCAGCAGGTCTTTCGGACTCTGACTGAAGTCGATCTCGCCTCGCACCGTCTCCACGAAGCGGCCGAGTTCGCGATCAAGGCAGGCCCCGAACAGTTCCTCCTTGGAACCGTAGTAGAGGTAGAGCATCGGCTTGGAGATCTCGGCCTGCGCAGCTATCGCGTCCATCGACGTCTCGTGATAGCCGTTCACTGAGAACATCTGCACCGCGGCGTCCAGCATCTGCTGCTCGCGGACGGCACGCGGCAGCCGTTTGGTCCCACCTGCCATTACTCAAGGGTAACCGGCCGGCTACCCAGATCGTCTACCGTGCATGGCAACGCCTTGGCGGGTATTGGCCGACTACCCCGCCGCTCGCGCTGATCGAGGAGGCCGCCCGTTATGCCTGCTGGTGACGTCGGAGACGTCTTCGACGGCGTCGACGATGCGGTGCCCCAGGCGCTGGCCGAACACCTGCGCGGCATCCAACTGGTGGACCATCACGTTCACGGCGCGTTCACCACACCGATCGGCCGGGCGGCGTTCGAGGCGTCGATCAACGAGGGGTCGACGGATCCCGTGCCGGGCTTCATGACGATGTTCGATTCGCCGCTCGGGTTGGCGATCCGGCGTTGGTGCGCACCGGTTCTGGGCCTGCCACGGCATGCGCCCGCCGAGGAGTACTGGGCGCGCCGCAGCGAGTTCGGACCCGACGAGTTGACCGCCGCGATGGTGACGCGCGCCGGGGTCGCGCGCTGGGTCGTGGACACCGGCTTCAAGGGCGACCTGCTCACCAGCCCCGCGCAGCTCGCGGAGCTCAGCGGGAAACCGGCGTCGTCGGTCCTACGTCTGGAACGACTCACCGAGGACCTCCTCGTGACCGGCACCGATCCCGAGGAGTTCCCGGCAGCGTTTCGGGCGGCTCTGCGGCATGCGGCGGACGCGCCGGATGTCGTGGGCGCCAAGACCATCGCCGCCTACCGAACGAGCTTCGACATCGACTGGTCGCGCCCGACCGATGCCGGCGTCGTCGAACACGCCCGCTCGCTGGCCTCGCGGGGTGACGAGCTGCGGGTCGACAGCCCGGTGCTGATCGCCTTCGGTGTGCACGAAGCCGCCGAGCACGAGCTGCCGATCCAGGTGCACGTCGGGTTCGGCGATCGCGATCTGGATCTCCACCGCACCGACCCGTTGCTGTTGCTCCCGCTTCTCCGCACGATGGCTCCGGTGCCGCTACTGCTGCTGCACTGCTACCCGTTCCACCGGCAGGCCGGCTATCTCGCGCAGGCGTTCGATCACGTGAATTTCGATGTGGGACTTGCCATCAACCATCTCGGCAGCCGCTCGACCGCCCTGATCGGTGAGGCGCTCGACACCGCACCGTTCGCCAAACAGCTGTACTCGTCGGACGCATTCGGACCGCCCGAACTGCATCTGCTGGGAGCCGTGCTGTGGCGGCGCGCGATGGGCTTGGTTCTCGGCGAGTGGGTGCGACGGGGCGAGTGCAGCGAGCGCGACGCGATCGCCATCGTGGACATGATCGGCGTCCGCAACGCCACGCGCGTCTACTCGCTGTGAGGCGCGGCGATCAGCACTTCGGATTGGGGCCCTTCTGGGTGGCCACCCGCAGCACGGATTCGTCGATCCGGGCCTGCGTCAGTTCGCCGGCGTTGACCGCCTTCTCGAGCCCGTCCAGCACCGCCGGCACCTCGTCGGTGGTAACCCAGAGCGCGACGTCGGTACCGGCCTGCAGCGCGCGCAGCACCGCGTCGGCGACGCCGTAGCGCTGATTGATCGCCCCCATGCTGGACAGGTCGTCGCTGAACACCAACCCGCCAAACCCGGGGCCGCCGTAGTCGCCGGAGCGCAGTAGCCGGTAGGCGGCGGGACTGAGGCTTGCGGGGTCGTCGCCGGTGAGGCCGGGCACCTCCATGTGGCCGACCATGACGGCGACCGGCGCCTGGGTGGTCAGCGTTCGATACGGCACGAGGTCGTCGGCCTTCAGCTCAGCCAGCGGCGGGGTCACCACACCGCTCTCGTGGGAGTCGCCTGACGCGTGCCCGTGCCCGGGAAAGTGCTTGAGCACCGGCAGCACGCCCGCGTCCCGCAGGCCCTGGGCGTAGGCGCCCGCATATTCGACGACCTGCACGGGATCCGAACCGAAGGACCGGTCGCCGATCACCTCGTCGTCGGATTCCGTCGTGGTGTCGACGACCGGCGCGAAGTCGATGGTGATGCCGAGGGCCCGCATTGCCTGGCCGCGCTGGAACGCGATGCCGCGAACTTCGTCGGGTGTCGTTGTCCGCGCGAGCACCCTCGGCGACGGCTGTTGTCCGATCTTGTCGGAGAGACGGGACACCCGTCCGCCCTCCTCGTCGACGCTCACCGCCAGCGGCAGCGGGCCCGCAGACGCGGCGATGTCTGCCAGCGGCTCGCCCATCATCGACAGGTCTGTCCAACTGCCGATCATGATCCCGCCGACGTGGTGGTTGTCGACGACCGCGCGGGCGTCGTCGGCGCCGGTGACACCGACCATCAGCAGCTGGGCCAGCTTGTCGCGGATCGACATCGTGGCCAGCACGTCGCCGCAGGCAGGCGGCACCGGCGCGGCGGGTAGCGGGCTTGCGGTCGGCGACGCGGCGGGCTTCTCGGCGGGGTGCGAGCAGGCCAGCAGCAAGCCGGTCAGAGCCGCGAGCGTACCGAGGACACGGGGCAGGGCCATGGGGTCATGCTGTCATGGCGCGACCGGGCCCCGGCGCGGTGCTCGATCAGCGGGCACAGGGGGCCGTGTTACTTTGGGCCGCATGGACCGGTTTCTGGTGCCCGCTGCGGCCAGCATCGTTGTCGGCCTATTGCTGGGCGCGGCCGCCATCTTCGGAATCACGCTGATGGTGCAGCAAGACACCAAGCCGGCGGTGCAGGCTGGCGATCCGGCGTCGGCCGTGCTGAACCGTGTCGAGTACGGCGACCGGAGCTAGCCGCCTCACGCCGCTTTCTCGCCGCTGGCTGTGGCTGGTCGCGGCGGTGTCGCTGGTCCTGACATTCGCCCAATCGCCGGGCAAGATCTCGCCCGATACGAAGCTCGATCTCACCGCCAACCCGCTGCGGTTCCTTGCACGGGCGCTGAACTTGTGGAACAGCGAACTGCCGTTCGGCCAGGCGCAGAATCAGGCCTACGGATACCTGTTCCCGCACGGCGCGTTCTTCCTGCTCGGCGATGTCGTCGGGCTGCCCGGTTGGGTGACTCAGCGGCTGTGGTGGGCGCTGCTGCTTACGATCGGTTTCTGGGGGCTGCTGCGGCTGGCCGAGGCGCTGGGCATCGGATCGCCGGGTTCGCGGGTCATCGCCGCTGCGGCGTTCGCGCTGTCGCCGCGAGTGCTGACCACCATCGGGGCCATTTCGTCAGAGACCTTGCCGATGATGCTGGCGCCCTGGGTGCTGCTGCCGGTGGTGCTGGCGTTGCGGGGTACAGGTTCGGTGCGGGTGCTCGCGGCACGCTCGGCGCTGGCGCTGGCACTGATGGGCGCCGTCAACGCCGTCGCCACCCTGACGGGCTGCCTGCCGGCGCTGATCTGGTGGGCCTGCCAGCGGCCCAACAAGCTGTGGCTGCGGTTCACGGCGTGGTGGGCCGCGTGTGCGGTGCTGGCCGTCGCATGGTGGGTGGTGGCGCTGGTCATGCTCGGCCGGATCAGCCCGCCATTCCTCGACTTCATCGAATCCTCCGGCGTCACAACGCAATGGACGTCGCTCACCGAGGTGTTGCGCGGCACCGACAGCTGGACACCGTTCGTCGCGCCGAACGCCACGGCGGGCGCATCACTGGTCACGGGGACCGTCGCGGTGCTGGCCACCACGATCGTCGCGGCTGCGGGTCTGGCTGGGCTCGCGATGCGCACGATGCCCGCGCGCGGCAGGCTGGTGACGATACTGCTGATCGGTGTCGCGCTGCTTGCGGCCGGCTACTCCGGCGGTCTGGGATCGCCTCTGGCGCACGGGGTTCAGATGTTTCTCGACGCCGAGGGGACGCCGCTGCGCAACGTGCACAAGCTCGAGCCGCTGATCCGGCTGCCGCTGGTGCTGGGCCTCGCGCATCTGCTCGGCCGGCTTCCGCTGCCGGGGAGCGCGCCGCGCCGCGAGTGGGTGCACGCGTTCGCACACCCCGAGAACAACAGACCGGTCGCGGTCGGAATCGTCGTCCTCTTCGCCTTGGCGGCCGGTTCATCGCTGGCCTGGACGGGTCGGCTCACTCCGCCGGGGGCATTCGACGCGATCCCGTCGTACTGGCATCAAACGGCGGCGTGGCTCGACGAGCACAACACGGGCTCGCCGCCGGGTGGGGGCACCTCCCGCGTGCGGGGGAGGGTGCTGGTGGCTCCCGGCGCACCGTTCGCCACGCAGGTGTGGGGCACCAGCCACGACGAGCCGATTCAAGTCCTGGGCGACAGCCCGTGGGGTGTGCGCGACTCGATCCCGCTCACCCCGCCGCAGACGATCCGCGCGCTGGATTCGGTGCAGCGGTTGTTCGCCGCCGGGCGGCCGTCGGCTGGCCTTGCGGATACTCTTGCCAGACAAGGGATTTCGTTTGTCATTGTTCGCAACGACCTGGATCCGGAGACGTCACGGTCGGCGCGGCCGGTGCTGGTGCACCGCGCGATCGACGGTTCACGCGGGCTGAGAAAGGTCGCGGAGTTCGGCGAACAGGTCGGGCCCGGCACGCTCGCTGGCTTCGTCACCGACAGCGGATTGCGGCCGAAGTACCCGGCGGTGGAGATCTACCAGGTGGACTCACATACCCCGCCCGGCGCGCCCTACCTCACCGACACCGACGCCATGGCCCGCGTCGACGGCGGACCCGAGGCGCTGCTGCGTCTCGACGAGCGCCGCAGGTTGCTCGGCCAGCCGCCGCTGGGGCCCATGTTGCTGACGGCCGACGCGCAACGCGCCGGGCTACCGGCACCGGTTGTCACGGTCACCGATACTCCGCTGGCGCGCGAAACCGACTACGGCCGCGTCGACGACCACTCATCGGCGATCCGCGCCCAAGGCGACGCGCGGCACACCTTCAACCGGGTCCCCGACTACCCCGCTGGCGACACCCGGATGGTCAACGGCGAGTGGACCGGTGGCCGGATCACGGTGTCGAGTTCGGCGGCCGACTCCACCGCGCTGCCCAATGTCGCGCCGGCGACCGGGCCGACGGCGGCCATCGACAGCGACACCTCCACCAGCTGGGTGTCCAACGCGTTGCAATCCGCCGTCGGTCAGTGGCTGCAGGTCGACTTCGACCACCCCGTGACCAATGCGACCATCACCGTGACACCGAGCGCGACGGCCGTCGGCGCGCAGGTCCGCAGGATCGAGATCTCCACCGTCAACGGCACCAGCACGTTGCGCTTCGACCAGGCCGGTAAACCGATCACCGCCGCCTTGCCTTACGGCGAGACGCCGTGGGTGCGTATCACCGCCGCAGGCACCGACGACGGGTCCCCCGGTGTGCAGTTCGGCGTCACCGACTTCACCGTCACCCAGTACGACGCGTCCGGCTACGCCCATCCCATCAAGCTGCGCCACACTGTCACGGTGCCCGCGCCGCCGACGAATTCCGCTGTCGCGCAATGGGACCTGGGTTCCGAACTGTTGGGCCGTCCCGGATGCGCGGAAGGACCTGATGTCATGCACTGCGCGGCGACGATGGCGCTGTCGCCGGAAGAGCCGGTGAACCTGAGCCGCACGCTGACGGTGCCCGAACAAATCTCAGTAACACCGACAGTGTGGGTACGACCACGCCAAGGCCCCGCGCTGGCCGACCTGATCAGCGAGCCCGGAACAGCCAGGGCCACAGGCGATTCCGATCCCATCGACGTGCTCGGCTCGGCCTACGCGGCCGCCGACGGCGACCCGCGCACCGCCTGGACTGCGCCGCAGCATGTCGTGCAGTTCCGCACGCCGCCCACCGTGACGATGAAGCTGCCGTCCCCCCGCGAGGTCAGCGGCGTACGGCTGACGCCGAGTCCGTCGACGCTGCCCGCCCATCCGACGCTGGTGGCGGTGGATCTGGGGGACGGCCCGCAGGTACGCCGGATGGGTGACGACGGGGCACAGACGTTGCCCCTGCGGGCGAAGGTCACCGACACGATCAAGTTGTCGATCCTCGATTGGAGCGACGTGATCGACCGCACCGCACTGGGTTTCGATCAGGTCAAGCCGCCGGGATTGGCGGAGATCACCGCGCTCGACGCGCAAGGCCGTCCGATCGCCGCCGCAGACGCCGCCCGCAACAGGCCCCGCGCGGTGACGCTGCCATGCGGCAAGGGGCCGATCATCGCTGTCGCGGGCCAGTTCGTCCAGACGTCGGTGCACACCACGGTCGGCGCACTGCTCGACGGTGACCCGATCGCGGCCGAGCCGTGCCAGCAGGCCCCGCTCGCGCTGCCCCGGGGCCAACAGGAGCTGCTGATCAGCCCCGGCGCGGCGTTCGTCGTCGACGGCGCCCAGCTCGTCGGACCGCTGGGCCGTGAATTGGCCAGCGCCACCACGAGTCCCGTGCAGACGATGACGTGGAGCAACGACCGTCGCGAAGTAGACGTCCCTGCGTCGCAAACATCGCGTGTCCTGGTGGTGCCCGAGAGCATCAACCCGGGCTGGACCGCCCGCACCGGCGACGGCGCTGCGCTGACGCCGGTCACCGTGAACGGATGGCAGCAGGGCTGGGTCGTGCCCGCGGGCACGTCGGGCGCGATCACCCTGTCGTTCGGCGCCAACGCCGTGTACCGCGCGGGCATCATCGGCGGCCTGGCGCTCCTGCCGATACTGGCGCTGCTGGCGCTGGTGCCGGCACGGCGCCCGCCGCCGCCCGCCGAGCCGTCCCGGCCGTGGGAGCCGGGCACGGCGACGGCGAGCCTGGCGATCCTCGCCGTCGGCGGGGTGATCTCCGGCATCACCGGTGTCGCGGTGATGGGTGCCGCGATCGGTGTGGGCCACCTGCTGCGCAACCGCCCCCGGTTTCGAGACGCCGTCACCGTCGGCGTCAGCGCGGCCGGGCTGATTCTCGCGGGCGCGGTGTTGTCGCAGAATCCGTGGCGGTCGGTCGACGGTTACGCCGGGCATTCTTGGGTCGTCCAATTGCCTGCACTGATCTCAGTTGCCGCACTGGCAGCCTCGGTAGCATCGGCCGCGTGCCGCAACTCAACACCGTCCGAGGAGCGATCGACACCAGCGACCTCGGGGTGACGCTGATGCACGAACACGTCTTCGTGCTCTCGCCCGAGATCAGCGCAAACCACCCCGAGATTTGGGGCGAGGAGGACAAGCGGGTCGCCGACGCGATCGACCGCCTCAACGAGCTCAAATCCCGTGGCGTCGACAGCATCGTCGACCTGACCGTTATCGGGCTCGGCCGCTACATCCCCCGCATCGCGCGCATCGCAGCGCAGACCGACATCAATATCGTCGTCGCGACGGGCCTCTACACCTATAACGACGTGCCGCTGTACTTCTCCCTGCGCGGGCCGGGAACGCTGCTCGACGGTCCGGAGATCATGACCGAGATGTTCGTCGGCGACATCCGCGACGGCATCGCCGGTACCGGCATCAAAGCGGCAATCCTCAAGTGCGCCACCGACGAACCGGGCGTGACGCCCGGGGTCGAGCGGGTGCTGCGGGCCGTCGCTGCCGCGCACCGCGAAACCGGCGTGCCCATCACCACCCACACCCACGCGGCCACCCGGCGAGGCCTCGAGCAACAGCGCATCTTCACCGAAGAGGGTGTCGACCTGTCCCGCGTGGTCATCGGCCACAGCGGCGACACCACCGACATCGCGTATCTGGAGGAACTCATCGCCAACGGCTCCTATATCGGCATGGACCGCTTCGGACTCGACAGCTTCCTGTCCACTGAGGAGCGGGTCAACACGGTGGCGACGATGTGCGAACGCGGGCACGCCGACAAGATGGTGTTGTCGCATGACGCATCGTGCCTCCTGGATTGGCTGCCCGAGGAAATCGTGCCGGTCGCGATGCCGAACTGGAATTACCTACACATCCACAACGACGTGCTGCCCGCGCTCAAGCAGCGTGGCGTGACCGACGAACAGATCACCACGATGCTGGTCGACAACCCGCGCACGATCTTCTCGACTCAGGGCGGTTACTGACATGACGGAATCCGTGCCGACGCTCGGCGCCAAGGTCTCGATACTGGCCGCCGAGAAGCCCGACGCGCCGGCGGTCACCTGCTCGGGCCGCACGCTCACCCGCGAAGAACTCGATTCGTCCACCAATCGGCTGGCGCGTGCGTTCGCCGAGCGCGGCGTGGGCACCGGTGACTATGTGACCATCGCGGTTCCCAACTCGATCGAGTTCCTACAGGCGGCGATCGCGGCGTGGAAGCTGGGCGCCGTACCTCAGCCACTGCCGGCCCGGCTGCCCGACAACGAGTTTCGAGCACTGCTGGAGTTGCGCCCCCGCGCCCTGATCGTGGGCAGGGCCGATCCGTCGGGCACGGTGCCCAGCGTCGAGGCGGGTTTCACGCCGGATCCGGCCGTGTCCGACGCCGCACTTCCAGAGGCGGTGTCTCCGACGTGGAAAGCGATGGCCAGCGGGGGCAGCACCGGACGGCCGAAGCTGATCGAAGCCGGCGGCGACAGCCGCACCGACCTCGCGCCGACGGGACTCGCCATGGGCACCAAATCCGAAGACGTTCAGCTGGTTTCGGTGCCGATGTCCCACAACACCGGAATGACGACGGCCACCATGGGCCTGGCGATGGGCCACCACATCGTCTTGATGCCGCGGTTCGATCCGGAGGAGTTTCTGCGGCTGATCGCCGACACCCGGGTCAACTGGCTGGCCACCGTGCCGACGATCATGCACCGGCTGCTGCCGGTCTACGACGCCGACCCCGACGCATACGACTTGTCGTCGCTGCGCCGCTTGTGGCACGTCGGCGCGCCGTGTGCACCGTCGGTCAAGGAACGATGGATCGAGTTGCTCGGCCCGGACGTGGTGTGGGAACTCTACGGAGGCACCGAACTTCAGGCGTTGGCGGCTCTGAGCGGCGGCGAGTGGTTGCAGCATCGCGGGTCGGTTGGCCGCGTCATCTCCGGCGAGATGAAGGTTCTCGACGACGACGGCAATGAGTGCCCGCCCGGCGTCAACGGCGAAATCTACATGCGTCCGACGCCGGGTACCCCCGCCACCTATAGATACATCGGTGCGACGGCCAAGAGCCGCGACGGCTGGGACTCACTGGGCGATCTCGGCTACTTCGACGAAGACGGCTACCTCTACCTCAACGATCGGCGGGTGGATATGTTCACCGTCGGCGGCCGCAACGTCTATCCCGCCGAGGTCGAAGGGGCGCTGTGCGCGCACCCGGAAGTGTTGTCGTGCTTGGTTGTCGGGGTGCCCGACGAGGACATGGGGCAGGTGCCCTACGCCCTCGTGCAAGCCGAGAACCTCGAGCAAGCCGAGCTCATCGAGTTCCTGGCCGAGCGCATCGCAAGCTACAAGGTGCCGCGCACGGTCGAGTTCGTCGACGAACCGCTGCGTGACGACGCGGGCAAGGCGCGACGGTCGGCCGTGCGCGACGACGTCATCGCGCGGCTGGGGCGGGCGCGCGCCTGACGGCACTATCCAGTGGCGGGGCCGGGTCATCGGGACTGCTGCGGCGATACTCCCAGCGCCGCAACGCAACCCGGCACGGCGACTCGACGAGCGCATAGCTGACCGCCGCGATCGCGAAGCCGAACACCACCGTCAGCACCAGCACGACCGGCATGTGCCCGTTGAACGCGAACTCGCCGATGATCGGGAAGACCATCCACAGCGCGGCGAGATGCCAGATGAAGAGGCCATAGGACCATCGGCCCAGGGTGACCATTGTGGTGTTGCCGAGGATCCGGTGCGCGGTGTCCGGCGCATCGAGGACCAGCGGCGCCAGCAGGGCGCCTGACACCACCGCACCCATCGCGACCTTGATGATGAACTGACCAGCGGTACCCGGCGTCAGCCCTTCGGGACCCGCCAGCGGCGATGCCGCCACCAGGAACGCCGCCAGCGCCACGACCGCCATCACGATCCGTCTCCTGGCCAACCGGTGTGCCCAGCCGACCGGCGTCACGGTCAGCTCCGCCAGCAGCATGCCGGCGACGAACCACGACAGGAACGCGGGCGGCCAGTTCAGCGAGCTGACGCCGACCGGGGTCTCGATCGGCAGCAGCGCCCAGCCGAGGCTCAGCACGCCCGCCGCGGCCAGCACGGGGATGCGCGCCCGCACCGGCAGCCACCGCACCAGCAGTGCGATCACCGGCAGTGCGAGATAGAAGCTGACCTCGACGGCCAGGCTCCACATCTGCGTCAGCCCCGCCGTCAGCGTCAATGGCACATAAATCTGGGTGAGCGAAAGGTTGGCCAGCCACACCGTCAGGTCGGGTTTGGCGTCGGGCAGCAACGTCAGGATGACGACGACGGCCACCAGGTAGGCGGGCATGATGCGGACCAGGCGCGACCGCAGGTAGTGCCCGGTCGGCGGGAGGGGGCGCAGGCCGCGGGCCGCGGCGGCGTGACCACGCCACAACAGAAACCCCGACAGCGCGAAGAACACGGCGACGGCGAGGTCGAACCGCCCGAACAGTCGGCCGGTGACCCCACCGGTGTGCCCGGTCTGGAACGCGACGTGGGTGACGACGACACCGACGGCCGCACAGGCCCGCATGCCCTCGACGGGAGGCAGGAACCCGCGGGTGCCGCTGACACCCCCCTCCGAGCGCGTTTGGGAACCTGACACGCGACCAGTGTGCAGTACGCCCGGCCGGGTTAGCCGTCGTAGTAAGTAATGGCCTTAGTTTGGGCTGTTAGGGTCCCTAGCCAGTGGGGCAGCCATCGAGCCAGGGAGCCGGCAGGCCGGCGACATCGAGCCAGGGAGGAACGGTTTGAACCGCGCAGTGGCGTTGCGTATCGCGGCGTGCGGGATCATGGGGCTCGGAGCCGCCCTGTTGATCGCCGCCCTGCTGCTCACCACCTATACCAAGAGCAAGATCACCAAGATCCCGCTGGACCTGGACGCCACGTTGGTCAGCGACGGCACCGCGACGGCCTTCGATCCCGCGTCGCTGGCCGCCCCGAAGTTCGAGGTCGGCAAGAACGTGCCCGTGAGCCAGCAGCAGCAGATCACCGTCGAGGCGCCGTCCAACGCCGACGTCGTCACCCTGCAGGTCGGTACCACGCTGCGCCGCACCGACAAGCAGCAGGACAACGGCCTGCTGCTGGCGCTCGTCGACACCGTCACCCTCGACCGCAAGACCGCGATGGCGGTATCCAGCGAGAGCAATCCCGGTGGCGCCGTGCAGAAGCCGCGCACGATCGAGGATGACCAGCCGCCGACCAACATCGCGCTACCGCACGACGGGCTGGCCTACCGGTTCCCCTTCGACACCGAGAAGCAGACGTACCCGTTCTTCGACCCGATCGCCCAGAAGGCGTTCGACGCGAACTATGACGGCGAGGAAGACGTCAACGGGCTGACCACCTACCGGTTCACCCAGAACGTCGGCTACGACGCCGACGGCAAACTCGTCGAACCGGTCAAGTACGCGTCGCTCTACGACAACGACGAAGACAGCCAGGTGACCGCGACGTTAGGGATGTGGGGTCTGCCCGGCAATCCCGAGGAGCAGGTCACCATGACCCGCTACTACGCCGCGCAGCGCACGTTCTGGGTCGATCCGGTGTCGGGCACCATCGTCAAGACCAAGGAACGCGCGAACCAGTACTACGCGCGCGAGGCGCTCAAACCCGAGGTGACGTTCGTCGACTACACCGTCACCTCCAACGAGCAGACGGTGGAGTCGCAGGTCGCCGCGGCCCGTGACGAGCGCGACCGGGTGTCGCTGTGGGGCCGTATCCTGCCGATCACGTTCACCGCCATCGGCCTGCTGGCGCTGGTCGGCGGTGCGCTGCTTGGCTCGTTCAGCCTGCGCGCCGAGTCCACGCTGATCGACCCGGGCCTCGACGAGGCCGATCACGGGTTCTTCGACACTCAGGGCATCAAAGTGCCCGGCGCAGAAGCCAAGACCGAAAAGCTGCCCGCGCAGCGGCCCCGGCAGCCACCAGACCGGTAGGTCTGATCAACCGTTTCCTGACGAGGTCCTGGGCGCCGGCCTATGCGCTGGCGCTCTCCCTTGTGGTGACCGGCCCACTTCTGCGGCCCGGGTATCTGCTGCTGCGGGACGCCGTCTCCACTCCCCGTTCGTACTTATCCGATGCAGCACTTGGCCTTTCGGATGCCGCGCCACGGGCCTTGCCGCAGGACTTCGCGGTCGCATTGGCGTCGCAGGTGGTCGACGGCGGCGTCGTGGTGAAGGCGTTGCTGATCACCGGACTGTGGTTGGCGGGCTGGGGTGCCGCCCGGTTGACCGTCTTGGTGCTGCCCGACGCGGGTGGGGCCGGTGGCTTTGTCGCGGTGACGCTGGCGGTGTGGAATCCCTATGTCGCCGAACGACTTCTGCAGGGGCATTGGAGCCTGCTGGTCGGTTACGGGTGTCTGCCGTGGGTAGCGGTGACGGTCCTGCGGATGCGGCTGCGCAGCGCGCCGCTGTGGGTCGGGGCCTGCGCGGTGGCCTTTTGGACAGCGCTGGCCGGGTTGACGCCGACGGGCCTGATGTTGGCCGCGACGGTCGGGCTGGTGTGCTCGACGGCGCCCGGTGCAGGGCGATCCAGGTGGGTGTGCGCGGCCGTCGCTGCGGGTGCGGCGGTCCTCGCGGCGCTGCCCTGGTTGACGGCCGCGGCCGTCTCGGGTTCGTTGTCGTCGACGCAGGCCTACGGTGTCCCCGCGTTCGCCGCCCGCGCGGAACCCGGTCTCGCCACGCTCGGCAGCCTGGCGAGTCTCGGCGGCATCTGGAACGGCGAGGCCGTACCCGCGTCGCGGACAACACTTTTCGCGGTGGTCGCGGCCCTGGTGCTGCTGCTTATCGTGATGGCCGGTCTGCCGGTTGCAGTTCGTGCTCCCGCCGCGGTCCCGCTTCTCGTGCTCGCCGCCGTTGCCGTCGTAGTGCCGACCCTGATGGCGACGGGACCGGGTCTGGCGGCCGTCGAGTCGTTGGTCCGCGCTCTGCCGGGGCTCGGTGTCGTGCGCGACGCGCAGAAGTGGGTGGCGTTGGCGGTGCCCGGTTACACGCTGGCTGCCGCGGGTGCGGTGGTGACTCTGCGGCGATGGCTACCCGGGGTGGTTGCGGCGGCAGTCTGCGGTCTCGCGTTGATCGCGACGCTGCCCGATCTCGCGTGGGGCGTCGGCGGCAAGGTTGTCCCGGTGCGATACCCGTCCGCTTGGGAGGCGGCCGCCGCGACGATCAACGCCGACCCGCGTCCGGTGGCGGTGCTGCCCGCGGGCACCAGCATGCGGCGTTTCCCGTGGGCCGGCGACGCGCCCGTGCTGGACCCGCTTCCGCGATGGCTGCGCGCCGACGTGCTGACCACCGGGGATCTGACCATCTCGGGTCGCCTCGTTCCCGGCGAGGGCGGCCGTGCCAGAGAGGTCGAGCGGGTGCTGACAGCCGGAGCCGACCGCGATGCGTTGGCCCGCGCCGGGGTGGGCTGGCTGGTCGTCGAATCGGGTGACGACGTCACCGTCACCAGGGTGGGGGGCGACCACCCCGCGGCGCCGCATCGCCGGTTCATGCTGGTCACGCATGCCGTGTGGCTGGCGATGCTGGTCGGTGGCGGCGCGGGCGCGCTCGCGGCGAGAGCACGGCGGGGCCGGCGTGAGGTGACCACGCTCACAGTGGAGTAGTCGACTA
>LZSH01000448.1 GCA_001665255.1 Mycobacteriaceae bacterium 1482268.1 | reverse complement strand
CGCCGATCTTTGGCGCCGCCTCCAACGCGAAGGTCAAGGTCGTCTCCGCATATGACGGAAGTGGCCGTGGCGACCGCATTCTCGTACACACGGATTCGCCGATTCGCGCGGTGACCGATCTGCGCGGCAAGCGCATCGCGGTCGCCAAGGGCACCTCGGCGCACGGCAACCTGCTGGCTCAGCTGAAGCGCGTCGGCGAGTCGCCGTCCGACCTCACCCTGGTGTTCCTGCAACCCGCCGATGCCCTCGGCGCCTTCAAGCAACGTCAGGTCGACGCGTGGGCCATCTGGGACCCGTACACCGCGCAGGCCGAGGCCGACATCCCGGTGCGCAGCATCGCCCAGGCGACCGGTATCACCAACGGCGTGGGCTTCGGGGTGGCCTCCGATCAAGCGCTGGCCGACCCGAAGCGCAGCACCGCGGTGGGTGACCTGCTGGTGCGGTACGCCAAGGCGGTGCGGTGGGCGAAAGACCATCCTGACCAATGGGCGCAGCGCTACGCCGCCGATGTCGGACTGGATCCGAAGGTCGCCGCGGCTGCGCAGGGCCGCAGCCTCAGATTGCCCATCGCGCTGTCCGACGAGCTGGTCGGTACCGAGCAGGAGCTGGCCGATCTGTTCGCCGCGTCCAAGCAGATCGCCGCGGCGCCGGCGTTCGCCAACTGGGTCGACCGTCGATACGCCGACGCGTTGAATCCCTTGTACATCAACCGCTAAGGATCGACATGGCGACAGCTAAGTTCTTCTGGTTCCTGCCCACCAACGGCGACAGCCGCTCCATCGTGGGTGCCTCGCACGCGTCGGCGCATCACACCGTGCCCGCGAACTACCGCGCACCCACCCGGCGGTACCTGGCCGAGGTGGCCCGTGCAGCCGACCGGCTCGGCTTCGAGGGTGTGCTGACCCCGACGGGGACCTGGTGCGAAGACGCGTGGCTCACCGCGTCGGCTCTGCTGGCGGAAACCGAACGGCTGAAGTTCCTCGTCGCGTTCCGGCCCGGTCTGGTGCCGCCGACGCTGGCCGCCCAGCAGACCGCGACGTTGCAGCGGTTCTCGGAGGGCAGGGTGCTGCTGAACATTGTCAGCGGCGGGGACGACGTCGAGCAGCGACGATTCGGTGACTGGCTGAACCACGATGAGCGCTACGCCCGCACCGGCGAGTTCCTGCACATCGTCAACTCGGTCTGGCGTCAGGAGTCGTTGGACTTCGAGGGCAAGTTCTACACGGTCTCCGACGCCCGGGTGTCCGCGCCGCCGGATCCGTTGCCGCAGATCTATTTCGGCGGATCCTCGCCGGCCGCTCTGCCGATTGCCGCCGAGCACGTCGACGTCTACTTGACCTGGGGAGAGCCTCCGCAGGCGGCGGCGGCCAAGATCGAGCGGGTGCGCGCACTGGCCGAGGAACGCGGTCGCAAGGTGCGCTTCGGGATCCGCCTGCACACGATCAGCCGTGACACCTCCTCCGCGGCGTGGGCGGTCGCCGACGAGCTGCTCGCCGAGCTGTCACCCGAGCAGATCGCCAAACAGACGCAGCTGCATGCCAAATCGGAATCCGAAGGGCAACGCCGGATGACCGCGCTGCACGGCGGCAGGATCGATCAGCTGGAGATCTACCCCAACCTGTGGGCGGGCGTCGGGTTGGTCCGCGGGGGAGCGGGCACCGCGTTGGTCGGCAGCCACGAGGAGGTTGCCAACCTGATCTACGAGTACCACTCGGTCGGATTCGACGAGTTCATCCTGTCGGGCTATCCGCATCTGGAGGAGGCGTATTGGTTCGCCGAGGGCGTGCTGCCGCTGCTCCGGCACAAGGGCGTCGCCTGACCGGCACGTCGGCGGGAGGGGCTCAACAACCGTACTTCTCGCCGATGCCCGCAGGCGGATCCATCTTGTGCAGGCATCCGAACGGGACGATGCCCGCGTCGCTGAACCGGGCCGCCGATTGGTGGGCGTAGTTGACGCAGTACAGCCCGGCGGGATCGGAGCGGCAGCGATAGTCACCGAAGGCCAGCGCGTCCCCGTATGGCAGTTGGGGACCGGCGCCCCTGCCGAACCGGCCGGGATCGCCGTGCGCTGAACCGATTTCGATGCTCGGCCCGGCGAAGTCGACCCATCCGCCCTTCCAGTGGCCGTAGACGTCGGGCGGTTGTAGCGGCGGAACGACGAGGTCCACCAGACATGCCAGCGCGCCGTCGGCGTTCGTCGCGTCGGTCATGCACTGCGTCTTACCCGATGGCGTGGTGAACGCGACGTCCTCACCAAGCTGTGCCGTCGTTCCCTGCCGGGTCGCGGTGTGGAACGCAGCAACGTCGGCGGTACGCCCCGATTCGATGAACGTGATCACCTCGGCAACGTCGGCACCTGCTTGCGGCGGTGTGGCCGGAGCCTTCGTGGTGGGCGTGGTCGGGCGCGGGGGTGACGTCGTGGTCCTGGCCGGGGCCGACAGTGAGCGCTCGGCCTGCTCGGCGTCTCCGCCGACGCCCTGGGAACAACCGCCAACCAGCACAGACGCCGTGATCAGCACAGCAATCCGCATATCGGCCAGGCTAGCGGGCCGCCAACCGAATGCCGGCAAGGCGCGGCGCGCGAGTCGGTTCGATACGGTCGGGTAATGCACGAACACGTCGTCCGCGCAACGATCGGCTCCGGCACCGTCGAGGGGTTCACCCGCGACGGCGTACACCGGTGGCGTTCGATTCCCTACGCACAGGCGCCTGTGGGTCCGCTGCGGTTGAAGGCGCCGCGACCGGTGCAGCCGTGGCCGGGTGTCCGCTACTGCCACGGGTTCGGCAACTGCGCGCCACAGCAGCGCATGTACACACTGTTGGGCGTCGGCAAATACCAGTCGATGGGGGAGGACTGCCTGACCCTCAACGTCACCAGGCCCAAGCGGCGACGGGACGAACCGATGCCGGTCATGGTGTTCATCCACGGCGGCGGATACATCCTCGGCAGTTCGGCCACACCCATCTACGACGGTGCGGCGCTGGCCCGGAAGGGTTGCGTGTACGTCTCGGTGAACTATCGCCTCGGCGCGCTCGGCTGTCTGGACCTGTCGTCGTTGTCCTCGGGTGACGTGACCATCGATGACAACCTGTTCCTGCGCGACCTGGTGATGGCGCTGCGCTGGGTGCGCGACAACATCGCGGCGTTCGGCGGTGACCCCGACAACGTGACGATCTTCGGTGAAAGCGCCGGCGCCCAGGCCGTTGCCACGCTCCTCGCGGTCCCCGCAGCGAAAGGCCTTTTCGCGCACGCGATTTCAGAAAGTCCGGCCAGTGGCATGGTGGGAACTCCCGAGGTGCGGGCGCGCTATGCCGAGCAGTTCGCCGCGCTGCTGGGCGCGGATCGGCGCAACGCCGCACAGGCGCTGATGACGGCACGGCCCGCCGAGTTGGTCAACGCACTCGACAAGCTGATCAGAAACGCCCAGACCGATCCGATCGGCGCATTCGCGGTGGGGCCTACCAGCGGCACCGACTATTTGCCACTGGACCCCGTCCACGCGATGCGGACCGGTGCGGCGCACCGGGTTCCGCTCATCGTCGGCACCAATGCGCACGAGGGCAGGCTCTTCACCCGATGGCTCAAACTGCTGCCGACGAACGAGGCGATGATCGAAGACCTCTTGGCCGGCTTGGAACCCGAACAGCGGCAACGTATTACGGCGGCGTACCCCGGCTATCCGGACGAGGCGGCCTGTATCCGTCTCGGCGGCGATTTCGCCTTCGGGACAGCCGCGTGGCAGATCGCCGAGGCGCACAGCTGCCACGCGCCGACCTACCGGTACCGCTTCGACTACGCACCACGCACACTGCACTGGTCGGGGCTCGGCGCGACCCACGCGACGGAGTTGTTCGCCGTTTTCGACGTCTACCGCACGCGGTTCGGGTCGCTGCTCACCGCGGCCGTCGACGGGCGCTCGGCGCGGCGGGTCAGCGACGACGTGCAGAGGCGGTGGCGGGAATTCAGCCGTCGCGGCGTGCCCGGTGATGGCTGGCCCACCTACACCCGCACCGACCGCGCGGTGATGGTGTTCGACCGGCGCTCCCGCGTGGTCCACGACCCTCACGCCGATCGACGCGAAGCCTGGGAGGGCTTCACGCTGGCGGCGCGCTAGGCAGGCGCAAGGGAGCGCCGGACAGCGCGTCAACGTCATCCGACATACTCCGTGGGTGACTAGCATCGAGCGGCCGCGCGACCTGACCGCCGAGTGGCTGACGGCCGCCCTCGGCGCCGGCACAGTCGAAAGTTTCAGCACAGAGCGGATCGGCACCGGTCAGATGAGCGAGTGCTACCGCGTCGTGCTGACATACGCCGACGGCGCCGACGGACCCGCCTCGGTGGTGCTCAAAGTGGCCGCGACCGACCCGGCAAGCAGGCAGACCGGTCTGGCGCTGGGCCTCTATGAACGCGAGGTGCGGTTCTACACCGATATCGCCCCCGGCGTCGGCGGGCCTGTCGCACCGTGTTACAGCTCGGGGTTCGACAGTGAGACCGGTGTCTTTCACCTGTTGCTCGGCGACGCCGCCCCGGCAGTCGTCGGTGACGAGATCCGCGGCGCCACAGTCGAACAGGCGATATTGGCGATGGCAGAACTGGGACGGCTGCACGCGCCGCTGCTGGGCCGCACGTCGATGTCCAACGTGGAGTGGCTCAACCGCGAATCCCCGATAAATCAGGCGCTCATCGGGCACCTGTACGCCGGGTTCGTCGACCGATACGGCGACGACATCGCAGCAGCGCATCGCGAGGTGTGTGAGCGGTTGGTCGCCAGCTTCGACGCCTACCTTGCGCAGGAGGCCGCAGCGGATCGCGTGCAGGGGTTGGTGCACGGCGACTACCGGTTGGACAACATGCTGTTCGGCCAGCCGGGTGCCGACCGGCCGCTCACCGTCGTCGACTGGCAGACCGTGACGTGGGGATCCGCGATGACCGACGTCGCGTATTTCCTCGGCTGCGCGCTGGCCGACGGGGTCCGCCGCGACCATTACGACGCGCTGTTGCGGGCATACCACGACGCGTTGGGTCCCGACGCGACGCTCAGTCTGGACGATGTCCGGGAAGGTGTGCGGCGTGCGGCGTTCTTCGGCGTGACGATGGCGATCGTGTCGCCGATGCTCGTCGAACGCACGTCGCGTGGCGACGAGATGTTCATGACGATGCTGCGGCGCCACGCTCAGCACGTGCTCGACACCGACGCGCTGGCGACATTGCCCGGCGCTGCCGCCCCCGAACCGCTGCAGCCCTCGGCAGAGGACGAGCGCGCCCACCCGCCCGGCGCGGAGCCGCTGTGGAGCGAGAGCTGGTATGCCGACTTCGCCGACGAAGGGCAGGGCATCGGCGGCTGGTTCCGGCTCGGCCTGATCCCCAATCAACGCACGGCCTGGGTCAACGCGCTGCTGTGCGGTCCCGACATGCCGACGGTCGCCGTGAACGACTTCCAGGTCGCATTGCCGGACGACCCCGCCGCGGTGCGCTCCGATGTCGTCGAGCTCAGCCACGCGGCCACCGATCCGTTGCAGACCTATCACGTCAGCCTGCGCGGCCGCGGGCAGGCGTACGACGACCCGTCGGCACTGCTGCGCGGGCAATCGGGACGACCGGTCGAGCTGTCGATGGACCTGCACTGGACCACGGCAGGCACGCCATACCTGTACCGCCTCACACCCCGCTACGAGATTCCGTGCGCGGTGTCGGGCACCGTGACCTTCGACGGCAACACGATCGACGTGCACGAGGTGCCGGGGCAGCGCGACCACTCGTGGGGGGTGCGGGACTGGTGGGGCATGGATTGGGTGTGGAGCGCACTGCACCTGCACGACGGAACCCATCTGCATGCCGTCGACATCAGGATCCCGGGGTCGCCGCGCTTCGGTGTCGGCTACATCCAGCGCGCGGGCTCGCTGACCGAGCTTCAGACGGTGACGGCCCGAGAAGGCTTTGGCAACAACGATTTACCCGCAACGACCGAGCTGATGCTGTCGCCCGGCGACGTGACCGCCACCGTCCAGATCAAGGGCCACGCACCGGTGTTGCTCACCGCGACCGACGGCCGGATGAGTCACTTCCCGCGCGCCTGGGCGGCCGTCACCACAGCGGACGGCCGGTCCGGGGTGGGCTGGCTGGAGTGGAACCGCAACCTGCGATAGTCGCTCAGAGATATAGATGGCCGCTACGGTAGAGAAATACCGCTGAACGGAGTCGCACATGATCGAACTCAAGACCGCGGACGAAATCGACAGGATGGCGGTCACCGGTGAGTTCGTCGCGGAAACGCTGGCGACGTTGTCGATCGAGGCGCAGCCCGGCATCGATTTGATGCAGCTAGAACACCATGCCCGGGCGATGGTCAGCGAGCGGGGCGCGAAGTCGTGCTACTGGGATTACGCGCCGTCATTCGGTCGCGGACCATTCCAGAACGTGATCTGCCTGTCCGTCAATGACGCTGTGCTGCACGGTAAACCACACCACTACGTGCTCCGCGACGGTGACGTGCTGAGTCTGGACTTTGCGGTGTCGATCGACGGTTGGGTCGCAGATGCTGCGGTCACGGTCATCGTCGGCGACAAAGCCGACCCCGCCGACCGAAAGCTCGTCGAGTCGACGCAACGGGCCCTGGCCGCGGGAATCGCGGCAGCGGTGCCCGGAGGCCGCCTCGGCGACATCTCCGCCGCCATCGGGGAAGTCGCTGCCGACGCTGGATACCGCGTCAACACCGAATTCGGCGGCCACGGTCTGGGTCGGACGATGCACGAGGATCCCCACATCCCCAACCGCGGGCGTCCCGGGCGCGGACTGCTGCTGCGCCCGGGCATGACCTTCGCACTCGAGCCGTGGTGGGCACGAGGCAGCGACCGTCTGGTGATGGATGCAGACGGCTGGACGCTGCGCTCGGCAGACGGATCGAACACCGCGCATTCCGAACACACCATCGCGATCACCGAAATCGGCGCACGCATACTGACTCCCACGCGACGAGTGGACGAGGCGAAGCGGGGCTAGAGGCGCGCGCTCTCGTCGTCGAGGTCGTCCCGGCTGAGCCCCATCGGCGTCGCCGCGGGCAGGTCGCCGCCGGCGACGACCGCTTTGGTGATCGGTGTGAGAGCCCGAAACAGCGCGTCTACCTCGGCGTCGTCGAGCGCCTCGAGCGCGCTGAGCGCCAGCGTGTCGGTGGTGTCCTCGATGTGCTGTTTGAGCTCGCGGCCGGCATCGGTGAGGGCCCCGCTATCGTCCAGCAGGCCGCGCTCGGCCAGCTGGGTTTGATGTTCGCGCCACTGGTTCTCGTCGTAATCGCGGGTGCGCATGATCATCTCGGGCGGAACGCGACCGGCAGCCGCGTGCAGCACGTTGGACTCGCGGCCGGACAACCCGCACGACGCCAGCACGGCCACGTGCGCGTCGCCGCGGTGTTCGCGCAGCAGCGTCGTCGAGTGCCAGAGCATCGCCAGCGGTTCGGTCGGCCAGGGCAGTGCGGCGTTGCCGGCGAACAGCGGCCGCCCGTCGAGCGGTGCGCAGCGCGCGGCCTTGGCTGCGAGGCCGGCGGCCGCTTCGACGCCGTTGTCGGTCAACCCGTACCGCTGCAGGGTGGCGACTGCGGCGGCCTCGCGGGCCCGCAAAGCTGCGGCGGGAGAAGCGATGTCCCATGCCGCGGGCAGCGCCTTGCCCACTCGTGCGGGGGCGAAGTTATAGAACACCGCGGTCACGACTTCAGCCGGCACCGCGCCCAGCGGCGCGGACCGACCCGCGAAGTACCCCATCCAGAAGCCGCGATAGCCGAGGCCGTCGAACGCCGCCCGGCTCTCCGGCGAGAAATAGGTCACGGCGTGCACCGGCTCGAACCGGTCATAGAAACGTCGTGCCAGCACAGCATCTCTGCCCATGACCACAGTTAATCACTCGCCTTCGGCGACCTCGTTGGCCACCGCGGCGGCCGCCTCGTCGATGATCGCGCGCATGGCGCGTTCGGCGGCGCCTTCGTCGCGGAGCCGGATGGCACGCGCGACCTCGTCGTGCAGCTCGATCGCTGTCGGATTCGGCGTGGTCGGCATCATCTGATGGTGCGTCCGGCCGGTGAGTATCTCGGCCACAACATCGTTGAGCGCGCGGAACATCTCGTTGCCGCTGGCTTCTAACAAGGTACGGTGAAACACCTTGTCCGCCAGCAGATAAGACTCGAGATCGCCGGACCGCCCGTGCATCACCATGTCCGACACCGCGGCGGCCAT
>LZSH01000447.1 GCA_001665255.1 Mycobacteriaceae bacterium 1482268.1 | reverse complement strand
CGGCCGATGCGATCGTGCTCCGAAATCGCGTCGTCGCCGAGTTCGGCCATCTCGCCGAGCACGGCCCAGCTGCGCCGGGTCTCACCGCCCTGACGAGCCGTCCAGGCCAGCGATTTCAGGCCGGCCAGCATCGAGTCGGGGTTGGCGTTGTAGGCGTCGTCGATGACGGTCACCCCGTCGGCGCGGGTGGTGACGTGCATGCGGTGCTGCGATACCGGCCCCGCCCCGGCCAGTGCCGCGGCCACCTGTGACCCGGTCGCTCCGCACTCCAGCGCGACTGCGGCCGCGCACAGCGCGTTGGACACCTGGTGGTCGCCGTGCACCGCCAGCGTGATGTCGGTCTCGACGCCGGCGGCGTGCAGCGTGAAGCGGGGCCGGGCCACCTCGTCGAGCGTCACCGGGCCGGCCCACACGTCGGCGCCCGGCGAGCGCGACACCCGTACGACGCGGGCGGCGGTCTGTTCCGCCATTGCCGCGACGGCGTCGTCGTCGGCGTTGAGAATGACCACGCCTGACGACGGAACAGCTTGGGGCAGTTCGGCTTTGGTGCGTGCGATGGCTTCACGGGAACCGAACTCGCCGAGGTGGGCGGTGCCCACGTTGAGCACGACGGCGATCGACGGCGGGGCGATCGCCGCCAGCGCCGCGATGTTGCCCGGGTGGCGCGCCGACATCTCGAGGACCAGGAAGTCGGTGTCGCGGCCCGCCTGCAGCACGGTCCACGGATGGCCGAGCTCGTTGTTGAACGAACCCGGTGGGGCCACCACCTCACCGAGCGGGGCGAGCACCGCGGCGACCAGATCCTTCGTCGACGTCTTACCCGACGAGCCGGTGATCCCGACGATGGTCAGGCCCCCGGCCACCAGTTCTGCGGCCACCGCCGCGGCCAGCCGGGCGAGCGCGGCCAGCACCGCGGCGCCCGAACCGTCGGTGTCGTGCTCCAGCACGCCCGACGCCGAATCCGTTCGATCGTCGGCGTTTGGCGCGACGACGATCGCGGGCACTCCGACCGGGCGTGCGGCCAGCACGCCGACGGCGCCGGCAGCCACCGCCGCCGCGGCGAAGTCGTGGCCGTCCGATCGCGCGCCGGGCAGCGCGAGGAACAGGCCGCCCGGTGTCACCGCCCGCGAGTCGAATTCGACGGTGCCGGTCACCCTGGCCGCCGCGGCGTCGGCCGGTGAGATGTCGCTGAGCTCACCGCCGACGATGTCGGCGATCTGGGCGAGGGACAGGTCGATCACGCGTGCGACCCCAACGCCTCGAGGGATTCGGCGAGCTCGTCGCGGTCGTCGAACGGGCGGGTCTGCCCGTGGCTGGTCTGGCCCGTCTCGTGGCCTTTGCCCGCAACCAGCACCACGTCGCCAACGCGGGCCCACGCGACGGCATGGTCGATGGCCTTCCGGCGGTCGCCGATCTCGATGACCTGCGCGCGGCCCCCCTTCGCGCCAGCGACGATCGCGGACCGGATTGCGGCCGGCTCCTCGTCGCGAGGGTTGTCGTCGGTCACGACCACCAGATCGGCCAGCTCGGCGGCGACCTGACCCATCGGCTCGCGCTTGCCGGGATCGCGGTTGCCACCCGCGCCGAACACGACGGCCACCCGGCCGCTGCTGTGCTCGCGCAGCGTCTCCAGCACAGCACGCAGGGCCCCCGGCTTGTGGGCGTAGTCGACGAGCGCCAGGAAGTCCTGCCCGCGTTCGATGGGCTCCAAGCGGCCAGGCACGCGCGCGTCGCGCAGCCCCGGCGCGGCCTGCTCCGGAGACACCCCGACGGCGTCCAGCAGCGCAGCCGCGAGCAGGCAGTTGGCGACGTTGTAGCGGCCCGGCAGCCCGATGCGCAGCCCGTGGTGCACGCCAGCGGGGTCGACGGCGAAGAACTCCTGCGCCCCGCGCTCGACGGCGCGGATGTCCTCGACGCGCCAATCGGCGGCGCGACCGGTCACACTGACCGTCACCGGGTTCGCTGCGAGATCAGCCATGGCCCGGCCCGCGTCGTCGTCGATACACACCACCGAAGTCGTTGCCGCCGTTGGCGATCCGGGGAGGAACAGCCGTGCCTTGGCGTCGAAGTAGTCCTGCATCGTCTTGTGGAAGTCGAGGTGGTCGCGGGACAGGTTGGTGAACCCGCCGACCGCGAACTCGACGCCGTCGACGCGGCCGAGGCTCAGTGCGTGGCTGGACACCTCCATCACGACGGTGTCTACGCCGTGCTCGAGCATCAATGCCAGCAGGGCCTGCAGATCGGGCGCCTCGGGTGTGGTCAGCTTGCTGGGCAGGTCGTCGCCGGCGATCCGGATTCCGACGGTGCCGACCAGCCCCGCCACCCGCTCAGCCGCCCGCAGCCCAGCTTCGACCAGATAGGTGGTGGTCGTCTTGCCGGAGGTACCCGTGACCCCGATAACCCGCAGGTGCCGCGACGGGTTGCCGTAGACGGCGGCGGCCAACCCGCCGAGCGCCGCCCGCGGGTCGGGATGGACCAGCACGGGCACGCCCGCCTCGCCGCCTATCAGCGCGAGACCGTCAGAGTCGGTGAGCACCGCGACCGCGCCGCGGCCGATCGCGTCGGCGGCAAAGCGGCCACCATGCGCGGACGCGCCGGGCAGCGCCGCGAACAGATCACCCCGCTGGGCGTCCTGGCTGCGCAGGGTGACACCGGTGACGACGGTGTGACGACCGTGGCCGCCGGGTGTGAGAACCGCGCCTACCCGGTCGGCCAGTGGCCCGAGCGCCAGGCCGGCGGGATGGCTGGGACGCAGCTTCATGGCCTTGACACAGTACCGGCCGGCCGACGGGCGGGCCGTGGCTCAGGTGGCTTGCAGCGTCAGCGGCGGGCCGGGGTCAGGTGACAGCGGGATGTTCTCGCGCTGCAAAAGCCAGCTGGCGATGTTGTGAAACAGGGGCGCCATCGTCGTGCCCGGCTGGCCCTCCGCGGTGCGGTGCGGGTTGTCGGCCATGATCCCGACCACGTAGCGCGGGTTGTCGGTGGTGACCATGCCCGCGAAGGTGATCCAGTAGACGTCGCTGTAGTAGCAACCGCATGCGGGGTTGATCTTCTGGGCGGTCCCCGTCTTTCCGGAGAGCTGGTAGCCCTCGACCGCCCCGAGCGAACCGGTTCCCTGCTGGGTGCCCATCGGGTCCCGTTGCAGGGTGGCCCGCAGCATGTTGCGCACGGTCGCGGCGGTCTGCGGGGAGACCACCCGGATGCCCTCGGGGCGCGGCTCCTCTGTCCTGGTGCCGTCGGGTGCGATCGTCGCCTCGACGATGCGCGGCGGGATGCGCAAGCCGTCGTTGGCGATCGCCTGGTACATGCCCGTCATCTGCAGCAGTGTCATCGAAAGGCCTTGACCGATAGGCAGATTCGAAAACGTGCTGCCCGACCACTGGTCGATCGGCGGCACCAGGCCTTCGCTCTCGCCGGGCAGGCCGACGTTGGTGCGCTGACCAAGCCCGAACTTCTCCAGCATGTCGAAGTAGCGCTCGGGGCCGATCCGCTGCGCCAGCATCAGGGTGCCGACGTTCGACGACTTACCGAAAACACCCGTCGTGGTGTACGGCATCACGCCGTGCTCCCATGCGTCGCCGACGGTGACGCCGCCCATGTTGATGGAGCCGGGGACCTGCAACACCTCGTCGGGATGGGACAACCCGAACTCGATCACTGACGAGGCGGTGACGATCTTGTTCACCGACCCGGGCTCGTACGGCGACGAGACCGCCAGATTGCCCAGCTGACGATCCTGCTGGCGGCCGATGTCCTGGCTGGGGTCGAACGTGTTGTCGTTGGACATCGCAAGCACTTCACCGGTTTTCGCGTCCAGCACCACGGCAGACAGGTTCTCGGCGCCCGAGGCGTTCTTGGCCTGCTGGACCTGCTGCTGGACGTAGAACTGGATGTCGTCATCCAGCGTCAGTTGCACCGTCGATCCGTTGACGGCGGTATGCCGGTTGCGATAACTACCGGGAATCACCACGCCGTCAGAGCCTCTGTCATAGGTGACCGATCCGTCGGTTCCGGCCAGCGTGGCGTCCAGCGAGTCTTCCAGACCCAGCAGACCGTGACCGTCCCAGTCGATGCCGCCGACGATGTTGGCGGCCAAGGAGCCGCCCGGATACTGGCGCAGGTCCTGGCGTTCGGATCCGACCTCGGGGAATTTCTTCGAAATCGCCTCGGCGATCGCGGGATCCACTGCGCGGGCGAGATATACGAACGACTCGTTGCTGTTCAGCTTCTTCAGCACCGTCGTGGAATCGGGCTTGTTGTTCAGTCGCGTCGCCACGTCGACGGCGATCGCGCGGAGCCTCGCCTGCGGGTCGGGCGCCTCGGGTGATTTCTGCCTGGCGTCGGCCAGCTGCTTACGGATCTTCACCGGCTGGAACGTCAGCGCACGCGCCTCGATGGTGAAGGCCAGCTTGTCGTTGTTGCGGTCGACGATGCTGCCGCGCAAGGCCTTCTCGACGTCGGTGACCTTGAGCTGACCCGCCGCCTCGGCGCGCAGCCCCGCGGCCTTCGGCACCTGCAGGTTGAACAGCTGGGCCGCCGCAACGATGAGCACCAGGAAGATGACGGCGTTGCCTGCACGGTGCCGGAAGACGAAAGAGGCACTGTTCAAACCGGTTTCGGTGGCCAGCTCCCTGGTGCGACGTGCACGGGCGGACCGTCCCTGTGCGGGACGCGCCTGCTGGGTCTTGTGGCCGCGCTGACCGGCGCCGCGGCTCATGCCGGGGCGCCGGGGGCGGTCACACCGACGGGAGGAACAGAAACCTCACCAGGGACGGGTTCGGCCGGTAGGTCAACGGGGCCCAGCGCGGGCGGCAGGGGGCTGGTCGCGTGCGCGCTGTCCGGCACGGGAGCCTCCGGCGGAACGCCTGGCACCGGGGGTGGCGCCAGCGGGGCGCCGGGCTGAGCCGGCGCGGCCAGCGGGACACCGGGCACAGCGGGCACCGGCGCAGCATTGCGTTCCGGCATCCGCACGACCGTCTCGCGCGGGTCGATGACGTGGGGCGCCGGGCGACCTCCGGCGGCAGCCGGCGCCGGCGGTGCCGGGGCGTCGTCGGGCAGCGGCGCGTTCAGCGGCGGCGGCGGAACCCCTTCGGCCGGCTTGGGAGTCCCGACAACGATCCAGTTTCCCGCGGCATCCTGCACGAGATGCGCGCTGTCGCGGGACGGGATCATGCCCAGCTCACGCGCCGACTCAGCGAGCGCGGGTGCGGCTTGAGCCTCGAGCACGTCGCGCTCGAGGGCTTCCTTCTGTTGCAGCAGCGCCTGGTTGGTTTCCCTGGCGCTGCCGAGCTGATAGGAGCGTTCGGCGGCATCTGTGGAGAGCCACAGCGTGACACCGAGACCCAACCCCAGCGACCCGATCACGAGCACCACGAACGGGACCCTGGCGACCAGCGTGCGCGGGTTGAGGTCGATCTGGGCGATTCGCGCGAGCAGCCGTTCCCGTAATGGCGGCCGGATAACCTTGGGCGCCTTGGCCTTTCGTGCCTTGGCTCGCGCCTTGGCCTGGGTCGCGTTCTTGGGCCGAACGGGCTTGATCTGCGGGCGGGTGATGGGCGCGGTTTCGGTCTGGCGAGGACGACCCCGACGCGGTGGCGCCTCGCGTGCGCGCGGCCCTTTCCGCTCTCCCCCTACCCTTCGGGTGGGAGGTACCCCCACGCTTGCGCGGGCTTGCGCCCCGCGCGCAGGCTGGCGCTGTGACCGCCTTCGCTCGTCAGCGCCGAGGGGCGCAGCGGGTCGCTTGGTCTTCATCAGACCTTCCCTTCTCGCGTTCCTGCAACCTTCTCCAGTGCCCGAAGCCGCACGGACGCGCTCCGAGGGTTGAGGTCGATCTCTTCGGCGGCCGCGCGCTCAGCGCCGCGGGTCAGGCTCGTGAATTCCGGCTCGTGCCCAGGCAATTCGACGGGCAGCCCAGGCGGTGTCCGCGACGCCGTGGCCGCGGCGAACACGTTCTTGATGATGCGGTCCTCCAGCGACTGGTAGGACATCACCACGATGCGACCCCCCTGGCCGAGTGCGGTCATCGCGACGGGCAGCGCGTCGCGCAGCACATCGAGTTCGCCGTTGACGGCCACCCGCAACGCCTGGAACGTGCGCTTCGCCGGATGCCCACCAGTGCGACGCGCAGGAGCCGGGATCGCCTCGTACAGCAACTCCACCAGCTCGCCGGTGCGGGTGAACGGGCGACGGGCGCGCCTGCGGACGATCTGCGCGGCGATCCGGCCGGCGAACCGCTCCTCGCCGAACTCGCGGAGGATCCGCGCCAAGGACTTCTCGTCGTAGGTGTTGAGGACGTCGGCCGCGGTGAGTTCGGCGTCCGGATCCATCCGCATGTCCAGCGGCGCGTCGGCCGAATATGAGAACCCCCGCTCGGTGCGGTCCAGCTGCATCGACGAAACACCGAGGTCGAACAGAATCCCGTCAATCTCGGGTCGGCCGGAATCGCTTGCCCGTAAACCGGATTCGGCGAGCGCATCGGCGATCCCGTCGAACGTCGTGCGGATCATCACGATGCGGTCGGCGAATGGTGCGAGGCGCTCACTGGCGATCCGCAAGGCGGTGGGATCGCGATCAAGTCCGATCATCCGGACTCCCGGTAGTTCAGTGAGGAACCGCTCGGCGTGCCCGCCTGCGCCCAACGTGGCGTCGACGAGCACGGCACCGGAGCCGTCGGGGCTCCGTCGTGTCAGTGCGGGCGCGAGTAGTTCAACGCAGCGGTCGAGCAGAACCGGGATGTGGCCGTGCTCGCCAGAGGTGCGCCCGGATGAGTCAGCCATGGCCAGCCCTCCGATGAAAGGCGGCCCTGCACCGTGGTCTCTGTCCGAGCGCGTGGACCTGGCGTCGGGGAAGTACGCCAGGGCCGGCTCGGACAGAGGCCGCGATGCACGGTCAATCGCCGGATCAAATGATGTCGCGCAGAGTTTCATCGCTGGCCGCGGAGAAGTTCTCTTCGTGCAGTTCTTGGTAGTTCTGCCATGCCTGCGCATCCCAGATCTCCAGGTAGTCGACCGAGCCGATCACCACGCAGTCCTTCGAGAGGTTGGCGTAGCGGCGGTGGTCGGCCGACAACGTGATGCGGCCTTGCGCATCGGGATGCTGTTCGTCGGTCGCCGCGGCCAGGTTGCGCAGGAATGCCCGGGCTTCCGGATTGCTCCTTGACGCGCTGGACGCTCGCCGTGCGAGTGCCTCGAACTCGGCGCGCGGGTAGACGGCGAGGCTGTGGTCCTGGCTCTTGGTGACCATCAACCCTCCTGCCAGCGCGTCGCGGAACTTGGCGGGCAGCGTCAGCCGCCCCTTGTCGTCGAGCTTTGGCGTGTAGGTGCCGAGGAAC
>LZSH01000446.1 GCA_001665255.1 Mycobacteriaceae bacterium 1482268.1 | reverse complement strand
ATAGGCCGGCCCGTACAAGGTGCGAATGACAGCAGGTGCGGCAGTGGCCAACGTGACGCTCACCGGCGCCGTCAGAGTTACCACCACCGTCAACACCTGTAAGTAGTGCTCAGCGACCCGCCCGCGGTCATATTGAAGTCGTGACAGGGAGCTGAACAGCACCTCGCTGATCACGACGCACAGGTTGATCACCAACAGCTCGGGGATCCTGTACGCAAGCGTGTAAAGACCAAGTTGGGTATCGCCTAATCGAACGCCGACCGCTAGGTAGTCGACGTTGAAGATCGCGAAGGCAAGCAACGTAACCCCGGTGAGTGAGACGCCGAAGCTGACGAGATGGCGGGCTTCCTGACCGTCGAACCCGGGTTCGACGGGCGTCCGGGCCACCCACCAGTACAAGACCGTCAACGCCAGTGCCCCGGCGAGCTGGCCGAACACCAGGCTCCACACTCCCAATCCGTTGGCGGCCAGTGCGATAGTGAGCACAGCCTTGACCGCGGCGCCCAGGAATTCCGGCCAGATCCGCCGTCGGAAGTCGAGGTTTCGACGTAGGCGGGCCGCCGGGATGGCGCTGAGGGCTGAAATCGTCACGCAGATTGCGAGCACCCGTATCAGCGGCGTCAACTCGGGACGGTGCAGCACCGTGGCCACCAACGGTGCGATTGCCGCAAGAACCGCCCCGGCCATGAACCCGAATATCGCCGAAAGGGTCACTCCCGTCGGCGCGAATTTGTTCCATTCCCGGGGACTTTGAACGAGAGCTGCACCCACGCCGAGATCTTTGACGTACTCGAAAAAATTAATCACCAGCAACGCGAGGGCGAATAGACCGAAGTCCGCCGGCTCGAGCAAGCGGGCCACGACAACCGTCGTGATGAGCGCCAAGCCCTTACTCAGTCCGAATACCAAATAATTCCAGGCCGCCTGCCGTGCGGTTGGCGGTTTTGGGATCGCGGCCCGATATCCGAAGTTCGTGCGAGAGAGCTGATAAATTTCCTCGGCTGCGTCAGCGCCCTCTCCCGGCACAACCCGCAAGGGTAACAACCGCCTGAACAGTCGTACACGTTTCGCAAGCATCATTTCCGGCATTGCAGACGCTGTTCTGCCCCGCCGAAGTCGTGCCACGAGCGCCTGCGCTATCGGTCAGTATGGTGTGCACAACATTCATGGTGCGGTACGTTTCGTCACCTATTCGTCCGCGAGGAAGTCGTGGGGGTGCACGATGTCGTTACTGAGCCTGGCGAGGGGGGCGCTGACGGAGCCGGGCGACATTTTGCCCGCTGTCCGAGGGCTTCTCGGTGCGTCGCGCCGAGCAACAACATGCGCATCGCCACCCCGGATCCGCGGCAGAGTGCGGATCATCAACAAAGGCCGACTCCATCTTGGTCGGGCGGTGTCTATAGACGGCTCGCCGCTGCCTACCAAGATCGAGGTGCATTCCGGTGCGGAGCTGCGCATCGGAAGCGGGTGTTTTTTCAACTGCGGCGTGGATCTCGTCGCTGCGTCCGCCATCGTGCTCGGCGACTCGGTCTTGGTCGGGCCGCTTGTAAGCATCGTCGACGACGACATGCATCAGGTAGAACCCGGCCGGGAACGCACCGTCGCTTCTATCAACATCGGCGACAACGTATGGCTAGGTCGGGGAGTAATTGTCTTGCCGGGGGCGACAATCGGCGACCACTCCGTGGTGGCTGCGGGATCGATCGTTCGCGGCGAGATCCCACCCAGGGTCCTTGCTGCCGGTGCGCCGGCCAGAGTTTTGCGGAAACTCGACATTCCGGACGGGTGGAGGCGATGAGGAGCAC
>LZSH01000445.1 GCA_001665255.1 Mycobacteriaceae bacterium 1482268.1 | reverse complement strand
AACCACCACCCAGGTGAGCGGTCCCATTCACGGCATAGAGCTCTGTCAGCATCACTGCCCGGTGTCCCACGTCGCCGAGGAGTTTCCGGAGTTGTGCGAGGCCGAGCGAGAGGCGTTCTCAGAGGTGCTGGGCACCCACGTGCAACGCCTTGCCACGATCGTCAACGGCGACTGCGCGTGCACCACACACGTGCCACTCGACATGCCCACAGTTCGGCGCACAGCCCCGCGCGCCGAAGTAACCCCAAGCAAGCAAGGAGCGTCGACATGACGACCACGCCCGAAGTCCTGACCCAGGATCAGACCATTGAGTCGCTGGGTCGGTACGGCTATGGCTGGGCCGATTCCGACGTCGCCGGTGCCAGCGCGCAGCGCGGGTTGTCCGAAGCAGTAGTGCGTGACATCTCCGCCAAGAAGAGCGAGCCGGAGTGGATGCTCGAGAGTCGGCTGAAGGCGCTGCGCACGTTCGGCAAGAAGCCGATGCCGAACTGGGGCTCCAACCTCGAAGGCATCGACTTCGACAACATCAAGTACTTCGTGCGCTCGACGGAGAAGCAGGCGGCGACGTGGGACACCGGGCAGTGATGCTGACAGAGCTCTATGCCGTGAATGGGACCGCTCACCTGGGTGGTGGTT
>LZSH01000444.1 GCA_001665255.1 Mycobacteriaceae bacterium 1482268.1 | reverse complement strand
GGCAAATACCACTGGTCCGGCAAGGCATTGCACCATCACCGTAATGGCCTTCATCCAGGCCGTCATCACGATGCGCACGCTGCACTTGGGCGGCACCGTCGGGCCGGTGAAGCACATGAACCCCGCTCAGTTGCAGGCGCTGGATCAAGGCTACACATACGGCATGTTGTGGCTGGCCGGTGTGGTCGCCCTGCTCGGCGCAGTGGCACTGTTCATCGGCTACACCGCGGAGCACGTGGCCCGGGCGCAGGATGTCAAGAAAGGAATCGACACCCCGTAAGGGTAGCCGGCACTACGCCGGGGCCAATCCGGCTGGAGCTTCGAGAGATTCACGCGCCATCCGCCGCAATCGCATCATGAAAATCGATCCGGTCGCCAGATCCTGGCCGCCGCCGGCCAGCTAACCGGTGACCCTGGAAACGCTCACCCGAATCGGTAGCCAATTTGCCCAATATTTGAGCCAACTCTCGATACGCCAGCGGGTTCGCTGTGGTCTAATTTTCGGGTGTCTATGGACGATGTCAGCGCTGACGCAGTCAATTTAGCTGCCCCAGATCATGCAACCGTCGGCATACAACATGATCATCATGATCATCGCGGTCCTATTACGAGTGTTTCTACCGTCAGCCAGCCAACGTGGCTGGACCAGCGCCTAGCGATCCGCAAATTTCTTGAGCGTGCATTACTCGACAGTGAAAACACGTCACTAATAACGCACGTGACAGTTCCTGCGCCCTCGATCCCCGTTACCACCTTCCTCGGCCTGATGCCCCGTGCGTTTAGCTTCGCTTGGAACAATCCACCTTCAGGTGTTGACTGCGCAGGCGGCGGGGTAACGCATCACATTGGGGTGAGCGGCGCGCACCGCCTCAAGCAGCTTCGCGACCAATCGGAGGCTCTGTGGAAACGCGTCCGGGTGGTGCAACATCCGGAAGCCTGTGAGTACTCGCCCCGCCTTTTCGGTGGGATGGCGTTTGCTTCCGAAGAAGATCACAGCGGACCGTGGAATGAATTCGGCGACGGTGCCTTTACCCTGCCTCGTTGGGTATACGGACGCCGCGACGGCCACTCCTTCCTCGCACTCGCGCTCTGCCCGGATCTCGAAGATCCGAACTG
The DNA here is from genome assembly GCA_001665255.1 of Mycobacteriaceae bacterium 1482268.1. Lineage (GTDB taxonomy): Bacteria > Actinomycetota > Actinomycetes > Mycobacteriales > Mycobacteriaceae > Mycobacterium. The sequence goes on along the minus strand of LZSH01000444.1, from coordinate 36,983 downwards.
GCTTGATCGAGTTCTTGCCGAATTCGATGACATCTTCGATCTTGCTGAGAGAAGCCGATCGTTCCGTAGTACGCCGCCTGAGCACGTGTTTGCCGCCAGCGAAACCGATATCCACCAGCAACCCATTGGGCAATGGAAGGCACACCTGGCGAAAATCCGCGCAGCCATCGGCAGCGGGGAGTTTCTGAAGATCGTCGCGGCACGTCGTTGCGAGGTGATCCTGCCCAAACCGGTAAGCGATATCCATGTTCTGCATCGCTTGATGATGGAGAAGAACTGCACCCATTTCGCTTTTCGCCGGGCTGAGGCCAGCTTTGTCGGTGCATCGCCTGAATCACTGTTCGTCAAATCTGGCTCGATGCTGACAACGCAAGCGTTGGCTGGGACATGCTCTCGCTGGTCGCGTGGTGAAACCCACGCGGCGCGGTCTGCGCAGTTGCTGGCCAGTTCGAAAGACCGCGCTGAACATGAATTTGTGGTGACGGCAATCCGTGACGCCCTCGCTCCACTGTGTACTGCGGTAACGGTGGCCGCTGCCCCCGAAGTGGTGATTTTGCGGAACATCCTGCATATCAACACGCCATTCGAAGCTACGGTACGGCCGACAACCCACGTGGCCGATCTTCTCGAGGCCCTGCACCCGACTCCCGCCGTGGGCGGTGTGCCCGGTCATGCGGCACGGGAGTGGATCGTGCAGCACGAATCCGGCAACCGCGGCTGGTACAGCGGCCCTGTGGGCTGGCTTGATATGCGCGGCGACGCCGAGTTTCGAGTTGCAATCCGCTGTGGGGTGCTCAACCACAATCGCGCGTACGTGTTCACCGGTGCTGGTGTGGTCAGCGATTCCGACGATATCGCCGAATACCTCGAGACTGGGCTGAAGCAGCAGCCGATGCTGCGGGCTCTTCAGGTTCTGTAAATGCCACTCGGGGGTCGGCACGCCATGAATCGCGTCGCCATCCTGGGCGACGGCTCGATGGGCATCGCACTCGCGGAAACGGTCGCGCGCGGCGAACGTCCATGCATCCTGTGGTGTCGCACCGCTGACGCTGCAAATGAGATTTCCAAAAGTCGCTCGCACCCAAAACATTTCGCGAATCGTCAGCTCTCTGAACACATAGTCGCCACGCACTCGCTGGAGGAGGCGCTGCGCGCAGCTTCTCTGGTGATAGTTGCAGTGCCCTCCGGTGAATTTCGGCGTACCTGCACACTTCTCAAACAGGAAGCGCCCAACCCACCACCACTTCTGTCCGCTACGAAGGGGATTGAGCTCACTGGACTCAGACGAATGTCCGAGGTTCTTGCCGAAGAGCTGCAAACGGAAGCGGTCGGCGCAATTTCTGGACCCAACATCACTCCTGATCTGATGGATGGACAGCTCGCCGCCATCGTCATAGCGTCCAACCAGCCAGACGTCGTGAAACTCGGTGCCCTGGCTCTGCATGGTCCGCGCCTGAAGGTCTATGCCAGCGATGATCTCAGCGGGGTTGAGCTCGCAGGCGTCTTCAAAAACGCCATTGCCGTCGCCATGGGCATCGCATCCGGATTGGATTGGCCGTCAAACTCTCGCTCGTTCGTCTTCACCCGGGGACTTGCGGAAATCGCGGCGCTGGGGAGTGCGCTTGGCGCTCGCGACGATACGTTTTACGGTTTGGCAGGCATCGGCGATCTTTTCCTCACCTCCACAAGCCCGCACTCGCTGAATTACCGTCTCGGTATCGAGCTCGGCCGTGGTAACGCCTTGAGCGACATCGTTTCCCGCTTGCCAGAAGTGCCTGAAGGAATCAGCTCCATCCGCGGATGTTGCGCACTCGCGGAGAGAGCCGGAGTGTCCATTCCGCTCGCGAACGCAACGTTGAACATCCTGGAGGGTAAGGCGGCCGCGACGACGCTGGAGCACGCTCTCGTGAGCCCCGACGCTTACGGAGTTGACGCTGATGCGTTTTGCTGATCGCGTCGCTGTCATCACGGGCGCAGCGAATGGGATCGGTAGGGCAACAGCGGTACTGCTCGCCAAGGAGGGCGCCAAAGTGGTGGCGGTCGACGTCGAGCCGCAAAACCTGCGTGAGCTCGAGTCGAGCATCCGCGCGGATGGCGGCTCATGTACGGCCGTCGAGGTGGATGTACTTGATGCGAAAGCCGTTCAGTGCCTTACCAATTTCGTTATGGGCGAATTTCGGCGAGCCGATATTCTCGTCAACAGTGTCGGCGGCAGCACGGTAATCCCTGACAGCGGTGTGCGATTGGACGACATGACCCTTGATGAATGGGACCGTGTCCTGTCAGTCAACCTTCGCGGCACATTCCTTTGCTGTCACGCGATGATCCCGCACATGAAGCGTCAAGGCTCAGGCAGGATAGTGAACCTTTCCTCAATCGTTGCGCGAGGCATGAGTCCGAGAACCAACGCGGCGTACACATCCTGCAAGGCGGCGATCACCGCCATGACCCGGAAGCTCGCCATAGAGCTCGGCCCGTTCGGGATAACCTGTAACGCCACCGCGCCGGGCGTGACCGTGACCAAGCGAATGCAGGAGCGGCTGTTGGACTCGCGGTCCGAGTCGGAGGTCCAATCAATGGTCGATGCAATTCCCTTGCGGCGGTTCGCAACTCCCGAGGATCAAGCCAAGGTGATCGCGTTCCTGGCATCCGATGATGCCGCATTTGTTTCAGGGCAAACCATAGAGGTGACCGGTGGCGAATAGCTGGCAAGCCCGAGCGGCTCGGGTTGCGGACAACACCTCGAAGCACGGTGCGATGTGGCGGTGCATGATCAAGGAGAGTCTCAGATGTGCGGCATAGTCGCCTGCATGGCGCTTGACCCGGCGGCAACAGTGGCCGGCCTTAACGTTGGCATGGCTACTCTGGCTCACCGCGGTCCCGATGGTCAGGGTGGCTGGACGTCGCCGGACGGTCGCGTCACGCTCGCGCATACCAGGCTCAGCATCATCGACCTGGTCACCGGCGACCAACCTCTCCCGAACGAGGATCGGTCCGTGTGGGCCGTGGTGAACGGCGAGTTCTACGGCTTCAAGGACATCCGCCGCGAGCTCGAGCGCGCTGGACACACGTTCAAGACGAAATCGGACAGCGAAATCCTGTTGCACCTATACGAAGATCGGGGCACGTCGGCCGTTCACTGGCTCAACGGCGAATACGCGTTCGTGCTTTGGGATCACAACAACCGTGAGCTTGTCGCCGGTCGCGATCGGTTTGGCATCAAGCCGCTGTGCTACGCGATCTTCGATGGCAAGCTGTTTATCGCTTCGGAAGCGAAGGCGCTCTTCGCGCTCGGAGTTCCGGCCGATCTGGACAGCGAGTCCATTTACCAATATCTCCACGTCTCTCAGGACCCGGACCGCACGTTCTTCAAGCATGTTCGGCAGATCCCGCCCGGTCATTACCTGCTTGTCCGAGACGGCAATATCCGTCTGATTCCCTATTGGGATCACGACGTTGACCCGGTGACCGAGCCACTCGATGAGAGCGCAGTCATCAAAGAGTTCGAATCGCGACTGTCGGAATCAGTGCGGCTTCGACTCATTGCCGACGTCCCGGTGGGCATCTACCTCAGCGGCGGAATTGATTCGGCCGCCGCCTACGCGCTTGCCTGTCAGCACAGTTCCCGTCCGCCGCAAGCATTCACGGCCTGTTTCGACGACACGGCGTACAACGAGGAAGCCGACGCCACCGCGTTGGTGAAGCATTTCGGTGGCGATATCGAGACCGTCCGCCTGAACCGCGACAATATCGCCGACCATTTCCGCACCGCCATCTGGCACGCCGAAATGCCCTCGCACAACGGCCATATCGTCGCCAAATACTTGCTCAGCCGGCGCGTGCGCGAGCGGAACGTCAAAGTCGTGCTCACCGGTCAGGGCTCTGACGAGATACTTGCCGGCTATGCACACTTCATCAGCGACTTTCACAATCTGCGGAGCACCGCGAACGGGCACAGTCTCGCCGACGTGAGTTCGGTTCACGAGACTTCCCGCGGCCTCCATCTGCCGGTTGGCGAAATGGCCGACGTCAGCGCTATCCAGCGCACCTTCGGATTCGTGCCGACGTGGCTTTCAGCGCGTGCCGCCACGGCGATGCGACTCAGGTCGCTGTCCGCTCCAGGGTTCCTGGCACAGTTCGCCACGCGTGACCCGTACCGAATCTTCTTGAATAACTTCCCGCTGGTGAAGCCAACTTTGGGTGCAGGTCTGCGCCACAGTTCCTATCTCTGGAATAAGTCGATTTTCCTTCATTACATGCTCGGAGCCTTCGACGACAAGATGGACATGGCCAATTCCGTCGAAGCACGCAATCCATATCTCGACCCGTCGGTGGCAGAGTTCGCGTTTGGGCTACCGGATGAACTGAAAATCCGCGATATGAAGTCCAAGTACGTTCTGCGCGAAGCCGTCAAGCAGCTCATCCCGGCAGGAAACTACGGCAACTTGAAGCGTCCGTTCTTCGCGCCGCCGTTCGGCGGCGCCACTCCTGGCCGCTTTACTACGCTGCTGCAGGACACGCTGCGTGGCTCCGAGGCGGAAGCGTGCGAGTACCTGGATTCGCAGGCTCTTCGTCGCACCCTCGACAAGCTCCCTCAAATGACGACCGAAGAATTGAATCTTTGGAGTCCAGTGCTGACGATCGCCTTGAGCCTTACCTTCTTGAGTAGTTTCAGCGCCGACGACTATTCATTCACCAGCAGCAGTCTATGCCAGGCGTGATTTGTTTCCGTCCCTCCAGAGAGCGATATATGAACACATTTCACCGGCGATACTCGGATGATCTAGACGATCACGTACGGAACATGGTGCGCTGGCATTTCTCTCCGGAAACCGGATCCGAGTTTTGGCTTGAGTTTTCGAAGTCCTTATCCTTCGATCCACTCAGGGACATAAGGACATTCGCCGATCTCAGCCGATTTCCTGTAGTCGTGCCCCTGTGGCGCAAGACTCCCACAGCGAAGCTCGTGCCAAAGGGTATTCCAGGTTATTACTCCGTATTCGAAACAGGCGGCACCACGGGGCCGCCGACGCGTGTCGCCGCGGGGCCGGAAAAGTTCGAGAACGTCGAGCGCGTCAGCGAGTTGCTCGACGAACACGACTTTCCGGGCTCCAATCGCAGCGAGTTTCTATGCAGCGGTGTCGAGCACAAACAGTCCTGGCTGTACGTCGGCGCTACCGGGCCGCATGGTGTGGGCCGAGTCGTCCCACGCCTCGCTCAGATCCGCGGCTTCCTGTGTCACACAGTAGATATGGACCCGCGCTGGGTGCGCAAATTAGAAAAAGCAGGCAGAAGAGACGAAATCGAAGAATATGTCGCGCATGTTTTGCAGCAAGCGAAGTGGGCGCTCGAGGCCGACGAAGTAACGGCGCTCATCACCATTCCTCCTCTGCTGCGCGCGATGATTCGCGACGAAGAGATACGCGAGCTGATCCGCAAGTCGGTAAAGGGGATCATATGGTCGGCCACTCCCGTCGACGACGAAGAATTGAGGCACTGGGAAGAGGTTGACTTTCCCGATGCTCGAATCGTTGGGTGGTACGGGAATGCCTTGATGGGTATCGGCGTGCAACGGCCGCGGGGAGCCTCCGACAAATACCGCTGTAGCTTCAGCATGCCATCGAGCCATCGCGGGGCCTCTCCGATGGCATATCTGAAAACGGTATCGCTCGATGACCCGCATCGCGACGTCGAGTATGGCCAGGAAGGCCAGGTAAGAATTTCCGTACTCCGATACGAGACGTTCATTCCTCATCATCTTGAGCGAGACCGTGCAATTCGAATTCCTGCCGGTGGTGGAGATCGATGGGACGGCGTGACGCGTGTCGCCGCGCTTGCCGGCGGCGGGTCGGGGTCGGCTTTTTAGACGGAAGTCGGCGGCGCTATAACGCCTAACGCAGCTGTCGCCAGCGAGTTGCTCCGCAGAGGGCACGAAGTGCGTATGGCAGTCCCGCCCAACCTGGTTGGATTCGCCGAGGCGGCTGAGTTGACGGCAGTTCCCTATGGGCCGGATTCGCGGGCGAAGATGGAGGCGGTGCGTGACTATGCGAGCTCGCGTACTTCGTGGCGGATGCCGGGGTGATCAGGGTCTCGGCGTGAATTCTGGGAAGGGTATGCCCAGGGCTGGAGGGACGTGAGCAAGACGCTGATGTCCCTAGTGGACGGGGCCGACCTGCTATTCACCACCCTGAGTTTCGAGCAGCCCGCTGCCAATGTCGCTGAGTATTACGGCATTCCGTTGGTTACGCTGCATTACTTCCCGGCGCGGGTAACGGCCACCTCCTTCCGTTCCTGCCTCCGCCGTATGGGCGCACGGGAATGAAGGTGTCCGAGTGGCTACATTGGCGAGCGGTGTTCAGGAGGATCGAGGACGCGCAGCGCCGTGAACTAGGCCGGCCTGTGGTTTGCGCGGCCGACAGCGACTACGGGACCATTCCCGATTTCGACCACGTCAAGGTGGTGGACACGGTAAATTACGCGGCCATCTTCCCGGCCTGCCGCGCAGTCGTGCACCACGGTGGCTCGGGTACTACGGCCATCGGGCTGCGCGCCGGCGTTCCCACGCTGATCCTCTGGACATTGGCCGACCAGCCGTACTGGGGATTCTCGGTCAAACGACTGGGGGTGGGCACCACCCGGCGATTTTCGGCCACTACCCAGCAATCTCTGGTCAAAGACCTCCGCACCATCCTCGCCCCGCAATACCTCACCCGGGCACGTCAGCTCGCCACCCGAATGACCAAACCTGCTGAGAGCGTCGCTGCCGCTGCTGACCTCGTAAAAATATCGGCCCGCGCCAGAATGATGGCTGACCGACGGAGGAGACAATCCGACTCCGTGCAGTGGTACTTGTCAACCGAATTGCCGTGCCCCTAAAGGGGAATGGCGTTCGACCGCACTCTCGCTGATAGATGCTGATGAGACTCGCCTCGGCCACCGAGAACTGTGAAGCCCGTGGGCTGCAGCCGATTCTCCAGGACGCGCAGCTTCTTCAGGGGGTCCAGTGCCCGAAACCTGCGCCGTAGCCCCTCAGCTGCGAACAGGTCCTCCGTCGTCTGGCACAGGAACTGCATGTCGCCCGTTTCGACCTCGTTGAGGTCGATCAACTTGCTCGAGTCGACCAGGTTGATGTTGTTGACGGCTGTCCAGTCGAGTGTCCCGCAATCGCGCAGCATGTCGATGATCTCTTCAAACCGGTAGGCATTGACGATCGGATGTAGGTAGGCATCAACGTCAATGCTGACTTGGCTGACTTCCGATTTGGACTGCGCCGCGGAGCTACCGTATTGCTTGACTGCGAGCTTGAGGCCCATGTCCTGCAACACCTGCAACCCCGCGTCGAGGCCCTCTGCACGATTCCAGAGCGTCAAGAGGGCCTCTCTATCGAGCAGCCGTTGATGTTCGCCCAGTGCGTGATACAGCCACAGGATCAACAGGCCGTTGTCACCGAGAAGGGTGCTGAGGAACTGTATCCCTGCACTCGGATCCTCTAGGTGATGCACCACGCCAATCGACATAATGACGTCGAACGTATGGCCAGGGCTGAAATCCAAGAGCTCGGAATTGCAGAACTCAACGTTGCGGATTCCGTGTCGCTCCGCGAGGTTTTTAGCCACGGCGATCGAGGCTGCAGTCATATCGAGCCCCACAAACTGCGCTTCGGGGTAGCGCCGTGCCACCCCAAGCAGCCGGTGGCCCGTCCCGCAACCGGCGTCCAGGATTTTTCGCCCAGACAGTCCGTCTTCACCGAAGATCGTGTACAGACTGTTGGCCACGTCCCCGATCAGACTGTCTCCGGCCGTAGGGCTCGGATACGGATAGGCCTCGTACATCGTACGCACGTCGCCCACATCTCCCGCTCTTGCGGTATCAGGCACGGTTTCTCCAATCAGTTGGTGCATCGAACCATATAAAGGAGGGAACGCCAGGAGGCATCGGCCAACCGAAATGGCTCCAGCGGCAATCCAACCGTGAGTTCCAGGCTAAGCCGATACGTCGATCTCAGCGGCCTCCGCGGGTGCCATCTGTTCGCAGAGCATTCCCGCCAAGTCTCGAATGGTTGCCGTCATGCTGGCAGAACCGAGGCGTATTCCCGTTTCGGTCTCGATGCGCGTACGCAGTTCCAAGGCACCGAGCGAGTCCATGCCGTACTCGGCGAGTGGACGGTCCGGGTCGACGTTGCGACGCAGAATCAGGCTGACCTGGTCGGAAATCAGACGCCGCAGCCGCGCAGGCCATTCGTCCGGGGGCAACTCGTTGAGCTCGGCACGGAATTTGCTTGAGCCCGCGGTGTTTTGACCCGCCGAGCGGAATGCCTCGGCGAACGGGCTGTGCTGCGCGAAGGCCGTCAGCCACGGCGTCCCGATGATGGGCGCGTAGCCACTGTAGGGGCGATTGTGGCGCAGCAGCGCTTCAAACGCGTAAGCCCCCTCATCCGGCGTGATGGCAATGCCGGCGCCCTCCGCCAGGGCGATCGCGCGGCCGATCTGGCCCCACGCGCCCCATGCAATCGCGGTGGCGGGAAGGCCTTCTGCCCGCCGCCAATGTGTGAACGCATCCAGCCAGCTGTTGGCCGCGGCGTAGGCGCCCTGTCCGGGTGATCCGACCAGCGCGGCCGCCGAGGAGAACGAGCAGAACCAGTCCAGCGACTGGTCGGCGGTGGCAGTGTGCAGATTCCACGCGCCGAAAACCTTTGCCGCCCAGTCACGCTGGATGAGCTCGTCGGTGATGTTGGTCAATATGGCGTCCTCGATCACCGCGGCCGCGTGCAGCACACCACGCAGCGGGACCCCGGTGGCAGTCGCCGTCGCCACAAGGCGTTCCGCCATCCCCGGTTCTGTGATATCGCCACACTCCACGACCACGTCGGCACCGATCGCGCGGATCAGCTCGATCGTCTCGAGTGTCTTCAGATCGGGCTGCGAACGCGAGGTGAGCACGAGGCGTCCGCAACCGCCGGCGGCCATCTTCTCAGCGAGGAACAACCCCAGACCACCCAAGCCGCCGGTGACGATGTAGGAGCCGTCCTCACGGAAGACCTCGACTCGCTCCGGTGGCAGGATCACGCTGCTGCTCCCGGCCTGCGGGATGTCAAGGATGAGCTTGCCCGTGTGCTGGGCGGCGCTCATCACCCTGATGGCAGTGGCGGCGTCGGCAAGCGGATAGTGCGTGCTCTCAGGCGTCGGCAGCTCACCGTCCGCGGTCAGCTTGTACACCGTGTGCAGCAAGTCTCGGAGCCGGTCGGGATGGCTCAACGCCAGCAGCGCCAGGTCGAGGGCATGGAAAGTGAGGTTGCGCCGGAACGGGAACAACCCCAGCTTGGTGTCGCCGTAGATGTCGCGCTTGCCGATTTCGACGAACCGTCCGCCGAATGCCAGCAATTCGACACCCGCGCGTTGGGCGGCACCGATGACCGAGTTGAGCACGATGTCGACGCCATACCCTCCGGTATCGCGGCGGATCTCGTCAGCGAACTCGACGCTGCGCGAGTCGTAGACATGCTCAATACCCATGTCGCGCAGCAGTTGCCGACGCTGCTCACTTCCTGCGGTGGCGAAGATCTCGGCGCCGGCAGCCCGTGCGATCGCGATCGCCGCCTGGCCGACTCCGCCGGTTGCGGAGTGGATCAGCACCTTGTCGCCGCTCCTGATGCGGGCCAGATCGTGCAGGCCATACCACGCGGTGGCGGTCGCCGTGGTCACCGCGGCGGCGTCGGCGTCGGCCAGGCCGGCCGGCAGGGTGACGGCCAGGTTGGCATCACAGGTGATGAACGTGGCCCAGCAGCCGTTGGGGGAGAGGCCGCCGACGTGGTCGCCGACCTTGTGATCGGTGACGTCGGGTCCGACCGCGGTCACCACCCCGGCGAAATCGGTTCCCGGTTGCGGCAGTCGCCCCTCGAAGGACGGGTAACGACCGAACGCGACCAGCACATCGGCGAAGTTGATACTGGACGCTGTGACCGCCACTTCGATCTCGCCTGGTCCAGGCGAAACCCGCTGGCAGGCAACCAGTTCCGCTGATTCGAGATCCCCGGGTGTACGGATTTGCAGACGCATCCCGTCATGCTCATGGCTGACGATGGTCGTTTTGCGGTCTTCCGGTCGCAACGGAGCGGGGTACAGCCGCGCGACGTACCACTGGCCCTTCCGCCAGGCAGTCTCGTCTTCGTCGAGCTCGCAGAGCAATTGCTGTGCCAGCAGCTCTGCGTCGCCGTCGGCGTCCACATCGATCTGAGAGGCACGCAAGTGAGGATGCTCGGTGCCGATCACCCGCACGAGGCCCCGCAGCCCGGCCAACTCGAGATTGGGCCGGTCCCCGGCCTCGACGGTCTGAGCGTTGCGAGTCACGACGTACAGGCGAGGCGGCTCGCCTGCGAGGTCGGGCAATTCGCGGGTGATGCGCACGAGATGCTCCACGTACTCGCGGCCCAAGCGCGGGGACTGATTCTCGGCGTCGCCGTTCTTGGGTCCCGTGAAGATCACCACGCCAGAAAATCCGCCGGCACGCAAATGATCCTTGAGCAACTCAGCATTCGAGGCGTGGTCGGCTTGCCGTGGCCAGCATAAGGTGGTGCATTGCGCCCCTTGGCTTTTCAGCACATCGGTCAAGCTGGCAGACAACTGGTCGGCGTTGGTGGTGCTGATCAGCAGCCAGTTTCCGGTATCGGCGTACTCCATCTCGGGCAGCGTTCGCGGTTGCCATTCGATGCTCAGCAGCCTCTCGGCAAAAAGCCGAGCTTTATTGCCCTTTTCGGAGGCTCCGGTGCCCAGTCGCAGGCCCTCGACGGCGAGCATGACTGTCCCGCGCTCATCCAGCACCTCGATGTCGGCCTCCACCCCGGAGAGATCGACTTTCGTCACCCGGGTGAGGCAATAGTGAGCATCTCGCGCGGCGGTGTAGGAGCGAAGTCGCCGGATCCCCAACGGAAGCCCGAGCATGCCTTCGCCCAACGCCTGGATGTGGGGATGCGCCTCGACGGACTGGAAGCAGGCGTCGAGCAGCGCCGGATGCACACCGTAAGCGACTTGTTGCGACCTGATTTGGCGTGGTAGCGCCACCTCGGCGAGCATGGTGTCCGCTTCGCCGGTGTGGACAGAGCCGAGGCCGGAGAACGCCGGACCGTACTGGACACCGCGCCGGTCCATGCGCTCGCGCACCGCGTCCCCGTCTTCGTGCCCCGGATGCGTGGCGAGCAGGACAGAGGTGTCGTGCGCGGGAGGCTGTTCATCCGATGCGGAATGCAGAACTGCCGCCGCTTGCCGAGTCTGTTCGCCCTCCTTGTTCATCTCCACGGTGAAGTCGAAAACACCCGGCGCCGTCAACAATGCCGAGGCGCCGACGGTGGTCTCCTCGTCCAGCAGCAGCGCCTGCTCGAAGCGGATGTCGCGGACCTCGGACTCCTCGCCGAGCACCGCGCGCGCAGCCGCCAATGCCATCTCGCAGTAGGCGGCACCCGGGAGCACGGCCACGTTGCGGATTTGGTGATCGCCCAACCAGGGTTGAGCGGCGGTGCCGATTTCCCCTTGCCAGACGTGACGCTCCGGTTCCTCCTGCAAGCGCACGTGGGAGCCCAGTAGCGGATGAACCGAAACGGTGCATCCGCCGTGCGTCGGCGAGACGTCCTGACCGTCGCGGCTCAATCGGAGCTGACGGTGCGTCCAGGTCGGCAGCGGTGCGTCCACCAGCTGCCCATGCGGGAAGAGCACGGAGAAGTCAACTGCGGCACCCGCACCGTGCAGATCCACCAGGAATTCACGCAGCCCATGCGGCAGTTCCTGCTCGCGACGCATGCTTGCCAGAGCGGCCAGCGGCACGTCGAGGCTGCGGGCGTTCTGCTCGAGCGGATGGGTGAGCAGGGGGTGGGGCGCCAGTTCGGCGAAGACCCGGTAGCCGTCTTCCATAGCGGCCTGCACCGCCGCGGCGAACCGCACCGTGCGTCGCAGGTTGTCCACCCAGTAGCCGGCATCGCACACCGGCTCCTCGCGTGGGTCGAACAGGCTCGTCGAGTAGAACGGGATTTCCGGTGTCCGCGGCGCCAGTTCCCGCAGTGCCTCGGAGAGGTCGCTGAGAATGGGGTCGACCTGCGGAGTATGAGACGCGAGGTCGATGGCCACCTCGCGAGCCATCACGTCGCGCTCCTCCCATTCGGCGACGAGTTCGCGAACGGTCTGCGGAGCTCCGCCGATCACCGTGGATTCCGGGGACGCGACTACCGCGATCACAACGTCGTTGATCCCGCGAGCCATCAATTCGGAAAGCACCTGCTGGGCCGGCAATACCACCGAGGCCATCGCCCCGGAACCGGCGATGCGGGACATCAGCCGCGAGCGACGGCAGATGACGCGTACCCCGTCTTCCAGCGACAGCGCCCCGGCGACCACTGCAGCCGCGGTCTCGCCCAGGGAGTGCCCGATCACCGCGCCCGGGCGAACCCCGTAGGACTTCATTGTGGCCGCGAACGCGACCTGCATGGCGAACAGGGTTGGCTGCACACGCTCGACACCGGTCACGACTTCTGGTGCCGACATCGCCTCGGTCACCGAAAACCCGGACTCCGCAGCAATCAGCGGTTCGGCAGCGGCGACAGTGGCGGCGAACACCGGTTCTGTGGCAAGCAGCTCGGCACCCATTCCAGCCCACTGCGACCCATGGCCGGAGAACACCCAGACGGGGCCACAACCGTCGCGCCCGACTGCTGCCTGATACGGGGTGTCGCCATCGGCTACCTCCCGCAGGGCGCCGAGGAGCTCCGGTCGAGTGCTCGCAAGAACGCCGGTGCGTACCGGGCGGTGCGCGCGTCGACGCGCGAGGGTGTAGCCCAAATCCGGTAACGCCACACCGTCATGTGCTTGCACCCAGTCGGCCAGCCGTGCTGCGGTTCGGCGCAGTTCGTCGGGCGAGGTGGACGACAGCGGGAACAGCAGCGGTCCGTTGGCCGTCGCGCCGGCGCTTCCGTTGTGGTGCACCTCCGTTTCGACGATCCCGGGAGCTTGTTCGACGATGGCGTGGGCATTGGTCCCCGAGAACCCGTACGACGAAACCGCTGCCCGCCGGGGCACCTGACCGTTGGTAGGCCAGACCGTATTCTCATGCGGCACAAAGAGATTGCTCTCGATTCGGGCAAGCTCGTCGGGCAGCTGGGTGAAGTGCAGATTTTGCGGGACCACACCGTGCTGCACGGCCAGAACCGCCTTCATGAGCCCCAATGCTCCTGAAGTCGACTGGGTATGACCGAAGTTCGTCTTCGACGCGCCGAGCGCGCACGGTCCCTCGACGCCATAGACCTCGGCCAGGCTGCCGAATTCGATCGGATCACCGGTCGGGGTACCGGTGCCGTGTGCCTCGACCATGCCGACGGTGTTCGGGTCGACGCCCGCCGCGTCCAGAGCGGCGCGATAGGCCTTGACCTGCAAGGACTGCGAGGGTGTGGTGATGTTCACCGTGCGACCGTCGTTGTTCAGGGCAGTGCCGCGCACGACGGCCAGGATGCGGTCACCGTCGCGCAGGGCATCGGGCAGTCGCTTGAGGAGCACCATCACGGCACCCTCCCCGGACGCAAAGCCGTCCGCGGCAACGTCGAACGCGTGGCAGTGTCCCGTCGCCGACAGCATTCCGCCGGCAGATCCCGCGGCAGATTTCCTCGGATCCAGGAACAACGTGGCGCCGCCGGCGAGCGCGACGTCGCTCTCGCCGTCGTGCAGGCTGCGACATGCCATGTGCACAGTGACGAGGCCCGACGAGCACGCGGTATCCACCGTTATCGCAGGACCATGCAGGTCCATCGCATACGCGATCCGCCCGGACGCCATGCTGTAGTTGTTTCCCAGGAATCCGTACGGACCCTCCAAGGCGTGGACATCGGCCGCGAGCAATATGTAGTCGTTATGCGTCAAGCCCACGTACACGCCGGTCCGCGAGCCGGCCAACCGATCAGGGCTGAGGCCGGCGTGCTCGACTGCCTCCCAAGAGGTTTCCAGCAGCAGGCGGTGTTGCGGGTCGATCGCGGTGGCCTCCCGCTCGCCGATCCCGAAGAAGTCGGAGTCGAAGCCGCCGAAGTCATCGACGAACGCGCCCCATTTGGACACCGATCGGCCCGGCACTCCAGGCTCGGGGTCGTAATACTCGTCGGCGTCCCAGCGGTCGGGCGGAACTTCAGTGATCAGATCATCGCCTCGCAGCAACGCTTCCCACAGCTGCTCGGGCGAGTCGATGCCCCCCGGGAGCCGGCACGCCATGCCGATGACGGCAATCGGCGTGACAGGTGTGGTGCCCATCGTGGATGAAGCCGCGGCTGACTCTGAGCCCGACAGTGAATCATCCACAGACTTGAATGACGTCATTTCCCCTCCGCGTAGAAACGATTGCTGGTCCCCGCCCGGTTGATAGCCGCACACCGAGCACTCTGGTCAGCAGACCACCGACGACGGCGCATTAATGTGCGTCCTCAGTGGCATGCTTTGCCTCGGCAGGCGGTCACACCCGTAACGCTAATTTCCCCGTGGTCTGTTGTCTTGAAATCCGAGCAATCCATTCGCCGGCGGAGCACTGATTGCCCCGGGGTACGCGGTCGTGACGGCAAATCGGGCACACGGGCCGTCGTCGCGCCAATCTCACGCCGGCGGCACGCGGGTTGCTGCCCACATCACTGCAGGTTCCGATCGTCGGCGACGTCGCGGCCGCGGTATCGCGATCGACCGGTCGGCAACCGCACGCGCGGCCGTCGGCTCTTATTCGCGCCTCGGACACCTCGGCGACCGCGACGAGTTCGACTCGTCGGCCAGCAAACATCTCTTTTGCAAGTGCAACGGCAACGGCGACGGTAACCTCATCCGGGTGATTGAGACTTCCCTGCTGGCTGTGTTGCGCGAGCGTGCCAGTTTGCAGCCCAACGACACGGCGTGGACGTTCATCGATTACGAGCAGGATTGGAATGGCGCGGCCGAAACGGTGACATGGTCGCAGGTGAATCGCCGAACAATAAACCTTGCACAGGAGCTCAGACGGCACGGGTCGACCGGCGACCGCGCGGTGATACTGGCACCACAGGGGCTTGACTACATCGTTGCGTTTCTCGGTGCGATACAGGCGGGACAGATCGCCGTTCCGCTTTCGGTTCCGCTGGGTGGGGTCAGCGATGAGCGTGTCAGTTCGGTCCTACAGGATGCGTCGCCGTCCATCGTTCTCACCACGTCCGCGGTCTCGGGCATCGTGTCCGACCACGTCACAACGCAGTCCGGCGGACCCGCTCTCTCGATCATCGAGGTCGACTCGCTCGATCTTGACGCCCCACCGGGGTCCGGTGCCGGACGGGAGGATCATCCGAGCACTGCGTACTTGCAGTACACCTCCGGGTCGACCCGCACGCCGGCCGGAGTCATCATGTCGCACAGGAACATTCTGGCCAATTTCGAGCAATGCGTGTCCGACTACTTTGCGGACTACGGAAAGGTTCCCCCGCCGGACACCACCGTCGTGTCGTGGTTGCCGTTCTACCACGACATGGGTTTGTATCTGGGAATCTGCGCGCCGGTCCTGCTGGGCATCCCCGCTGTGTTGACAAGCCCGGTGGCGTTCCTGCAGCGCCCGGCTCGATGGATGCAGTTGTTGGCAACCCACAGTCGGTCCTACACGGCCGCACCGAATTTCGCGTTCGAGCTGGCGACGGGGAAAACGTCGGACGACGACATGGCCGGCCTCGATCTCTCAGACGTGCTCACCATCGCCACCGGTAGTGAACGGGTGAACCCGGCGACGCTGCGACGCTTCACCCAGCGGTTCGCGCGTTTCAATCTGCCCGAGGCGGCGATACGACCGTCATATGGGCTCGCGGAAGCAACGGTGTATGTGGCGACCCGCGTCGGGGCGGAGCCACCGGCTGTCGTGCGATTCGACTCCGAGAAGCTGACAGCGGGCAAGGCCGAACGGTGTGAGGACGGCGGCGGTACACCACTGGTCAGCTACGGGACGCCGCGGTCGCCGACGGTTCGCATCGTCGATCCCGACACAAGCATCGAATGTCCGGCGGGAGTTGTCGGCGAGATCTGGGTGCACGGCGATAACGTCGCGACGGGGTATTGGGGGAGGCCTGAAGTCACCGCAACCACGTTCGGCGCAAAGATCGCGGGCCCGTCCGCCGGCACGCCCGAGGGGCCCTGGCTGCGCACGGGGGACTCGGGATTCCTCTTCGAGGATGAGTTGTTCGTGATCGGCCGCATCAAGGACCTGTTGATCGTCTACGGGCGCAACCATTCTCCCGACGACATCGAGGCGACGATCTCAGAGATCACGCGGGGCAGGTGCGCGGCGATCGCTGTTCCCGATCGCAACACCGAGAAGCTCGTCGTGATCATCGAGGCCAGACTGCGGGACGAAGCGGAAGAGGCTGCCGAGAAGCTCTCCACCGTCAAACGTGAAGTCACTTCGGCGATTTCCAACACGCACGGTCTCAGTGTGGCGGATCTGGTTCTGGTACCACCGGGGTCCATACCGATCACCACGAGTGGCAAGGTCAGGCGCGCGGCGTGTGTCGAGCAGTACCGGCACCGTCAGTTCGCACGGCTAGACGCCTAGGCGGGGGAATCAATCCAATTGAAGGAGGGGGCATGTCAACAATAAGCGAGCGCGGTGCATCAGCTGAATCCATCCAGCACCACTACGACATAAGCAATCAGTTCTACTCGCTGTGGCTCGACGAGTCGATGACGTATTCGTGTGCTTTGTGGGACGGCGAAGGCGATGATCTCGCCGCGGCGCAAATGCGGAAGATCGATTACCTCGCAGTCGAAGCAGGCGCGCCCGGGTGCGACCGGGTGCTGGACATCGGCTGCGGATGGGGATCGGTCATGCGGCGATTGGTCACCACACACGGCGTCAAGCACGTCACCGGTTTGACTTTGAGCGAGGCGCAGGCTCACCACGTCGACCGCCTGGGGGATCCCCGATTGGTCGTTCATGTCCGGGACTGGGCCGATTTCGTCCCAGATGCACCGTATGACGCCGCCATTTCGATCGGCGCCATGGAGCACTTCGTCAAGTTCGGCTGGAAACGGTCGGACAAAGTTGCGGCATATCGGCGCTTCTTCGAAATGTGCCATGACGCGCTCAAGCCCGGCGCTGGTCTGACCCTGCAGACGATCGGCAAAGGAAACGTCGTCATGGATCAGCAGGGGCTGGAAGATTGCCTGTTCATAGCGCAACACATATTTCCCGAATCGGATCCGCCGAGGCTTGCCGAAATAGCACATGCCGCTGAAAAGCTCTTCGAGGTCCGGTCAGTGGTCAATCACCGGGAGCATTACGCGCGTACCTGCTCAGCCTGGGTCGACAGGCTCCGCGCCAATTGGGCTGCTGCTGTCGACATGGTCGGCCAAGAGAAGGTTGCTGCCTACGAAAAGTACCTCGAGGCATCGGTAAGGCAGTTTCGACTCGAGCACGCGAATCTCTACCGGATCGCGCTTCGGAGGGTGTGACCACTGTGAATGAATCTTCTATCACCGCCGTGCTGCGCGAGCGTGCCGGACTGCAGCCCGCCGAAACGGCGTTCACGTTCCTTGATTACGAGCAGGACTGGAATGGTGTCGCCGAAAGCCTGACGTGGTCGCAGCTGTATCGGCGAACGCTGAACGTCGCCAACGAGCTCAAACGTTGCGGGTCACCCGGGGACCGCGCGGTGATATCGGCGCCGCAGGGCCTGGACTACATCGTTGCGTTCCTCGGGGCATTGGAGGCGGGACTCATCGCGGTTCCGCTGTCGGTTCCGATGGGTGGTGTCAGCGATGAGCGGGTTGATTCGGTGCTTCGCGATTCGGCGCCCACCGTCGTACTGACGACGTCTGCCGTAGTCGGCAACGTCACGGAATCCGTGCGCTCGCAAAGCAGCGAATCCGCCCCAACAGTGGTCGCCGTTGATGCGCTAGACCTGGATTCGCCGACACGAGCCACTCCCGGCGGTGGTGATTACCCCGCCATCGCCTACTTGCAGTACACGTCCGGGTCCACCCGCCAGCCGGCGGGCGTCATGGTGTCGAACGCCAACCTGTTCACCAATTTCCGGCAGTTGATGGGCGACTTGTTCGCCGACCACGGAAGAGTCCCCCCGCGGGACACCACCATCGTGTCGTGGTTGCCGTTCTACCACGACATGGGTCTGATGGTGGGGATCTTTGCGCCGCTCATGGCGGGACTTCACGCAGTACTGATGAGCCCGATCGCATTCCTGCAGCGACCAGCGCGATGGATGCAATTACTCGCAGACAATGAGCACGCATTCTCGTCTGCGCCGAACTTCGCTTTCGAGCTGGCGGCGCGAAAGACATCGGACGATGACATGGCGGGCCTCGATCTCGGGGACGTGCGTGGCATCGGCAGCGGTAGCGAGCGGATCAACCCGGCGACCATCAAGCGCTTCACCGAGCGGTTCGCCCGCTTCAACCTTCGCGATACCGTGATAAGGCCCGGATACGGACTGGCAGAAGCGACGGTGTACGTCACGACTGGCCCGCCGGGTCAACGGCCAAAGGTCGTGAATTTCGACTCCGAGAAACTGACCATCGGCCAGGCGAGCAAGTGCGAAAGCCCAAGTGGCACACCGCTGATCAGCTACGGTGTGCCGCAGTCGCCGACCGTTCGGATCGTCGATCCCGACACCATGACCGAGTGTCCGGCCGGCACGACGGGCGAGATCTGGGTGCATGGCGAAAATGTCGCGCTCGGCTATTGGGGCAAACCTGAAGAGACCGAAACCACTTTCGGCGGAAGGCTTGTCGCTCCGTCTGACGGCACACCCGAAGGGCCTTGGCTGAGAACCGGAGATCAGGGCTTCTTCTTCGAGGACGAGCTGTTCATCATCGGGCGTATCAAGGATCTGTTGATCGTGTACGGCCGCAACCACTCTCCTGATGACATCGAGGCGACGATTTCAGAGATCACCGGGGGGCGGTGCGCGGCGATCGCTGTTCCCGATCGTCACACTGAAAAGCTTGTCGTCATCGTCGAGGCCAAAAAGCGGGGCGAGTCTGACCAGGAGGTCGCCGAAAAGCTCGCCGCCGTCAAGCGTGACGTCTCCTCGGCGATATCCAATTCGCACGGTGTCGGCGTCGCGGATCTTGTTCTGGTGTCACCCGGTTCCATACCGATCACCACAAGCGGCAAGGTCAGGCGGGCAACATGTGTCGAGCACTACCGGCACCGTCAGTTCGCCCGCTTGGACGCCTAGGCCATCGCACTCAATCCTTGATCGCGTGCAGGTTCTTGGCGGTCGGTGACGTTTCCACCGTTGCAGCATCCGGGTAGGTACCCAGCAGCCGGTCGGCGGTGCCCGAACTGGTGACGGTGAACCAGTAGTGCTCGTTCTTGAAGTGGTGTTGCCGGTGGTTCCGCCAGATCGCCCGGTACACGGTGGTTTTCGGCTTGTAGTCGCTGTGGACGAGATAGTGGGTCCACTCGTAGGCGAGGCCGAGCATCGTCAGGAATGTCAGGAACGTCAGCCCGAGGCCGGTTCGCGGAAACGCCAGCAGCGCAACGCCGATCACGAGTGGGATCACCCAGAGCAGGGACTGCCACGGGATGAAGATCAAGGGGATGCGGCGCGGGTCGATGTGGTGTCGCCGGTGTTCGCGGGCCAGCAGTGGATCGATGGTCAGCCGGCCGATCCGCTTCGGCCGCCAATGCAGGACGAGCACGTGGATGAACCATTCCAGGAAGGGAAACAACGCGAGCATCGCCACGGGTACGAGGGCGTCGGTGGGCTGCCAATCGCCGACCACGATGCGCGCCGCCAGCGCGGCGGCGAACGTGGTGCCCAGTAGCCAGGGGGAGGGGTGTTTCACGAACTCGCGCAATGCATCACGCAGAGTGAATCGCTTGCGTGCTGTGCGATCGGTCGAGATGGTCAAAGCTGATCCTCCAAATCGCTGAGCACGGCGAGCATCGCCGCAGTGGCTGGTTCGAGAAGGTCGATCGCCGCCTTTCTGGCTCCAGCAGGATCGCCCGCCGCGATCGCCTCGGCGAGGTCGCGGTAAGCCTGCCGTCGGCCCACCTCGGCGGCCATTACCGAGGCGAGCGCGGGCAGCGCTGGCTCGTATGTGGCCCGCAGGGTGTTGTACATCAGCCGGAACACGATGGAGTCCGCCCCGTCCACGATGTGGTCCCAGAACGTCAGCGCGTGCAGTTGTTGCTCGACCGGGTCGGTGCCGGATTCCAGGTCGCCGATTGCGTCGTCGAGCAGCGCAGCCAGGTCCGGCTTGCGGCGCATCGCCGCAAGCTCGGCGACCTTCGGGCCGTTGTGCAGTCGCGCCTCGAGAATGCTGCGCACGACCGCGACGTCCACCTCGCCGTCACTCAGCAACAACCGGGGGAGCAGATCGAGCCCGGCGTGCCTGCGGAAGTCGCGCACCGTCGTCGCGTCGCCCTGACGCACCTCGACGAGTCCGGCGGCCGACACCCGTTTGAGCGCCTCGCGGACGGCGGGTCGGGATACCCCGAGGACGTCGGCGAGGCGGCGCTCGCTCGGCAGTGCTTGCCCGGGTTGCATCTCGCCGCTGAGCACGTCGGCAAGGATCTGGTCGAACACGTCCTCGGGCACCGAACGCCGGTTCACCGGTTGTAGGGCCATGCAGACAGCATCGCCGATCATTGGCCAGAGGTCAAGTGGTCAGACCAATTGAGTCAGGGTTGCCAGACGGCAAGGCATTGACTTGCCCGCTTCTACGTTGCGACGGCGGTTTTCCCCGTGTAGTCGACCTGCCAGTGCTTGATGCCGTTCAGCCATCCCGATCGAAGCCGCTCGGGCTTGGAAATCGGTGTCAGGTTCGGCATTTCGTCGGCGATCGCGTTGAAGATCAGATCGATCGTCATCCGCGCCAGGTTCGCGCCGATGCAGTAGTGCGCACCGGTACCGCCAAAACCCACGTGCGGGTTGGGATCTCGAAGGATGTTGAACGAGTACGGGTCGTCGAACACTTCCTCGTCGAAATTGGCCGACCGGTAGAACATCACCACCCGGTCACCTTCTTTGATCTTCACCCCGTCCAGTTCGGTGTCGGAGAGGGCGGTGCGTTGGAACGACGTCACCGGGGTCGCCCAGCGCACGATCTCGTCGGCGGTGGTCACCGGCCGCTGGGCCTTGAAAAGCTCCCACTGATCCGGGAATTCGGTGAAGGCCATCATGCCCTGAGTGATCGAGTTGCGGGTGGTCTCGTTGCCGGCCACCGCGAGAAGAATGACGAAGAAACCGAATTCGTCGTCGGTGAGCTTGTGCCCCTCGACGTCGGCCTGGACGAGCTTGGTGACGAGATCGTCGCCGGGGTTCTTGCCGCGCTCCGCGGCCATCTGCATGCCGTACATGATGAGCTCGACCGAGGCGGCCGTCGGATCGTTCCGTGCGTACTCGGGGTCCTGGTCGCCGACCATCTGATTCGACCAGTGGAAGAGCTTCTTGCGGTCCTCCTGCGGCACACCCATCAGACCGGCGATCGCCTGCAGCGGAAGCTCGGCCGACACCTGCTCGACGAAGTCGCCGGAGCCCTCGGCGGCGGCTTCGGAGACGATGTTGTGGGCCCGCAGGCGAAGTTCCTCGCGCAGCGACTCGATGGCGCGCGGCGTGAATGCTCGCGAGATGATCTTGCGCAGGTGGGTGTGGTGCGGGGCGTCCTGGTTGAGCAGGACGATCTTGCCTCCCTCCAGCGACGCGGCATCGGCTTCATCGCGGTAGCGCGGTAACGCGGTCTTTTTGTTACTGGAGAACACATCGCTGCGGCGGGATATCTCCTTGACGTCCTTGTGCTTGGTCACTACCCAATAGCCGGTGTCGCCGAATGCGCGATACTCCTCTGATCGCTCGTACCACCAGATCGGCGCCACCCGGCGCATCTCGGCCAGCTCCTCGATCGGTAGCCGCTCGGCATAGATGTCAGGATCGGTGAAGTCGAACCCGGGTGGGAGGTTCGGAGTTGGCATGGATGGACTCCTCACACGACGTTGTCTAGTGCCCGTAAGGCATGCCTACACCACAGATAGGACATGGTGGGGGAGGTTCTGGAACATTCGCGGGAGTCTGAACTGAAACGTGTTCTGCTCGGCTCGCATAACTGACCACTTCGTCACATAATTCGCAGGTGTAACAATCTGGATGCTGAGGCTGAAGCACCCAGTAGCGCCGGCGAATCGGAGGGGAGCACCGGTGAGAGAGATCGACGAACTTTGGTCGCTGTCCGCGGTCGGCGGCGCTATCGGGGCGTTCGCGGCGTTGATGCTTGCCGCGCCCGCCGCTCATGCCGATTCCGAAACATCGCCGCCCGGGGTAGAGCAGCCCCTTGCAACGCAAGCCGCAGAGGGTGATGCAACTGCACTGGCACCCGCGCCTCCCGCAGAGGTCCAGCACTTGTCGAGCCCGCAGAACTTGCCGCCCGGTACCACTGATGTGCCGCTCGAAGCGGGGCCGGGTCGCACAGCCTCGTACCTACGCGACCTGTGGCATGCGGTTCAGACCCAGGAGATCAGCGGCAAGGGCGCCCTCCTCTTGCTGACTCAGCGCCCGTTGGACCCCAACGCGATGCCGACGAATGGACTTCCTGCCGGACCGCAGGCACCGCCTGGTACGCCGTTTCCGCAAGGTCCTGCGCCGGACGCTGCCGCGCCGGAGTCGCCGCCGACGCCGTAGCTCAGACGCTGGCGGCTTCGTTGAGTTCCTCGAGCCGGTTCGTCGCCTCCAGGTACTCCTGCACCCAGCGCTCGATGACGACCGACGTCTTCTCGACCTTGGTGAACTGCCCGACCACCTGGCCGACGGGGTTGAACGCCACGTCGACGCTTTCGTTGGGGTATTTGTGCGTGGCGGCGACCGCCATGCCGGACACCATGTACTGCAAGGGCATTCCGAGCGGCTTGGGATTGTTCGGATCTTCCCACGCCTCGGTCCAGTCGTTGCGCAGCATCCGCGCCGGCTTGCCGGTGAACGATCGGCTGCGGACGGTGTCGCGGCTGGACGCCTTGGCATAGGCGGCGTGCTGCACCGGTGTGTGCTCGGACTCCTCGACCATGACCCACTGCGAACCTGTCCACGCGCCTTGGGCGCCCAACGCAAGTGCCGCGGCGATCTGCTGACCGCTGCCGATGCCGCCGGCGGCCAGCACCGGAATCGGTGCCACCTCCTTGACGACCTGCGGCCACAACACGATGGAGCCCACCTCGCCGCAGTGCCCGCCCGCCTCGCCGCCCTGGGCGATGATGATGTCCACGCCGGCGTCGGCGTGCTTGCGCGCCTGCGACGGTGAACCGCACAGCGCAGCGACTTTGCGGCCCGATTCGTGGATGTGGTTGATCATCTCGGCAGGCGGGGTGCCGAGGGCATTGGCGATCAGCGTGCACTTCGGATGCTGCAGCGCGACTTCCACCTGCGGCGTGGCGGTCGCTTCGGTCCAGCCCAGCAGCTGCAGCGCGTCGTCATCGCTGTGTTCGACCGGCACGCCGTGATCGGCGAGAATCTTGCGCGCGAACTCCAGGTGTTCCTCCGGCACGAGCGCGTTGAGCTGCTTCTTGAGCACCTCGGGCGACAGATCGGTGGCATCCATGCCCTCGTACTTGTTGGGGATGACGATGTCGACCCCGTAGGGGTGGTCGCCGATGTTCTCGTCGATCCACTTCAGCTCGATCTCGAGTTGCTCGGGTGTGAAGCCGACCGCGCCGAGCACGCCGAAGCCGCCCGCCTTGCTCACCGCAACAACCACGTCACGGCAGTGCGTGAAGGCGAAGATCGGAAATTCGATGTTGAGGTCGTCGCAGATGGCCGTGTGCATGGCTGCTCCTTGGGCGCGGAAAGCGAACTGAAACGTGTTCTAGTTTAGTACTCGCCCGGCGCCAGCAGAACAGGTGGGCCTACAAAGGCCATTACGGCCATCTAGCCGTCGTTTTGTTCCTTGTCGTTCTCTGCCTTATCGCTTTTCTGTGCCTCGTCGTTCGCTGCGTCGTTGTCCTCGGCGTCGTCTTCGGCGTCGTCTTCAGCGTCGTCGGCTTCTGCGTCGTCGTTCTCTGCTCTCTCGTTCGCTGCCTCTTCGTGTGCCTTGACGATCTTCTCGTTTCTTGCCTTGTCCTCTTCGACCGTGTCGCCATATGACTTGTCGTCATCAGACTCATCGCCGTCCGACTCGCCGCGGCCTGAGTCACCGCCGTCCGACTCGGCGCGGCCTGAGTCACCGCCGTCCGACTCGGCGCGGCCTGAGTCACCGCCGTCCGGCTTGCCACCCTCTGACTCGTCAGCAAACTTGGGGTTCCCCTCGTCGTCGAGCCACTCGTTGACGGCCGTGCCCGCTACGGTGCCACCGCTGCCTGGCATGATCACCGTGGGACGTTGTTCTACGTACTCCTTCCGCATCTCCTTGGCCTGCTCTTGGTGCTCGTCCTGGACCTCAGGCTTTTCAGTGCGCGGCCGGTCGTCCTGCTGCTGATCTTGGTCCTGCTGTTGATCCTGCTCCTGCGATTGATCTTCGTCCTGCGTCTGTGACTGGTCGCTCGACACGTGTGCCCCCTACCTGATTGACGGGATGTCTCGACGTGCTCTTAGGACTGCCCGGAACTGTGATTTACGAAACAGTGCGGGTCCGCGGCACCACCAGCGAGCCCGCCACTACCAGGAGACCCACGATCGCCAGCGGGATGGACCACGAGCGCCGGCTGGACAGGGCGTGGTTGCACTCGGCGACGTAGTCGGTATGCGGAAGGATCTCGTTGAGAACCGGCACTCCGGCCACGCTTTGTCCGTTGGCGGATTCGGCGGCGGAGGTATCGGCGGCAACGGCGTTGCCGCAGCCGATCGATTTGCCGTCGCCGGTGATCGACACCGGAACCAACAAGGCGATCACACCGGCGACCAGGACGACCGCACCCACGATCAGAATCAAGCGACGCGCGTTCACTTCAGGCTCCTCGTCTCTCACCCCGACATGGCTGGAGTGGGTCGGTATCCCCGATCCGGCCCAGGTATTGCCCGTCCGCAGAGTCACCAAACCGCGGCCAACCTCAGCACCAGGAACGCGGCCATCGCGGCTAGGCACAACAGATGGTCTCGGTAGATCGACCGCCCCAGCCGTGACCGTTCGGCGGGCCCGTCAGCCCGCCCGCCGAGACGCACGGCGTTCGGCACCGTGACCAACCCCGCGGTCAGGATCGCAGCGCCAGCGAGCGCAGCTGTGACGCCGGTCAGCCACAGCGGGTCGCGGCCGCACGTCGCCTGATACACCAGTGCTGCGACCAGGATGCTCATCACCGCCGCGATCAACCGGCTCATCGGGCGCGACGTCGTGGTCGCCCTGCGGTAGTAGGCCGAGATCGACGCCAACACCGGCTCGGGCAGCGGGCCGCGTGGCACTGCGCGCACTTGGCTGTCGAAGATCAGGTCCATCCACAACACCGCGAGCAGGAATCCGCTGCACGCCAGGAGCAAACCGTCGGCAGCAGACATGATGCGGCTCAGCCTTTTCGGCCTGCGACGTTCACGCGCAGCACTGGCCAGCCGTTGGCGGCCGCCGCCGCAGCGAGCCCCGCGCGCGGGTTGACCGGCCGCGGGTGGCCGACCACCGACATCAAGGGCACGTCTTCGTCACCGTCGGCGTAGAAATAGCTGCTGCCGAGATCCACGCCGTTGTCTCGGCAGAACCGCTGTGCCGCATCGGCTTTACTGGCTCCCCAG
This sequence comes from Mycobacteriaceae bacterium 1482268.1, assembly GCA_001665255.1. Taxonomy (GTDB): domain Bacteria; phylum Actinomycetota; class Actinomycetes; order Mycobacteriales; family Mycobacteriaceae; genus Mycobacterium. The sequence continues at coordinate 11,302 of LZSH01000444.1, read as the reverse complement.
ATGATGGGCAGTTCGATACCGCCCGTCAGCAGTCCGTTGTGGTCGACCTCGAAGTGGTTGCAGAGCAGCCGGGTGATGCCGAGGGCCCGGGCAACCGGCTCGGCATGGATCGTCAGCGCCGACGAGCACAACGCCACCGTGTGCCCACGGTGCTGATGAGCCGCCACGACCTCGCGCATCTGCGGATACACCCGCGACGCGATGTGTCGTACGAACAGTTGCTCGCCGAGGTCGTCGAGTTCGCGCAGCGACTCACCCTTCAGGTAGCCCGCGGCCCGCACGATGAGGCGCTCGAACTGCATGCGGCCGAGGCGATATCTGATCGAAGCCTCCAACACGCCGAGGATCTCACCGATGCGCGCCTGCCTGCGGCGGATCCGATCGCCGGCATGGGCCGTCGCCGTGAAGCCGGAGACCAGCGTGCCGTCCAAGTCGAAGAACGCGCCCACCTGAGGTCCCGCCGGGCTCGTGGCGATCTCGGCGACCCGACCCGACGACTCCGCGATCATGTCGCAGAGACTACGGTTCTTGATCACAATCAGTTCAGTGCGTCGTCGACGTAGTGTCGTCGACGACGCATCCGCGAGGTGCCCGAAAGCGACGAGAGGAGAGGGCCATACCGCCCCGGCGTCGCACGACACTTTCCGCAATCCTCATCGTCTTGTTGTTGCTGACCTGCATAGGTTCCGTGCCCACCCTCGTCAGGCCTCAGCAGCCCCCCGACCGGATCGAACTCTCGCAGGGCTGGCAGTTGGCGTCGGCCACCCGTTTGGGCAGCGACGGCGCGGCCGTGTCACGCGCCGATTACCCCACCACCGGCTGGCACAGCATCCGCCGCATGCCGGCCTCCGTCCTGCAGGCACTGCAGGACGACGGCACCTACCCCGACCTCTACTACGGCAAAAACCTGGTCGACGAAGTTCCGCAGGATCTCTACAAGCAGGACTGGTGGTACCGCACGTCGTTCAAAGCCCCTGCCGGCCACACGACCTACCTTCTCGAGTTCCCCGGCATCAATTACCGCGCCGAGGTCTGGCTCAACGGCCACCTGGTCGCAGGCAACACTCAGATCGTCGGCATGTACAGCGCTCACGAACTCGACGTCGCGCGTTGGATCCGCCCCGGCGAATCCAATACCCTCGCCATCAAGATCAGCCCCGAGCGGGCGCTTCAGGACGTCAACGGCGTCGAGCTCGCAGACAGCTGGTGGGACTGGATCAACTGGAACTATCTCGGGTACCAAGGGCCGGGAAAGAACCCTGACCGCGGCAATTCGTTTGTCTCCGACCGTAATGCGGGCATCTTGAAGCCGGTATACCTCAAGACGGCGGGTGAAGTCGCGCTCGGCCCGGCGGTGGTCAACACCGAATTGCCGCTACCGCGAACGGATTCCGCGCGACTGTCGATATACGGATCCGTTCGCAACTACTCCACCGAGCAGGTTCGCGGCGTGGTGCGGGCGACGATCACCCGGGCGGGCAAGCCCAGTATCGACGTCGAGCAACCGATGACACTGCCGGCCGGCGAGCAGCGGGAGATCACGTTCAGTCCCGACCAGTTCGACGAGCTGACCGTGGACAACCCCGACCTGTGGTGGCCCTACACGCTCGGCGAGCCGAATCTCTACGATCTGCACTTGGAATTCGCTCAGGCCGGCCAGGTTTCGGACGCGTCCGACAAACGCTTCGGGATCCGGACCGTGGCCCAGCACCGCGACTCCGACGGCGACTTCCCCGACCTCGGCAAGGGCGGGAACTTCTATCTGACGGTCAACGGGCGCGACTTCCTCGTCCGCGGTGCGACATACACGCCTGACCTTCTGTTCGCCTACGACCAGGATCGCGAGGACGCGATTCTGCGGTACGTCAAGGATCTCGGCCTGAACATGCTGCGCCTGGAAGGCAAGTTCCCGGGAGAGCACATCGTTGACAAGGCGGACGAACTCGGTATCCCACTCATGTTCGGCTGGATGTGCTGCAACCAGTGGGAGAAGTGGTCCCAGTGGGACGACGAGGACCGCCGGGTCTCCACCGAGAGCCTGCGGTCGCAGATCCTGATGCTGCGCCCGCATCCGTCGGTGTTCATCTGGGCTAACGGCAGCGACGGCAAGCCGCCGCCCGATGTGCTGGCGAAATACCATGCGGTTCTTGATGATTCGCATTGGCAGAATGCCACGGTCGACACTGTGTCATCGCTGGCCAGGGACGCCTCCGGCGAGCGCGACTGGGACGGCATCCATATGGCTGGCCCGTACAGCTGGCGACCGCCGGGCTATTGGTTCAGCGGGCGCTATGGCGCCACCCGCGGATCCACCGCAGAACAGGGCGACAACGAGCACATCCCGCCGTTCGAAAGCCTGAAGAAGTTCATCCCGCCCGACAAACTGTGGCCCATCAACGACACCTGGTCCTTCCACGCCGGCTCCAACCCGAAGAACTCCACGTTGCAGAGCATCAAGCGGGCGGTCGACCGGCGCTACGGCCCGTCCGATGACGCCGAGGAGTTCACCCGCAAAGCCCAACTGGCGCACTATGAGTCGACGCGGGCCCAGTTCGAAGCGTTCGCCGCGAACGGGTGGGCAAGCCACAAGATGACCATCTATTGGATGCTCAACAACCACTGGCCGTCGTTCTTTGGCAACATCTTCGACTACTACCTCCGGCCCGGCGGCGCCTATTACGGCGCCAAGAAGGGCCTCCGGCCGCTGTCTGTGGTGTTCGACTCCTACGCCACAGGTGACCACACGAAGGCGCACGTGACGCTGGTCAACCAGACGACCGAAGACCGGTCTGACCTGCGGGTCCGCGTCAGGGTGTACGACCTTGCCGGCAAGCTGCGCGACGACCGGACAACCGACGAACTGCGCGTCGACTCCGGCGGCAGCGCCGAGGCGATGACCTTGCCGCGACTGGTTGGCGACTCAGGCGTCTTCTTCGTGCGTTGTGAGGTCATCGACGACGACGGTGCGGTGCAGGCCGAAAACATCTACTGGCAGTCGCAGCAGCGCGACGAACTCGGTGACCCGACCAACGATTGGGCGTTCGAACTGAAGCAGGTGAGCTGGGCGGACATGACCGCGCTGAACTGGATGCCGCGGGTGCCGCTGCAGATCAGCGCGCAGCATACCGACGCGGAGGAGGAGAATGGCGTCACCATCCGCTTGCACAACCCCACCGAACGGGTGGCGTTCTTCGAGCGGGCCGAGATCCTGGCTGCCCCAGACGGCGACGAGATCCTGCCCATCGAGTACAGCGACAATTACGTGACGGTGTTCCCCGGCGAGACCGTCGAGGTGCACGGCGTCGTACCTACCGACGACACAGACGCCAAGTGGGTTCGCGTCACCGGCTACAACACGCCGTCGTCCGTAGTGCCGATCGGCTAGCCGCCGAAATCGCTGTTAGCGCAGCGCATCCGCGATACGCCGCCACTCCTCGCGCGGGAACTCGTTCAGCTTGGCGGTGAGCACCTGGACGCACACGTGGTCGGCACCGGCGGCGAGGTGTTCGTTCACCCGGCCGACCACCGCAGCTTCGTCGCCCCACACGATGACCGCGTCGAACAGCCGGTCGCTCACCGTGGCGACCTCATCGGGGGAGAAGCCGAGCCGCAGCATGTTGTTCGCGTAGTTCGGCATGGCCAAATACCGTCGGAGCCAACCGGTTCCGATCGCACGGGCCTCGTCGGCGTCGTCGGTGAGGATAGCCGTCTGTTCCGGCAGCAGCAGTGGGCCGTCACCCAACACCTCGCGGGCATAGCGCGTATGGTCGGGCGACACGAGGTAGGGATGGGCGCCGCGCGTACGGCCCGCGGCGAGCTCCAACATTTTCGGCCCGAGCGCGGCGATCACCCGCGCACCAACCGGTACGGGTTCTTTCGCGCTGTCAAGTGCATCGAGGAACGAAGCGGTTGCGGCCAGCGGTTTGCGGTAGCGCCCCGGCTCGGTCGCGTCGATCAATGGCGCGTGGCTGACGCCGATGCCCATCAGGAAACGCTCGCCGTGTGCCGCGGTCAACGCGGCGTAGGACGCCGCCACCTCGGCAGGGTCGTTCATCCAGAGATTGAGAATCCCGGTCGCGATCACGATGTCGTTCGTCGCCGACAGAAGGTGCTCGACCGAGTCGAGCACCGGGGTCTGACCGACGTCGGGTATCCACAGTGCCGTGTAGCCGAGCTCAGCCAATTCGGTTGCGGCATCGGCTGATCGGCCCTTGTCTCCATATCGCAGCTGGTGGCTCCAGATGCCTACACCCGTGAGATCCATGCTTTTCTATCCGTCTTAGTGGCTATCCGACCGCGGAGAAGTTGACCGTGGCCGTCGCGCCCAGCTCACCGTCGTCGGCGCGAAAGATGTCGACCTGGATGACCACGGACCGCTTTCCGGTGCGCAGGATCCGGGCGACGGCTCGCGCAGGACCGTTGCGAATCTTGATCGGCCGCAGATAGCGGATGAACAGGTCGGTGGTCGCGATGGCGTGGCCGAATGGCGTGCTGCGCGCTGCCAGTTGCCCCGCCGTCACATCGGCCATGGTGGCGATCAGCCCGCCCTGCAGGCCGCCCGCGGTATTCGTGACCCGCTCGTCTACAGGCATCTCCATGACGACCGTGCCGTCGCCCGAGGACACCTCCTGCAGCCCGATCTGGTCGAAAAGCTCGCGCAGGGATTTCGGCGCCGTCACGGGAATGACATTAACCGAGGCGGGTATCCGTGCCGTGTGACCCTCGTCGCCGGACCCGAGTCTCCGCTCACCTGTGTGTTGTCAAGCGGACAGCTGGGTGCGCGCCTTGGAGTCGATGCAGGCGTGTGGAGTCCGTTCGCCGTGCACTGGGACCACCTGGCACCGGACACCTACGCCGCTGAGCTGGGCGCGGTTCGGCTGCGGCGCTACGGACACTTCCTATATAAGGCCCCCGACGGCTCGGTACGGCTTCTCCCACATGACGATTTCATTCAGCCGGAGAACTCCAACCCGCTCTACATCGACCGCGGCCGCGCCTTCGAGCCACTGACCGCAGCGCTCGCGGGAGACCCGCTGTTGCACCGTCTTCTGACCTTCCTCGGCGGAATCGCCACGACACTCGAGGATGCCGCCGAATGGAGCGTGAAGGTCACTCCGTTCCGCGTACTGAGCGCGGCCGATGGCTCCGGCGACCCGACGCCGGAAGGCTTGCACCGCGACGGAGTCACTCTGGTGAGCTCGCTGCTTATCGGGCGGGACAACGCCACAGGCGGCCAAAGCACCGTCTGCGACCGGGCGGGCGCACCGCTGTTACGCACGACGCTGCGCGAACCGGGCACCATGCTGCTCGGCGACGACCGCTGCACGCTGCATCGGGTCTCGCCGATCCGGCCGCTCGATCCCGCCCGACCGGCACGCCGGGACGTTCTCGTCATCACCTTCGCGCCGTATCGCTGATCAAATCGTCCACCACTGCGGCGAGCGTGCCGTACCGCGCTGCCGAGGCACGCTGGCGTTCCGCTCCGGTCCCCGTGGCGGCGAGTCGACGAAAATGGGTCAGCACGACATCGAGATCCCCGTGATCCTCGAGCGCTGGCCGAACGGATTCGACCAGCTGGTCGGCCTGCACCGACGTCGGAAGTATCTGTCCGGTCAACGCGTCGAGTCCGCGGCCCGGCCAGCCGTCTCTGGCCGCTCGCCAGTATGCGGCCCGCAATAGCTCAGCTGGCGGACGCGGGCCGGGGTCTCCGGCCGCCACCTTCTGGGTCATCGTCGTCACGAGGGCCCGGATCAGAACGGCGATGGCGACCGCGTCGTCGATGTTCGCAGCCACCGACATCGCCCGGACCTCGAGTGTCGGGAACCTCGGATTCGGCCGGAGGTCCCAGAACGGTGTCGCGGCCTCGAGCATCGCCTCCGATTCGACCAGTTTCGCCGTCAGCCCTTCGTAGCGTCGCACGGATTCGGCGTACGGAGGCGGTCCCAGACACGGGAAGCGGCTCCTGATCACCGCGCGCCAATCTGCATACCCGGTATCGCGACCCAATTGAAAGGGAGAGTTGGCACTGACGGCGACGAGCAAGGGCAGCCACGGCCGCACGTGATTGCCTGTCAGCAGGGCGATTTCGCGGTCAGGCACATGGACATGGACATGCATCGCACAGACTGCGAAATCGTCGAGCATCGCACGGTACTGCCGCAGTCCGGCGACGTAGCGCGGATGATCGCCGACTGGACACGGGCCATCCGGCGCGATGACCGGTGTACCAGAAGCACATAGCCGCAAACCCTCGGCCCCGGCAGCCGACACCGCGCCGGCACGCAGATCGGCCAGCTCATTGCGTAGCGCCTCGGCCGTCGAGCACGGTGGTGTCCTGACCTCGATCTGAAAGCGAGTGAACTCGCTCGACACCGCCTCACCAAGACGGCCTCGAGCCCGCGCAATCACCCTGTCGGCGGCGGGAGCGGGCGCGCGAGTCACCGGATCGACGAGAAAGAACTCCTCCTCGACTCCGATCGTCGGGCCCGTGGACACCGCAGTGGTGTGCCCTTGTTCATCGTCGGATATTCATCGTCGGCTCGTATCCTCAGGGAATGGTTGACACTGCGCGCGTTACGTTGCCGCCGGGTCCGCGACTGCCCGCCCCGGTTCAGGCCGCATTGATGGCGCGCTACTGGCCTCGTTTCATCTCAGCGTGCCGGCGACGGTACGGCAGCGTGTTCACGATGCGCATCGCGACGATGGGCACGCTGGTGTACCTCGACGATCCGGCCGAAATCAAGAAAGTCTTCGCGGGCAGCCCGAGCATCTTCCACGCCGGTGAGGCGAACTCGATGCTGGCCGGCCTGCTCGGCTCCAGTTCGGTGCTGGTGATCGACGACGATGTGCATCGGGAGCGGCGCAGGCAGATGCTGCCCGCCTTTCACCGAGACGCGGTGGCCCGGCAGACTGCGGTCATGGCCGACATCGCGGCCGCCAACATTGCGACGTGGCCGGTGGGCAGCGAGTTCCCGGTTGCTCCGAAGATGTCGGAGATCACGCTCGAGGTGATCCTGCGGACGGTCATCGGTGCCTCGGACCCGGTTCGTCTTGCAGACCTGCGTACGGTGATGCCCAAGCTGCTGAACGTGACACCGTGGGCGTCGCTCGCGATTACGAGCCCGCGCCTGCAGCGGCTGGGACTGTGGCGATCGCTGCGCCGCAATATGGAGGAAGCCGACCGGCTGCTGTACGCCGAGATCGCCGACCGCCGAGCCGATCCCGAGCTCGCGACGCGCACCGATGCACTCGCGATGCTGGTGCGAGCCGCAGGCGACAACGGCGACACTATGACCGATCGGGAGCTTCGCGATCAACTCATCACTCTGCTTGTCGCGGGGCACGACACCACCGCGACCGCGCTGTCCTGGGCGCTGGAACGACTGACCAGGCACCCCGCGATCCTCGACAAGGCGGTGCGCGCCGCAGAGGCAGGCGACGCCGCCGGTGACGAGTACCTCGACGCGGTCGCCAAGGAGACGCTGAGGATCCGTCCGGTCGTCTTCGACGTCGGCCGCGTGCTGAAGGAGCCAGTCGAGTTGGCCGGCTACCGCCTGCCCGCCGGCGTCATGGCCGCACCGGGAATCGGGTTGGTGCACAGCAGCTCTGAGCAGTACCCGCAGCCCCACCGCTTCGATCCCGACAGGATGCTCGGCGCCACCCCCGGGCCCACCCAATGGTTGCCGTTCGGCGGAGGCAACCGCCGCTGTCTGGGCGCCACCTTCGCGATGGTCGAAATGCGGGTCGTGCTGCGGGAGGTACTACGCCGGGTTGAACTGTGCACGACCTCGGCGGCAGGTGAAAGGCAGAAGGTCAAACACGTCATCCTCATACCGCACCGCGGTGCTCGGATCCGGGTCCGCGCGCTGAAGTCCGTGCCTGTGGCGACCGCTCGCGCTGACGCAGGCGGACCGTCGTGTATGCATGATCCGTGAGCGCGCGCGCCGGCATCGTTGTCACCGGGACAGAGGTCTTGACGGGACGGGTCTCAGACCGCAACGGGCCCTGGCTCGCCGACCGGCTTCTCGAGCTGGGCGTCGAGCTGGCGCACATCACGATCTGCGGTGACCGGCCCGACGACATTGCGGCGCAGTTGCGTTTCCTGGCCGACGTCGGGGTGGACCTCATCGTCACCAGCGGCGGACTCGGTCCGACGGCCGACGACATGACGGTGGCGGTCGTGTCTGCTTTCTGCGGCCGCGATCTCGTGCTCGACGAGGATCTCGAGGAGCGCATCGCCGCCATCCTCATGCGGCTGCGCGGGCGGTACGCCGACGTCGACTTCGACGCGGTGCGGGCCGCCAACCGCAAGCAGGCCATGGTGCCCGCCGGTGCGACGATCCTCGAACCGGTCGGCACCGCGCCGGGCGTGGTGGTACCGGGCAAGCCGACAGTGCTGGTGCTGCCGGGTCCGCCCCGCGAGCTGCAGCCGATGTGGCACACCGCGCTGGAAACCCCTGCGCTGCAGGAAGCCATCGCGGGCCGGACGCAATACCGGCAGGAGATGGTACGCATGTTCGGGCTGCCCGAGTCGGGGCTGGCCGAGACGCTGCGCGAGGCGGAGGGCCGGATCGACGGCTTCGGTCGGCTCGAGATCACCACCTGCCTTCGGCGGGGCGAGCTCGAAATCGTCACGCGCTACGAGCCCGACGCCGCAAACGTCTACCGCGAATTGCTAGCGATACTGCGCGAACACCATGCGCGCCACATCTTTTCAGAAGACGGCAGCCGCGTCGACGACCAGGTGGCGGCGCTGCTGGCCGGGCGCCGCATCGCCACGGCCGAGTCGTGCACGGCGGGAATGGTGGCGGCGCGCCTGACCGACATCCCGGGGTCCTCCGCATACGTCATGGGTGGCGTGGTGTCGTACAGCAACGAGGCCAAGTCGGACATTCTGGACGTCGACTCCTCGCTCATCGAGTCGCATGGGGCGGTGTCGGAACCGGTCGCCGAGGCGATGGCCGCCGGTGCGCTGCGCCGCTTCGACGCCGACACGGCCGTCGCGACCACCGGCATCGCGGGGCCCGGCGGCGGCACGAAGGAGAAACCGGTTGGGACCGTGTGCTTTTCGGTGATGCTCGCCGACGGCCCGACGCTCACGAGAACCCTGCTGCTGCCCGGCAACCGTTCCGACATCCGGGAGCGGTCCACCACTGTCGCGATGCACCTGTTGCGGCGGGTGCTTCTCGGCGTGAAAGACCCTGCGCTGCTTCGGGATTGAAGTAATCAATCCCCGTCGGTCACGGTGAATCCTGCCAACCAGTCCTCGTGCATTTCGTCGTCGATCGAGACCCGCCACTGGTAGCGCTGACCGGCGGTCAGCTTCAGCGGGGGAATGGTGGCGGTGAACGGGATGGTGACCGGGGTGCCCTCCGGGTGTACGGGTTTGTGCTTGGCCTTGATGACGCCGTGTTCGGTATGCGCGACCCGCACGCCGTCGCTGTCGACCAACTCGGCGCGGATCGGGAACGACTTGTTGAGCTCCGACCACTCGACTTCGACGAAGATGACCAGCGCATGCTGCGGAACGGGTGTCGAACTCGCCGTCCAGCCGAGCCCGAGAGCGTGGACCGTGCCCGCCTGATCCAGCGCAGCACTCTGCGCCAGCAGCACGATGGCCCTCATAGCGTCAGTGTGCGCCTGCCTTGTCCCACACCTCGAGCATGGAGCGCAGGATCTCCTCGGCGCGGCCCAAGCCGCCGAGATGGCTTTCGCCCGGCATGGGGAACAGCTCCGCGTCGGGGAGCCGCGAAACCACGTGCTGTCCGTGCGCAAACGGGACGATGTGGTCGGCATCGCCGTGCCACCAGCGGACATGCACCTTGACCTCGTCCAGCCGGAACCCCCAGTCGCGCGCGAACGCGACAACGTCGTAGAACGGTGCCGCCATCTGCCTGCGGCTGCCGTTGAGCAGGTCGTCGAGGAACATCGCCTTGATCTCCGGTCGCGCCAACAGCGCCCGGTCGGCCGGCGGCGACACCAAGCCGTACACATCGGCGGCGCGCCATGCCACCGGTCGGATCAATCGGATGAGCGTGGTGGCCACCATCCCGATCGGAACCTTGGCCACCTCCAACAACGGGGCGACGCGCAGTCCGAGATTGCCCATCAACCCACCGCCGATGCTGTCGAATCCGGCCGCGGGTGCGACGCCGCCGACCACGCCGGCCGCCACCACACGATCGGGCATCGCCGCAGCGCATGCCAGCGTGTACGGCCCGCCGCCGGACAGCCCGACGATGGCCATCTTGTCGATACCGAGGGTGTCGGCGATGGTCTTCAGATCTTCGCTGAAGGCCAGCACGTTCGGGTACTGGTGGGCCGTCGAGGATCCGATGCCCGGCCGGTCGATCCCGATGAGGCGGATGCCCGCCTCCTCCGCATAGGCCCGCGCCTCGGTCGGGATCTGCCTGCGGGCGCCTGGCGTCCCGTGCAACCAGAAAATGGCGCGGCCTTGCGGAGCGCCGAACTCGGCGAATCCGATCCGGCGGTCCTCGCCGACGGCGATGTTTCCTTCGAGCTTGGGGCGATCGATTGCGACAACCATGGCCAAAGTGTCTCATGCCGCCTGCGAGCGCCCTCTCGGGCTTCCCGGGTACATGGCGCATCATGGCGTTATGGCCGGTGACGAGCTCGACGAACTCTACGGAGTCAGGCCTGAGGAGTTCACGGCCCTGCGCTCGAGGCTCGCCGCCGCTGCCAAGAAGCGCGGCGACGCCGCGGCTGCGAAGGAGATTTCCTCGGCGCGCAAGCCGACCACTGCGGCGTGGATGGTGAATCTGCTCGCGCACACGAACGACGACGCCAAGCGTTCGCTGATCGAGCTGGGGGAGCGCCTGCGCGCGGCGCACGCGGCGATGGACGGCGCCGCGATCCGCGAGTTGTCCTCCGAGCAACGGTCGCTCGTCGACGAGCTCACCCGTGCCGCGATCGAAGGCGCCGAGATGACGAACCCGTCGGCAACGCTGCGTGAGGATGTCACCGCGACACTGCAGGCGGCGATCGCCGACCCCGATGTCGCCGACCGTCTCGGCCGCCTGGCCAAGGCCGAACAGTGGTCGGGCTTTGGCGATTTCGGCACCACGACGACGGTTGCCACCACCGCGCGCGGCGGCAAGGCCAAGGATAAAGCCACGCCCGACACCGATCGCCGAACGTTCCTTACCAGTCGAAAAAACACGCAAATCTCGACTGGTAAGGAACGTTCGCGGCAGCAGTCCGCCGAGGCACGCCAGGCGTTGGCGGCAGCCGAGCGGGCCAGGGACGACGCGGACAACGAAATGTCGGACAGGCAAACCGATCT
>LZSH01000443.1 GCA_001665255.1 Mycobacteriaceae bacterium 1482268.1 | reverse complement strand
GGCTGTCGACCTGCTCCGGCATCAACAATGCGCGAGTCGCCGCATTCGCACCGAGCATCTCATCGAAGAACGCCGACTTCTCGCTTGCGCTCAACGTTGCGTCGTTGTTCAGCGCGTCGACCCGGAAGTACGGGTAGCCTCCCAACATTTCGTCGGCGCCTTCACCGGTGAACACCACCTTGATGCCCGCGGCTTGTACGGCACGGCTGAGCAGATACGGGCAGACACGCGAAGCGACGCCGAGATCGTCGAGGAATTCCGCGCGGCTCTGCTCGATGCCGTGCAACAGCGACTGGTCGCCGATGTCGAGGTCGCGTCGTATCTGAGTGGTGGCATCGACTCGTGTGCCGTCCTCGGGCTCGCGCAGGAGGGCACGCAACGGCCGATCCGCGCATTCACGCTCACCTTCGACAACGTGCTCTATGACGAGGCCAGCATCGCTGAAGCTCAGGCCAAACACGTTGGCGCGACGTATCACCCAATTCCGATCACGGGGAGGGAGGTCGCCGACTCGTTCGCGGATGCGATCTGGCATGCGGAGACGCAGATGTTCAACGGACACGGCGTCGCCAAGTATCTGCTCAGCCGTGCCGTACAAGCCGCGGGCATCAAGGTGGTGTTCACCGGTGAAGGCGCCGACGAAATGTTGGGAGGCTACCCGTACTTCCGGGTCGACGCGCTGAACAACGACGCAACGTTGAGCGCAAGCGAGAAGTCGGCGTTCTTCGATGAGATGCTCGGTGCGAATGCGGCGACTCGCGCATTGTTGATGCCGGAGCAGGTCGACAGCC
>LZSH01000442.1 GCA_001665255.1 Mycobacteriaceae bacterium 1482268.1 | reverse complement strand
GCGGCGCAGGTGGTCGAGTTACTGGCCCGGCTGCACGCGACATTCTGGCAGCGCGTGCCCGCCTGGGCGTACAGCGCGCCGGTGCGATAACGGTGCCACAGCTCGTCGCGGTCGAGGTCCGGGCCGCCCTCGGTCGCCAGCACCTGCCGGTAGTGGTCGAGCAGCTCGCGTTCATGGGCTTGGCGCTCGCCAGTCGTCATGCCGGTGACGAGGGTGTAGGCCAGTTCCCGACCGGGGTGACCCCGCCGGACGGCCTGCCAGTCCAGCAGGCCTGCCTCGCCGTTGCGGAAATAGACGTTGCCCGGATGGGCGTCACCATGGGTGACGGTGTGGGGCGGCTCGTCGATGAGCCGGGCGGCTGCCCGGTAGTTGTCGTCGATGAAACGCCCGCGCTCGACGGGAATGTTTGTCTTTTCGGCGATCCGGCGTGAGGACGTCTTCAACAGCGGACCCGTCAGCAGCGCCGCGCTGTCGGCCGAGGCGCTGTACGCCCAGGCGGGCACGCGCTGCCAGAATGTCGCGTGCAGCCGGGCCAGTAACTCGACCACCTGCGCCGC
>LZSH01000441.1 GCA_001665255.1 Mycobacteriaceae bacterium 1482268.1 | reverse complement strand
GGTGGCGATCTGCAGACGGCCGTCCTCGAGGCTCACGCCGGTCGCATCGGTCCATGATCCCGACTCAAGCGGCACCGCTTCGTCGAGGAACTTGCGGGCGTAGGCGATGACCTTGTCACCGCGCACCTTGTTGTAGCTGGTGCCCTTCTCGGCACCGTCCTCCTCGGAGATCACGTCGGTGCCGTACAGGGCGTCGTAGAGCGAGCCCCAGCGCGCGTTGGCAGCGTTGAGGGCGAACCGCGCGTTGAGCACGGGCACCACCAACTGCGGGCCCGCGGTGGTGGTGATCTCGTCGTCGACGCCGGAGGTGGTGATGGTGAAGTCGTCCGGCTCGGGCTGCAGATAGCCGATCTCGGTGAGGAACTGCTTGTAGGCCTCGCCGTCCAGCGGCTCCAGCACCCGGTGCCGGTGCCACTTGTCGATCTGGGCCTGCAGGTCGTCGCGGCGAGCCAGCAGCTCCTGGTTCTTCGGGGTCAGATCGGCGACGACCTTGTCAACTCCCGACCAGAACGTGTCGGGATCGATTTCGGTACCCGGCAGCGCCTCGTTGTTGACGAAGTCGTACAACGTCTGGGCGACGCGCAGGTTGCCTACCGTCACACGCTCGGTCATCTCGTTCCTCCCTCGGCTGTATGGCGCCGCATGGCGCCCTGCCGTTTGTCCAGCTTACCCGCGGGTAGCTGGGCTAACTCCCGGCGACGGCCATCGCCGCCGCCAGCAGTTGCTGGCAGCGGTCGGCGATCACGGCTCGCAGCGGCGCCGCCCGCATGGCGATGTCCTGCTGTTCGCGGACGTAGGCGGCCCGCCCGGCCGGCGTTTCGATGGCGATCGGGTCGAAACCGTACCCGACGAGGTCGTACGGGCTGGCGCGCATGTCGAGTTCGCGGGCCGCGGCGGCCAGTGCCAGCGCGTCGAAGAGCAACTCGGACTCGATCAGCGGACCGAGTTTGTAGCACCACTTGTACAGGTCCATGTTGGCGTGCACACAGCCCGGCTGCTCCCAGCGCGCCTGATCGACGCGCGACGGGGCTCCCGCATTGCGGGCCGCCGCGGGGCCGGTGAAGAACCGGAATGCGTCGAAGTGGGTGCAACGCAACGGCATCGATTCGACCACCGCATCGGTGGCCTCGGCACCCAGCCGCAGCGGCACCCCAACGTGGCGCACCTCAGGCGCCCGATAGACCATCGCCCACTCGTGCATGCCGAAGCAGTTCATGCGAGGGGAGCGACTTTCGGTGGCGCGCAACAACTCTGCGATGAACCCCACGGTGTCGACGCGTGATCGCAGGTACTCGAAGGTCACCGATACCCCCGCGGGGTGCGGACCGTATCCGGTGCGATTCAGGTAACGCCGCGCCGCAGTGCCGTCCGGCCCCCCGAGCACCGCGCCAAAGCCGGGATGCCACACGCGCAGCTGGCGCGGCCGCAAGCTGTAGTAGCGAAAAAGGAAGTCCCACACCGGATGTGCTTCGCCCTTCTGAGCCCGCCGCACGTGCGGTGCGAGGAACCGCTCCACCCGCTGTCGGTACGTCTGCTCCCGCTTGGTCCAGTCGTCCTCGGCGAGCACGGTCTCATTCACCGTGGCTCCGATGTCGCATTGTCCCGACGAGGTCTTCCACCAGGTCCTCGAGCGCGACGATCGCCGTCACGCCGCCGTCGTCAGCGGTGACCAGTGCGAGGTGGCTGTTCCTGCGGCGCAGCCGCGACAGCGCGTCGGGCAGCGGAGTCGACTCGGGCACGTGGGGCAGTGGCCGGACCAACGACAGGTCAACAACCGCGTCGGGGTCGTCCACCAGGCTCAACACGTCCTTGATGTGCACGTATCCCATGAACCGGTCGTCTCTGTCGGTTACGGGGAAGCGGGAGTAGCCGCTGTCCTGCAATGCCTGCTGGATCGTGCTCACGCGGGGCCCGCTGCCGTCGGCGGCCGCCGCCACGGCGTGGACTTCCCGCAACGGGATCGCCACATCGGAGACCGCCCGGGTGCGGATCTGCAGTGCACGCGACAGCCGGTTGTGCTCCTCGGGGTCGAGGAGTCCCTCGTTCAACGACTCGGCGATCATCTCGGAAAGCTCGACGGTCGAAACCGTGTTCTCCAGTTCGGGTTTCGCCTTGATGCCCACCGCGCGAAGCGTCATGTGCGCACACCAGTCGTAGACCGCGATGACGGGCCGAGCCATACGCACCCAGGCCAGGTACGGCGGCACGAGCAGCATGGCCGCCGATTCGGGCCCCGCGATCGCGATGTTCTTCGGCACCATTTCGCCCAGCAGCACATGCAGCACCACGACGACCGTGATCGCGATGACGAACGAGACCGTGTGCAGCAACGCGTCGGGCACGCCGAAAAGGTCGAACGGTTTCTCGAGCAGGTGCGCCACGGCCGGTTCGCCGACGCGACCGAGGAGGATGGAGCAGATCGTAATGCCCAGCTGCGCGCCCGCCAGCATCACCGACAGGTTCTGGCCCGCGCGGATGACGATGACTGCGCGCCGCTTGCCCTGTTCGGCAAGCGCTTCGAGCCGGTCGCGGCGCGCCGAGATCAAGGCGAACTCGGCGCCGACGAAGAAGGCGTTCGCCGCGAGCAGCAACACTGTGAGCAGCACGCCGAAGATGTCGCCCATCAGCGCCCACCGTTTTCGTCGTCGATGTCGCGGCGGCGTCCGAGCTTGGTCAGCTCGAGCAGGTCGATGCGCCTGCCGTCCATCCGCACCACCGTGGCCAGCCAGCGCAAGGGATCGTCGAGCGGGCCGTCGGGATCGAACGCCGTCAGCTCGACCGCCTCACCGGGCTTGGGGATGTGACCGAGTTCCTGCATCACCAGGCCGCCGATGGTCTCGTATTCGCCTTCGGGAGCGCGGAATCCGACGGTTCCGGCCACCTCGTCGATGCGCAGCAGGCCCGACACCCGCCAGCTGTCGCGGCTCATCCGCAACACGTCGGGGGTCACGTCGTCGTGCTCGTCGCGCACGTCGCCGACGATCTCCTCGATCAGGTCTTCCATCGTCACCATGCCCGCGGTTCCGCCGTACTCGTCGGCGACCAGCACGGTCTGCAGCCCGCTCGCCCGGATCTCGGCCATGACGTCGTCGCCGTCGAGCGTCGAGGGCACCACCGGCACCGGGGTGGCCAGACCGGCGAGCCCGGTGCGCGGCCGGTCCTCCGGCGGCACCTCGAAGACCTGCTTGACGTGCACCAGCCCGATGGTCTCGTCCAGGTCGCCCTCCACGATCGGGAAACGGGAGTGGCCGGTCTCCATCGCCAACTCGACCAGGTCGGCGACGTTCTGCTCGGCCTGCAGTACCTCGATCTTGGATCGGGGCGTCATCAGCTCCTCGGCGGTCCGCGAGCCGAACTGCAGCGAGCGGTCCACCAGGGCAGCGGTGATCGGGTCGAGGGCGCCGCGGCGCGCGGAGTTACGCACCAGCGACCCGAGTTCCTGCGGAGAGCGAGCCGAACGCAGCTCCTCGGCGGGTTCGATACCGAGCCGGCGCAGGATCCAGTTCGCGGTGCCGTTCGTCAGCTTGATCAGCGGGGTGAACAACACCGAGAACATCACCTGCGGGCCGGCCACCATACGGGCCGTCTCCACCGGCTTGGCCACTGCGAGGTATTGCGCGACCAGTTCACCGAAAACCATCGAGACCGACGTAGCGATCAGCAGCGACAGTGCCAGCGCGAGGCCGCCTGCGATGTTCTCGGTCAGTGCCAGCCCCGCGAAGACGGGTTCGAGCAGCGTGGCGATCAGCGGTTCGGCAAGATAGCCGGTGATCAGCGTGGTCAGCGAGATGCCGACCTGCGCGCCGGACAGCTGGAACGACAGGGTCTTATGGGCACGCTGGACCAGATGATCGCGGGTGCCGCCGGTGCGGGCGTTGGAGTCGACCGTGCTGCGTTCAAGGGCGGTCAGCGAGAACTCGGCCGCGACGAACACCGCTGTGCCCGCCGTGAGAATGATGAAGGCCAACAGCGCCAACAGGGTGTAGACGAGGCTCATCGCTTCCTCGTGGAAGGGGCGCCGGACCGCGGGCCCGGCCGGCTAGAAGAGGGGTCGCCGTCGGGTTCGGCTCCAGTCACATTTCCCGGCATTGCCGGGGCTGGCCCCTCGGCCCGAAAGCTCACGGCCTCAACGGGTGCCTGCGGCACAAGTTGCCTTTCTGTGTCAGGACCGGTGAAAGTCCCATGTTAGCCCGTCGGGTGCGCTCGACTCAGTCACCAGCCGGTGGGCAGCGGGTGCCCCTCGGCGAACCCGGCCGCCGACTGCACGCCCAGCACGGCCTTGTCGTGTAGCTCGGCGAGGTTGGCGGCACCGACGTACGTGCATGTGCTGCGCACGCCGGAGGTGATGTGGTCGAGCAGGTCCTCCACACCGCCGCGGGACGGGTCGAGGCCCATCCGCGACGTGGAGATCCCCTCTTCGAACAACGCCTTGCGGGCCCGGTCGAACTGGCTGTCGCCGGCAGTGCGCGCGGCCACCGCCCTCTTGGAGGCCATCCCGTAGCTCTCCTTGTACGGCTGATTCTCGCGGTCGCGCATGAGGTCGCCCGGTGACTCGTAGGTACCCGCGAACCACGACCCGATCATCACGTTGGACGCGCCCGCCGCCAGCGCCAGGGCGACGTCGCGGGGATGACGGACACCGCCGTCCGCCCATACATGCGCGCCTAGTTGTCTTGCTGCCGAAGCACATTCGACGACGGCCGAGAACTGCGGACGGCCAACGCCGGTCATCATCCTGGTGGTGCACATCGCACCCGGCCCGACGCCGACCTTGACGATGGACGCGCCGGCGCTGATCAGGTCACGGGTGCCCTCGGCCGACACCACGTTGCCCGCCACCAGCGGCAGGCCCAGGTCGAGCGAGGCCACCGACTTGATCGCATCCAGCATCTTGACCTGATGCCCGTGGGCGGTGTCGACCACGAGCAGGTCGGCACCCGCCTCGGCCAGCGCACGGGCCTTGGCCCCGACGTCGCCGTTGATGCCGATGGCCGCTGCGACGCGCAGCCGGCCGTTCGAGTCGGTGGCAGCGGTGTAGATGCCCGCCCTGATCGCGGCGGTGCGGGTCAGCACACCAGCGAGGGTGCCGTCCGCATCGGTCATCACCGCCACGTCGACGGCGGCGTGTTCGAGCAGGTCGAAGACCTTGCGGGGATCGGTGCCCACGGGCGCGGTGACGAAATCGGTGATGGCGACGTCGCGTACCCGGGTGAAGCGGTCCACACCGACGCAGCCGGCCTCGGTGACCAGGCCGATGGGGCGGCCCTCGAACACCACCACCGCCGCACCGTGTGCGCGTTTGTGGATAAGAGCGGTCGCGTCGGACACCGAATCGTCGGGAACCAGCGTCACCGGGGTGTCGACGACGAGGTCCCGGCTCTTGACGAAGTCGACCGTCTGCTTGACCGCGGAGATCGGGAGATCCTGCGGCAGGACGACGATGCCGCCGCGGCGGGCCACCGTCTCTGCCATCCGGCGGCCTGCGACCGCGGTCATGTTGGCGACGACGACAGGGATGGTGGTGCCAGAACCGTCGGAGGTCGACAGGTCGACGTCGAACCGTGACGCCACGTCCGACCGGCCCGGGACGATGAACACGTCGTCGTAGGTCAGGTCATACAGCGGCTTCTGGCCATCGAGAAATTTCATCGTCGACCAGTCTAGTTTTCCCGCGAAACTGCGGGGAGATCGCCGTTCGGCGCCATTTCGCGATCTGCCAGCAGTCTCGAGGGTTGGTGACGCGGATGGTCAGGCGGGGACTTCGCTGCGGTCCCCGCTCCACAGCGTGTGGAACTTCTTGTCGCGATCCTCGTCGATGCGGCCGTAGGTGTGGGCGCCGAAGAGGTCGCGCAGACCCTGGGTCAGCGCCGCAGGCAGCCGCTCGGTGCGCAGCGCGTCGTAGTACGACAGCGCCGAGCTGAAGCCGGGGATCGGGATGCCGAGCTGGGTGGCCGCCACCACGACCCGGCGCCAGCTGTCGATCGCCGACTCGATGGCGCTGCGGAAGTACGGCGCGACAATCAGCGTCGGCAGCTCCGGGTCCTCGTCGAACGCCTCCTTGATGCGATTGAGGAACTTCGCCCGGATGATGCAGCCGCCGCGCCAGATGGTGGCGAGGTCTCCGGGGGTGATGCCCCAGTCGTACTCGGCGCTGCCCGCCTGGATCTGATTGAAGCCCTGCGCGTAGGCGATGATCTTGGAGGCGTACAGCGCCTGACTGACGTCGGCGGTGAATTTCTCTGCGTCGCTGGGCTTTTCGCCGAGATCGCCGGATGCCAGGCCGGTGGTGGCCTTGCGTTGAGCCACCGATCCGGACAGCGCGCGAGCGAACACAGCCTCGGCGATGCCCGTGACGGGCACACCGAGGTCCAGCGCGGACTTGACCGTCCAGCGGCCGGTGCCCTTCTGCTCGGCCTCGTCGAGAATCACGTCGACGAGCGGCTTTCCGGTGCGCGCGTCGGTCTGGCGCAGCACCTGCGCGGTGATCTCGACCAGAAAGCTGTCGAGATCACCCTTGTTCCACTCGTCGAAGACATCGGCGATCTCACCGGCGGACTTGCCGAGGCCGTCGCGCAGAAGCTGATAGGCCTCGCCGATGAGCTGCATGTCCGAGTATTCGATGCCGTTGTGCACCATCTTCACGAAATGGCCTGCGCCGTCGGGGCCGATGTGGGTGCAGCACGGTACACCGTCGACATGCGCGGAGATCTCCTCGAGCAGCGGGCCGAGCGACTCGTACGACTCTGCCGGCCCGCCCGGCATGATCGACGGGCCGTTCAGCGCGCCCTCCTCGCCGCCGGAGATGCCCGCGCCGACGAAGTGCAGGCCGCGCTCCCGCATGGCCTTCTCCCGGCGAATGGTGTCGGTGTACAAGGCATTTCCGCCGTCGATGATGATGTCGCCTTCTTCGAAGACGTCGGCGAGCTCGTTGATGACGGCGTCGGTCGGATCGCCGGCCTTGACCATGATCAGGGCGCGTCGCGGCTTCTGCAGCGCGGCCGCGAACTCGGCCATGGTCTCGGTGCGCACGAACTGACCCTCGGACCCGTGCTCGGCGAGCAGCGCGTCGGTCCTGGCCGCGGATCGGTTGTGCAGGGCGACGGTGTAGCCGTGATGGGCGAAGTTTCTCGCGATGTTGGACCCCATCACAGCCAGGCCGGTGACGCCGATCTGCGCGGTGCCATTGGTTGATTCGGACGAGCTCACAGACTAGAGCCTTTCGTTGTTTTGTTGTGACGAAGCTGATTTCGTTGATCCAGAACGGCAGAGCCTACGCGATGAAGAGCCGATGGAGCTCGGTCAACCACGGCACAGCGAGCGCGACGGTCGGCACGACGAGCACGGCCGCCGCCGCGAGGTAGGCGCCGGCGGCCACGGCGATGCTGTTGCCGCGGCCGCCGAGGCGTCGCACCCGCAGCACGGTCGTCGGTCCGCCCGCCGCCAGGGCACCTGCAGGGGCGCGGCCTTCCGCGCACGCGACCAGGGCACGGGCCAGGGGAGTGGGTCCCGCGGCACGTACCGCGGCGTCGTCAGCGAGCAACTCGATGAGCAGCCGCACCGCGTCCAGGGCGTTCGCACTCCGGACAAACCGGGGGAACGCGGCGTGCACGGCGGTGAACATCTCGAGCACCAGGTCATGACGGGCGCGCAGATGGGCGCGTTCATGAGACAGGATCGCCGTGACCTCGCTGTCCGCCAAGGCGGTGAGCGTCCCTTGGCTGACCACGACGCGGCTGCGCACACCGGGCAGGCAGTAGGCCAGGGGCTGGTCGACGTCGAGGATGCGCAGCCAGCTCTTCTGCGACCGGCCGACCAGGTCGACCACCATGCGGTGACGCGCCCTGCGGCGCCTCGTCGCGATCGCCACCTGGATCACGGCGAGCATCAGACGGGCGCCGATCAGCAGGGTCAGCGCGAACACCAGCACGTAGGCGATCCACAGCGGCCAGCCGAGCACTTCGATCTCGCTGGTGATGGTCGCCGTCGGCCTGCCGTCGGCACCGGGCACGAACAGCCGGCTGGCGATGGCGATACCCGCGCTGAATGCCGAGAGCACCGCTGCCAGCGCGATGGACTGCCACAGGACGATGGCGGCCCGCGGTGCCCGCATCGGCCATGTCGCCCGGGCCAGCACGGCCGGAACGGGTCCGACCAGAAGCAGCGCGACGACGGTGAAGGCCAGGGCGGACACCCTGTCAGTGTCCCTCAGTGACCGGCCGGACCGCCACTAGGCGGGGGCATTTGGTGTTTGGTCTCCAACTCGGCGAGCGCCCGCCGAAGGGCGGCGGCCTCACCGGCGCCGACCCGCTCGACGAAATGGACAAGCGCGGCTTCTCTGCTACCGGAGTCCGCGGCCTGGTCCAGAGCGTCGACCATGAGTCCCGCGACGAGCTCGTCGCGGCCGTGTGTCGGTGCATACCGGTGGGCGCGGTCGTCGCGGTGCTGGACGACGAGGTTCTTCTTGGCGAGCCGCTGGAGCACGGTCATGATCGTCGTGTAGGCCAGATCGCGTTGTGCTGACAACGCCTCGTGCACCTGGCGCACGGTTTGAGGCTCGCGGGATGCCCACAGGTGGTCCATCACCGCGCGTTCGAGGTCCCCTAGACGCGTCAACTTGGCCATTTTCCGTTCATCTCCACACGAGCGATTCATCAAGGGTACTACGCCGTTACTACCGTGCGTCGTATCCAAATGGGAGTCTTCGGTTTTCAGCGTCGGCTCGGCGCTTAAGCACCGCTCATCGCCTCCTCCGTTGCGTGTTGTGAGTCCAGTCACAGGGACTGGTCACGTGCTCGGTCGTAGCTATAGTAAGGCTAACCTAAGTTACTTGGAGGCGTCATGACTGTCGCGGTCGACGACCCGCTGATTGCAGGGATGGCAATCGCGCGAACACTGCCAGTGCACGAGTCCAGCAGGCGGCTGCGGCAGCTGTATCCGGAGTGCCCGCGGGTGTACGGCGTCGCGGTGATGTCCGACCTGAGCCGGCGCCGGTGGTGGCCACTGCAGGAAGGGGTCACCACTGATCGGCTCGCAGAGATGTTTGCTCTTGGTGCGCTGGAGATGGGTAGCCCGGTGGCCGCCGCCCAGCAGCTGGCCACCACGATGGCCCACGTCGTCATCGGCCGGGTGATACCGCTTCTCGTGTTGGAGGGCCGGGCGTGGGACACGGGGCTGGAAAACCTCTGGGTCCACGTGGATTCCGAGGGCGCGATCGACTGGGTCGGCGTCGTCGATCCGACGTTGCGAGCGCTGCCCGATGATCCGTTCTTCCAGGAGCGCAGACTCCGCGACCGCAGCGAGTTGGGCGCCGGGCACTTTGTCCGAGACGGCATCGTCCGGCTGCCGAGCGAGGCCGCGTTGACGACATGGGTTGCCCACCGCAGTCACCGGGGTCTCGCGCCCCTGTTCGCCAGGATCGCCGAGGTGAGCGGCGGGGCGATCTCGCAGGCGTCCATGTGGCACATCGTCGGCGCGGCCGTGGTCGGTGCCGCCACGCACGTACCACTGTTGGCCAGATCCAGCGAGGCGACGAGCATGCGACGCGCGCAAGCCGTCCTCGACACACTCGTCGGATTCGGGCTGCCGGTACGCGGCGGCTCCCGAGTACGCGAGGGGAAGGCCTTGCTTAATTAGGGCAGCCTTGCCTATTCTGCTTACAGATCCATCGGACCGAGCCGGAGTCCTGAGGGCTGCAGGACCCCCGGTCCACTTCACGGGCGGGTCCCGCGCCATTGGCGCGGGGCCCGCTCACTATGTCGTCAGGGCTGGTCTACGGCCCCGCCGCTGTCGGCCCAGTCGGTGAACCCCCCGAGGTTGTAGACCTCGCCATAGCCCATCTCCTTGAGCGCCTGTCCCGCCAGCGCCGCGCGGCCGCCCGACGCGCAGTACAGGACGACCGGCCTGTCTTTGTCGAAGTTCTTGTCGTAGTACGGCGTATCGGGGTCGGCCCGAAACTCGACCATTCCGCGCGGGATGTGCACGGCGCCGGCAACCTTGCCGCTCTTGTCCACCTCGGCGGCGTCACGCACGTCTACGACGAGTGCGCCCGCTTCGATCTTCTGCCGCGCTTCTTCAGGCGTGATGCGTGGCACCACCGCATTGGCCGCAGCCACTAATTCCTTGACACTTTTGCCCATGCCCGACGCTAACGCGAGGCCCACTGCGGTCGTGGGGACTTCACCGTGTAGACACGTGGGCGTGTCCACTGCACCACCATCCGATCTCGGCAAGGGGTTCGACAGCGAACTCGGTCTGGAGTATGTCGAACTCACGCCCGACGGCGGCACCGTCCGCCTGGAGATCACCGACAAGCTGTTGCAGCCGTGGGGAATCGTGCACGGCGGCGTGTACTGCTCGATCATCGAAAGCCTGGCGAGTGTGTCCGGAGCGGTCTGGCTGAACGAGAACGGCGGCGGCACGGTCGTCGGCGTCAACAACAACACCGACTTCCTCCGAGCGATCAGAGCGGGCACGGTGACCGCGGTGTCGACGCCGATCCACCGGGGCAGGCGCCAGCAGTTGTGGCTGATCACGATCACCGATGACAGCGATCGCGTGGTGGCACGCGGACAGGTGCGGCTGCAGAACCTCCCGCCCGAGTAACGCAGCCCAGCGGGCTGCGGATTCGCTCGACCCGTGGCAGCATCCCCAACTATGCGTCTGACCCCGCACGAACAGGATCGGTTGCTGATCTCCTATGCCGCCGATCTTGCCCGGCGCCGTCGCGCACGCGGCCTGCGCCTCAACCACCCCGAGGCGGTCGCCGTGCTCACCGACCACCTGCTCGAGGGCGCCCGCGACGGCCGCACCGTCGCGGAATTGATGGCAAGCGGCCGCGAGGTGCTCGGCCGCGACGACGTCATGGAGGGCGTCCCCGAGATGCTGCACGACGTGCAGGTCGAGGCGACATTCCCCGACGGCACCAAACTGGTTACCGTCCATCACCCGATTCCATGATTCCCGGGGAGATCGTCTACGGCGAGGGCGATATCGCCATCAATGCAGGCGCGCAGCGCGTGACGATGGATGTCGTCAACACCGGCGACCGTCCCGTGCAGGTCGGCAGCCACGTCCATCTCCCGCAGGCCAACGCGGCGCTGGACTTCGATCGTGCCGGGGCACACGGCCATCGGCTCGATATCCCGGCGGGCACCGCGGTGCGCTTCGAACCCGGTGTCGTCCAGCATGTTTCGCTGGTTCCGCTGGGCGGCACCCGCGAAGTGCACGGGCTGACCTTGGACCCGCCGGGCCGGCTGGACGCCTGATGGGCGAACTGTCGAGAGCTCGATACGCCGCCCTGTTCGGTCCGACGACCGGCGACCGGATCCGGCTGGCAGACACCGATCTGTTCGTCGAGATCACCGAAGACCGCAGCGGCGGTCCCGGGCTGGCGGGCGACGAGGCCGTGTTCGGCGGCGGCAAGGTGCTGCGCGAGTCGATGGGCCAAGGCCGCGCGACCAGAGCCGACGGAGCGCCAGACACCGTCATCACCGGCGCTGTGATCATTGATTACTGGGGAATCATCAAGGCCGACATCGGGATTCGCGACGGCCGTATCGCGGCGATCGGCAAGGCCGGCAACCCGGACACCATGACCGGAGTCCATCCCGACCTCATCGTCGGCCCCTCGACGGAGATCATCGCGGGCAACGGCCGGATCGTCACTGCGGGCGCTATCGACTGTCACGTCCACCTCATCTGCCCTCAGATCATGGAGGAGGCGCTCGGCGGCGGCATCACCACCATCGTCGCGGGTGGGACGGGACCGGCGGAGGGCAGCAAGGCGACGACAGTGACACCCGGTGGCTGGCACTTGGCTCGCATCCTCGAGTCGCTCGATGGTTGGCCGTTGAACGTCGCCTTGCTCGGCAAGGGCAACACGGTCAGCACCGAAGCGATGTGGGAGCAATTGCGCGCAGGCGCAGCGGGTTTCAAGCTGCATGAGGACTGGGGGACAACGCCCGCGGCGATCGACGCGTGTCTGACGGTTGCCGACGCATCCGGTGTGCAGGTCAATATCCACACCGACACCCTCAACGAGATGGGCTTCGTCGAGAACACGCTCGGCGCGATCGCCGGTCGGTCCATCCACGCCTATCACACCGAGGGCGCCGGCGGGGGGCACGCACCGGACATCATCACGGTCGCCGCCGAGTCCCACGTGCTGCCGAGTTCGACGAACCCGACCCGCCCACACACCGTCAACACTCTCGACGAGCACCTCGACATGCTGATGGTGTGTCACCACCTCAACCCCAGCGTCCCAGAGGATCTCGCGTTCGCCGAGAGCCGCATCCGGCCGTCGACCATCGCAGCCGAAGACCTCCTGCACGACATCGGCGCCATCTCGATGATCGGCAGCGACGCCCAGGCGATGGGCCGCATCGGCGAGGTCGTGCTGCGCACCTGGCAGACGGCACACGTGATGAAGCGCCGTCGCGGTGCCGCCGACGGTGACGGCGCAGACGGCCGGGGCGCCGACAACAACCGCGTTCGGCGCTACGTCGCGAAATACACCATCTGCCCGGCCGTCGCGCATGGGTTGGACGCCGAGATCGGTTCCGTCGAGGTCGGCAAGCTCGCCGACCTCGTGCTGTGGGAACCCGCGTTCTTCGGTGTCAGGCCGCACGCGGTCGTCAAGGGCGGCATGATCGCCTGGGCCGCGATGGGAGATGCGAACGCGTCGATACCCACCCCGCAGCCCGTGTTGCCACGGCCGATGTTCGGCGCGGCACCCGCCGCCGCCGCGGC
>LZSH01000440.1 GCA_001665255.1 Mycobacteriaceae bacterium 1482268.1 | reverse complement strand
GCTGTTTGAAGCCGCGGGTGAGCCGGAACGCGGCGAAGCCGAGCACCGAATCCCACATCTGTGCCAGCGCGCCGCCGACGCGCCAGACGAGGTGATCACCGAGGCGGCCGACATGGTCGAGGCGGTGTCAGGACTGCTGGCCCCGTACGAGGCCGACGAATGGACCACACCGTCGGGCAGGCGCATGGATCTGCCCAACCGCGGCAATATCATGCAGGTGCCCACCGAACTGACCACCAGCGGTGACGAGATCGACGGGGTGGTGCGCTTTCGCCGCTACCACCTCGGCCGGAACGGGGCCGTGCACGGCGGCGCGCTGGCACAGATGTGGGATTCGGTGCTCGGCTTCGCCGCGTTCCGGCTCACCCGCGGCTTCAAACAGCGCACGGCCTACCTGCACGTGAACTACCGCAATATCGCCCCCATCGAGAAGGATCTGCAGGTCGACGCCAGGATCGACCGATCCGAGGGTCGCAAGATCTTCGTCGCCGGGCGACTGCGCGACGGGGACACGTTGCTCTGCGACGCCGAGGCGTTGTTCGTCAAGCTCAACCCGGGTCAGCCATGACAGACGACACGACATCGCGGTGGTCGGCGACCAAGCGCCGCTGGGCCCGGTGGCGCGACCGGTTGCGCGAGCGGCCCAAAGTCGACTTCACCTACCGCATCACCGTCGGCCTCGTCGG
>LZSH01000439.1 GCA_001665255.1 Mycobacteriaceae bacterium 1482268.1 | reverse complement strand
CGACAGCCCCGCGTTCGTTCGCCGCATGCTGGCCCGGATGGTTCCCGATCCCGAGCGGGTAGACATCATCCGGCATCGGGTTTACACCCACCACTCCCGAATCGCCGGCACCTTCCGGCAGGGACGACTGATGATCGCAGGCGACGCCGCACACCTGATGCCGGTATGGCAGGGCCAGGGCTACAACAGCGGCATCCGCGACGCCGCCAATCTGGGCTGGAAGCTCGCGGCAGTGGTGAAGCGCCAGGCCGACGACGCGCTGCTGGACAGCTACGACGTCGAGCGGCGCAAGCACGCGAGGGCGATGATCGACTTGTCCACGATGGTCGGCCGCGTGATTTCGCCGACGAACCGCAGAGTCGCCGCCTTGCGCGACAGGGTGATTCACGCGGCATCGCTGGTGCCGACCCTCAAACGCTACGTGCTCGAGATGCGGTTCAAGCCGATGCCCCGCTACGAGCAGGGTGCGGTCTATCACGGCGAACCGCGCGTCGAGTCCTCGCCGACGGGCACGCTGTTCATCCAACCCCGCGTCGACACGCGCGGTCAGCAGAACGTGCTCCTCGACGATGTGCTCGGCACCGGGTTTGCCGTGTTGTGCTGGAGCAACAACCCCCGCGCGCTGCTGGGCGACGACGCGTTCGGACGATGGAAGGCGCTGGGCGCGAGATTCGTTGCGGCACGGCCGATGACGCAGCTGCACTGGACCGGCCACGACGATCCAGACGTGGTGGTCGTCGGTGACCGCACGGGTGCCCTCAAGGCGTGGTTCGACGCGCAGACCGACTCCGTGCTGTTCCTGCGCCCTGACCGGTGCATCGCGGGTGCCTGCATCGCTCAACGCGCGGCTGAACTGAGCGCGTCACTGTTCACGGTTCTCTACATGACTCAGGGAGGAGGCTCGAATTCCGATGGCGCTGACCCTGTGCTGCATGTCGCACAGCCCACTTCTGAATCTTCCGGGACCGTCGCAGGATCTGCTTGACGCGATCAACGCTGCCCTGGCCGCTGCCCGAGACTTCGTGCGTGCCTTCGATCCCGAGCTGGTCGTCATCTTCTCGCCGGACCACTACAACGGTGTCTTCTACCGCATGATGCCGCCGTTCTGCATCAGCACGAAGGCGACCGGGGTCGGTGATTACGGCACTCAGGCCGGTCCGCTTGACGTCCCCGAGGACCTCGCCGCCGCCATGGCGGAATCGGTGCTCGGCGCCGACGTCGACGTCGCGATCTCGGCCAGCATGGATGTCGACCACGGCACGGTCCAGCCGCTGCAGACTCTCTTCGGTGACGCCGCCGCACGCCCGGTCATCCCCGTCTTCATCAACTCGGTCGCCGCACCCCTCGGGCCAATGCGTCGCTCGCGCGCCCTCGGAACAGCTATCGGGAAATACCTTGCGACGCTGGACAAGCGGGTGCTCATCGTCGGCTCGGGCGGCCTGTCGCACGATCCGCCCGTGCCGACGCTCGCCACCGCACCGCCTGCCGCGCACGGGCGCATCGTGCTCGGCGAGCCGATGTCGACCGAGCAGCGCCAGCGGCGCCAAACCGCGGTGATCCAGGCGGCTCACGACTTCGCCCACGGCGAGAGCACGCTGCAACCCCTCAATCCCGAATGGGATAGCCGGTTCCTCGAAATCGTTGACAGCGGCCACCTGTCCGACGTCGACGACTGGTCGACGTCATGGATTGCGCATGAGGCGGGCAACTCGGCGCACGAGGTTCGCACCTGGGTTGCGGCGTTTGCAGCCCTTGCCGCGCAGGGCGCCTACCGAACCGAGAATCGGTTCTACCGGGCGGCACCGGAACTCATTGCGGGATTCGCCGTACGTACGGGGGTGCCGGTGTCATGACGGCGACCGAATTCGACGTGGCCGTCGACGTTCTCGTCGTCGGATCGGGTGGCGGCGGTATGACGGCCGCGCTCACCGCCGACGCCGCCGGCCTCGACACGCTCGTCGTCGAGAAGTCGGCCCACTTCGGAGGTTCCACCGCGCTGTCCGGCGGCGGCATCTGGGTGCCCGGCGCCCCGTCACAGCGCAAAGAGGGTTACGTCCCCGATCCCGACGACGTTTTCACCTACCTGAAGACGATCACCGACGGCCTCGTCAGCGAAGCCCGGCTGCGGCAATACGTGGACAAGGCACCGGAGATGATGGAATTCCTCGAGGGACGCAGTCAGTGGTTCGAGTTCGTCTGGAAGCCTGGTTACGCCGACTACTACCCAGAACTCCCCGGCGGCTCGGCGCTCGGCAGCACGATCAACGTGCCGGCGCTCGACCTGCGCAAGCTCGGCGACGAAGAGCAGAACCTGCTGCAGCCACTCGCGTTGGCGCCACGAGGAATCTGGTTCGCACCCAAGGACCTTCGGCTTTTCTACCAGGTGCGGCAGAACTGGCGTGGCAAAGCGGTTCTGATCAAGTTGATTTGGCGAATGTTTCGAGCGCGGGTGTTCGGCGATCGGATGGCCGCGATCGGACAGTCGCTGGCCGCGCGGTTGCGGATGGCGATGCAGGAGCACGGTATCCCGCTGTGGCTGAATGCGCCGATGACGGAGTTGATCACCGATGTCGAGGGGACCGTGGTGGGTGCGGTCGTGGAGCGCGACGGGCGGCAGCAACGCATCGGTGCCCGCCGCGGCGTTATCCTCGCCGCAGGCGGATTCGACCACGACATGGAGTGGCGCAGACAGCATCTGCCGGTACTGGAGAAGGATTGGAGCTTCGGCAATCCCGCCTCCATGGGTGACGGCATCCGCGCGGGCGAGAAGGTCGGCGGCTCGACCGATCTGCTCGACGAGGCCTGGTGGTTCCCGGCCATGTGCTGGCCCGACGGCCGTCTGCAGTTCATGCTCAACGAACGGATGATGCCGGCGCAGTTCGTGGTCAACGGCGAGGGCAAGCGGTTCATCAACGAGGCCGCCCCCTATATGGACTTCGCGCACGCGATGATCGAGGGGCAGAACTCCGGCGTCACCCACATTCCGTGCTGGTTGATCACCGACATCCGCTCCTTCCATCGGTATGTGGTGGCGGGGCATCTGCCTGTTCCGAAGGTGCCGTTCGCGCCGGTGCCGACCGGGTGGAAGGTGCCCAGGGCCTGGCTCGAATCGGGAATCGTCAAGGAAGCCGGCAGTTTCGAAGAACTCGCGGCCAAGATCGGCGTGCCACCCGCAGCGCTCCGGCAGACCGCCGCGCGTTTCAACGAGTTGGCGCGCAAAGGCCACGACGACGACTTCAACAGGGGTGATTCGGCCTACGACAACTACTACGGCGATCCCAAGCTGCCGAACCCCAATCTCTACCCGCTCGGCAACCCGCCGTATTACGCGTTCCAGATCGTGCTCGGTGATCTCGGCACGTCGGGCGGCTTGCGGACCGACGAGTTCGCCCGCGTGCTGCGTGCCGACGACACGGAAGTGAAGGGCCTTTATGCCGTCGGCAATACCTCAGCCGCCGTCATGGGTCGCAGCTACGCCGGCGCGGGCGCGACCATCGGCCCCGCCATGACCTTCGGCTACGTCGCCGCCAAGCACATCGCAGACCAGCTGCCGGAAAGCGATGGCACCACGACTGATTCGGCACTCGATTCGCATCGAAAGGTAACCAAATGAAGATCTCGCTGTTCTACGAATTCCCGCTGCCGCGGCCGTGGAGTGACGACGACGAGCACAAGCTTTTCCAGGACGGCCTCGACGAGGTGGAAGCCGCTGACAAGGCCGGGTTCTCCACCGTGTGGCTGACCGAGCACCACTTCCTCGAGGAGTACTGCCATTCGACGGCGCCCGAGATCTTCCTGTCTGCAGCCAGCCAGCGCACCCGCGACATTCGGCTCGGCTTCGGCATCATGCATCTGCCCCCGGCAGTCAACCATCCGGCGCGGGTCGCAGAGCGGGTGTCGACACTCGACCTGATCTCCAACGGCCGCGTCGAATTCGGCACCGGCGAGTCGTCCTCGGTAGGTGAACTCGGCGGATTCGGCATCGACCCCGCGGACAAGCGCAAGATGTGGGAAGAGGCGCTCGAGGTGTCGATTCGCTGCATGATCGAGGAGCCCTTCACCGGGTTCAAGGGCGAGCACATCGAGATGCCGCCACGCAACGTGGTGCCCAAGCCGCTGCAGAAGCCGCATCCGCCCGTTTGGGTGGCGTGTACCAGGCCCGCGTCGGTGTCCATGGCCGCGCAAAAAGGTCTCGGCGCACTGAGTTTCGCCTATACCGGACCCGGACCATTGGCCGAGCGGGTCAACGGCTACTACAAGGAGTTCGAGGAAGCGGCCGTGCCCGTCACGCCGCAGATGAACCCGAACATCCTGGCGATCGGCGGCGACTTGTCGATGATGGTGGCGCCCACCGACGAGCAAGCCATCGAGCGGCTCGGCAAGGGCGGCGGTTTCTTCGCGTTCGGCATCATGCACTACTACATGACGGGCATGCATACGCCGGGCCGGACCGGGGTGTGGCAGCGCCACCTCGAGGAGATCGAGAAGGACCCCAGCATCGTCTACGGCCCCGATCGCGGGCCGATCGGCAGCCCCGCCACCGTGCGGGAGTTCCTTCGCGGCTACGAGGAAAGCGGTGTCGACGAACTGATCCTGCTACTCACCCCGCGACGTCACGAGGAGACGATGGAGTCCATCGAACTGATGGGCACGGATGTTCTGCCCGAATTCATTGAGCGCCATGAGAAGTCGGCGGCCGAGAAGGCCAAGCGGATGGAGCCGATCCTCGAGGCGGCTGAGGCGCGCAGGCCCGCCTCGAATGCACCGGAGTTCGATGAGACCTACGCGTTCGGCGGGCTGCCGACCGGCCGCGAGAACTACACCGCCAACGAGGTGTCATTGGCGATGGACGAGATGAATGCCGGGATCGAGGCCGCGGCCGCGAAGTTGAAGTCAGGACAGGGCTGGGACAGCCGTAACCCTTCCGCGGATAAGTAAATAGGACATGGGACGTATCGACGATCTGTGGCGCTACGACGGTAGGCGGGTAGTCGTCAGCGGTTGCGCGTCGGGAATCGGTGAGCACGTCGCGCGACAGCTCACCGAGTTGGGCGCGGAGGTCGTCGGCCTGGATCTGCATCGTCCGGCTTTGCAGCTCAAGGAGTTCCATGAGATCGACCTGTCCAACGAAGCGTCGATCGATGGGGCCGTGGCACGGATCGGCGGACAGGTCGATGCACTGTTCAACGTCGCAGGGGTGTCCTCGGGGATCGGTGATCCGCTGCGGGTCGTCACGATCAACTTCCTGGGGACCCGCCACTTCACGGAGTCGCTGATTCCGTCGATGCCCCCGGGCTCGGCGATCGCCAGCGTGTCGTCGCTGGCGGCGTCGGGCTACCGCGAAAACGCTGCCGTCACAGCCGGGCTGTTGGACACCGCGACGATGGCCGAAGGAATCGAATGGTGTGAGCGCCATC
Source organism: Mycobacteriaceae bacterium 1482268.1 (assembly GCA_001665255.1). GTDB lineage: Bacteria > Actinomycetota > Actinomycetes > Mycobacteriales > Mycobacteriaceae > Mycobacterium. Next base: position 14,559 of record LZSH01000439.1, on the reverse strand, counting down.
CGCGGCCCGTGGCCGACGGCGGCGGGTACCGGCTGGCCAAAGAGGCCCTCATTCTCTACGGAATGGCCAACGTCACTGCGTTGGCAGCCAAGGGAATCCGGATCAATTGCACGGCACCGGGAGTCACCGATACGCCGATTCTCGACCAGTTGCGCACTGCGTACGGACAGGAGTTCGTCGACTCCTTCACCACACCGCTGGGGCGGGCCGCCGACCCCGACGAGCAGGCCAGCGTTTTGGTGTTTCTCAACAGTGCGGCGGCCCGCTACATCACCGGCGAGGTGATCTGGGTCGACGGCGGCTCGGTCGCCGAACGGGTGTTCGGCGATATCTCGGACGAGAGGAAGAGTGCCGACCATGGCCGACTGGAATGACTTTCGGCGCGTCGCCGACGACGTCCGTAATTGGGGAAGGTGGGGAGACGCCGACGAACTCGGCACGCTGAACCTCATCACAGACGACAAGGTCCAGCAGGCCGCCACCCTCGTCAAGCATGGCAAGGTCTTTCCGCTCGGAGTCGACTTCGGCTCGTCAGGTCCGCAGGGTGCCTTTCACTTTCGGCAGAACCCCTTGCACGTGATGACCATCGACGGTGGCGATGCAAGCGCTCTCGCGGAATACGGTCCGTCCTGGCTGAAGAATCCCGCGGCAACCCAGCTCAGCGAGTACTGGACGAGCGGCCCGATGCGCTTCAACGACGATGTCATCATCATGCCGCTGCAGGCCGCCACCCAGTGGGACGCGCTGTCGCACGTGTATTACGAAGACAAGCTGTACAACGGGTTTCCAGCAGATTCGGTGACCAGCCTCGGTGCCTATCACTGCGGTATCGACAAGGTGGACGGCAAGGGCATCACTTCGCGCGGCGTGCTGCTCGACATCGTTCGTCTGCGCGGTGTCGAGACGTTCTGCGAACTCGGCGATCCCATCACCCCGGCCGAACTCGACGAGGCGGCGCGCAGGCAGGGCGTGACTGTCGAAAGCGGCGACATCGTGCTGGTTCGGACTGGCTGGTGGGCACGCTTTCTGCAGACCGGAAATGGCGGTGAACCGGGTGCCGGACTGGACTGGACGTGTGCGTCGTGGCTGCACGACCATAACGTCGCCGCGGTGGCAGCCGACAACCTGATGGTGGAAAACCCGGTGCCGGGCGTCGACGGCGTGTTCTTACCCATGCACATGCTGTGCCTGCGTGACATGGGCCTCATGCTCGGTGAGTACTGGGATCTCAACGCCCTTGCCGCCGACTGCGCCGCCGACGGTGTCTACGAATTCCAGCTCATCGCGCCGCCGCTGCGCGTGACCGGCGCGGTCGGCTCACCGGTGAATCCCATTGCGATCAAGTAGGTGTCAACATGCGGACGCGAGGAGCATGACGGCAAAATGACCTCGACCACAACTGGCGGCACCCCACTGGTCGTCGGACTGGGCGGAACTCTGCGGTCCAACTCGTCGACCGAACGTGCTCTGCGGTACTGCCTGGCGTCTGTCGAACGTCAGGGCGGACGCACGAGATTCTTTAGCGGCCCGGAGCTCAACCTGCCGATGTACGCGCCGCACAAACTCGAGCGCACCCCAAAGGCACTCGAATTGGTTGCCGCCCTTCGCGACGCCGATGCCGTTGTCGTCGGGTCGCCCGGTTACCACGGCGCCATCTCGGGACTGGTGAAGAACGCGCTCGACTACATCGAGGATCTGCGCGACGACCCACGGGTCTATCTCGACAACACACCATGGGGCTGCATCAGCTGCGCGTACGGCTGGCAGGCGGCGGTCGGCACACTCGGCCAGTTGCGATCGATCGGCCACGCGTTGCGGGCCTGGCCGACACCGCTCGGCGTCGCCATCAACTCGGCCGACAAGATCTGGGACGAGTCGGGCGAGCTGACCGACGACGCGGTCCGGGGACAGTTGGACATGCTGGCGACCCAGGTGCTCGCCCATGCCCGAGCGGCGTGGAAAAGCGCGTGACCTCGGTCCAGCGCCGGACGCTTCAGGTCGACGGGCTCACCACGGGCTATCTCGAAGCGGGCCAAGGTGATCCGCTCGTCCTCCTGCACGGCGGCGAGTTCGGGGTCAGCGCGGAGCTGGCGTGGGAACGCACCATTCCCGCGCTTGCCGAGCGCTACCGCGTGCTGGCACCCGACATGCTCGGCTTCGGCCAGTCGGCCAAGGTCATCGACTTCAACGACGGCCGCGGCATGCGGATCCGGCACATCGCCCGGTTCTGCGATGCGGTCGGCGTCGCGGCCGCGCACTTCGTGGGCAACTCGATGGGTGCGATCAACCTGTTCGTCGACGCCACATCGGAATCGCCCGTGCTGCCCGCGCGCAATCTCGTGATGATCTGCGGCGGTGGCGAGATCCAGCGCAACGAGCACTCGGCGGCCCTGTATGACTACGACGCCACGCTGCCCGGCATGCAGCGCATCGTCGCGGCGCTCTTCTTCGACCCCACTTACCCGAACGACGAGGCGTACGTGCAGCGGCGCTACGAGTCAAGCATCGCGCCGGGTGCGTGGGAAGCGTTGGCGGCGGCCAGGTTCCGCAGGCCCGGTCTCGGGCCGCCCCCGCTTCCGTCGAGCAAGCGGGCGTACCACCGCATTGCCGTGCCGACGCTGGTCGTCGAAGGCGCGGACGACAAACTGTTGCCGGCCGGGTGGGCTGCCGAGATCGCCGCGCAGATCCCGCGGGGCCGCTCGGCCGTCATCGACGCGGCCGGCCACTGCCCGCAGATCGAACAGCCTGACGCCGTCAACGCCCTGCTCTTGGATTTCCTCGGCGATGGGAGTCCGATGCGATGACGCTCGCCGCCCCGCCGAGATCGACGTTTTGGAGCAATTCACTCGCACTTTTGCGCCCATGTGTTGGTTTGGGCGAGAAGGGATGCACATAGGTGAGCAAGGAACTCAAGGGCAAGGTCGCCATCGTCACCGGCGGCGCGTCTGGGCTGGGCGAGGGCCTGTCGCGGCGCTTCGCCGCCGAGGGCGCCAAAGTGATCATCGGCGACATCGACCACGACGCGGGTGCGGCGCTGGCACGCGACATCGGCGCCAACGCCCACTTCGTCGACGCCGACGTGGCCGACCTCGACCAGGTCAGCGGCCTGGTGTCGACGGCGGTCGAGCAATTCGGCGGCCTGCACGTGATGGTCAACAATGCGGGCATATCGAGCACCATGCACCGCAGCATCTTCGAGGACGACTTCGCTGACTTCGAGAAGGTCATGGCGGTCAATCTGCGGGCGGTGATGGCGGGGACGCGCGACGCCGCGCGGCACATGCGCGACGCCGGTGGCGGCGGGTCGATCATCAACATCACCTCGATCGGCGGCATCCTGGCCGGCGGTGGCGTGCTGACGTACCGGGCGTCCAAGGCGGCGGTCATCCAGTTCACGAAGTCGGCTGCGATTGAATTGGCGCACTGGGAGATTCGTGTCAACGCCATCGCGCCGGGAAACATCCGAACCGCGATCGTTCGCAAGTCGGCTACGGGGGAGGACCTCGCGAAACTGGAGGAATTCGAGGCGAAGATCCGCGAGACGATGCGCAACGACCGGCCGCTGAAGCGCGAGGGTACCGCCGACGACGTCGCCGAGGCCGCGCTCTACTTCGCAACCGACCGGTCCCGCTACGTCACCGGCACCGTGTTGCCGGTCGACGGCGGAACGGTGGCGGGCAAGGTGATCACTCGCAAGCCGAGACCATGACAGTCGTGGCCCGCGAGCGTGCACAGACTGTTGTTTTGGCGCGGCGAGTCGTGTGCAAACACGCACGGTCGCGGAGACTTGGCGCAGATTTAAATCAGTCGCTTGACTTAATCCCTCAGAGCGAGTTGACTGTGATGGTGACCACAGCCAGAGCCGTGCGTGCCGACCGGGCGAGCAGCACGCAAGAGGCGATCCTGCAGGCGGCCGAGCGGCTGTACGCCGAACATGGCGTGTTCGCGGTGTCGAATCGGCAGGTCAGCGAGGCCGCGGGGCAGGGCAACAACGCAGCGGTCGGCTACCACTTCGGCACGAAGACCGATCTCGTCCGCGCGATCGAGCAGAAGCACCGAGCCTCCATCGAGCGGCTGCTCGAGCGAATGGTGGCCGGCATCGGTGAGTCGACCGAGCTTCGGGACTGGATCACCTGCATGGTGTGCTCGTTGACCGAGCATCTGGCCCAACTCGGCAACCCGACGTGGTACGCGCGATTCGCCGCGCAGGCGCTGGCCGACCCCGCGTACCAAAAGATCGTGGTCCGCGACGCGCTCGCATCGCCGTCGCTCGTCCAGGTCGTCGACGGCATCACCCGCTGCCTGCCCGAACTGCCGATTGCCGTGGTGACCGAACGCAACATCATGGTGCGCAACCTGATGATGCACACCTGTGCCGATTTCGAGCGCGCCTTCGCCGACGGTGACGGCGTCCCACGGACGAGCTGGGCCGCAGTCGCCTCCGGCCTGATCGACGCCATTGTGGGGCTCTGGCAGGCGCCGGTAACGGAGACACCCGTGACATGAGAGTGACTGTCGATCAAGACAAGTGCGTGTCGTCGGGGCAATGCGTGCTCAACGCCGGCGACGTGTTCGACCAGCGCGACGACGACGGCGTGGTGGTCCTGCTCAATGACAACCCGCCTTCCGAGCAAGCAGACGACGTCCGAAAAGCCGCCGCGGCCTGCCCGGCCCTGGCGATCGACATCGAGGAATGAACGAAAGCCTATGTCCGAAACCCTGACCACCGAGGCATCCGGTGTGGCCGCCGAGGTTCCGGAGTATCCGATGGAACGCGACGCGCGTTGCCCGTTCGCGCCGCCGGCTCAGATGCTCAAGATGAACGAGACGAAACCGCTGTCGCGGGTGCGGATCTGGGACGGCAGCACACCGTGGCTGATCACCGGACACGCAGTGGCACGCGAACTGTTCGCCGACTCGCGGGTCAGCGTCGACGACCGCCTCGACGGCTTCCCGCACTGGAACGAGCACATGCTCTCCACCGTGCACAAGCGGCCGCGGTCGGTGTTCACCTCCGATGCCGAGGAGCACACGCGGTTCCGCCGGATGCTGTCCAAACCGTTCACCTTCAAGCGAGTCGAGGGTTTGCGGCCGGCGATCCAGGAGGTCACCGACGAGTGCATCGATGCGATCCTGGCCGGGCCGCAGCCCGCCGACATGGTCACCAAGCTCGCGCTGCCGGTGCCCACCCGAGTCATCAGTGAAATGCTCGGTGTGCCTTATGAAGACCACGAGTTCTTCCAGCACCACGCCAACGTCGGCCTGGCGCGCTACGCGACCGCGGAGGCGGGCCAAAAGGGGGCCATGAGCCTCCACCAATACCTGATCGACCTCGTCAAGAAGAAGATGGAAAACCCGTCAGAGGATGCGGTTTCCGACCTGGCCGAACGGGTTACCGCAGGAGAAATCAGCGTCAAGGAGGCCGCGCAGCTGGGCACCGGGCTGCTGATCGCCGGCCATGAAACCACCGCCAACATGATCGGTATAGCCATCCTGGCGCTTCTGCAAAACCCTGAACAAGCTGCACTGCTTCGCGATTCCGACGATCCCAAATTCATTGCCAACGCGGTCGAAGAGTTGATGCGCTACCTCTCGATCATCCAGACGGGGCAGCGGCGTATCGCCATCGAGGACATCGAGATCGCGGGCGAGACCATCCGCGCCGGCGAGGGCATCATCCTGGATCTCGCGCCCGCCAACTGGGACTCGGCGACGTATCCGGACCCCGACAAGCTCGACCTCGGTCGCGACGTCGGACAGCAGCTGGGCTTCGGCTACGGCCGTCACCAGTGTGTCGGTCAGCAACTGGCGCGCGCCGAAATGCAGATCGTGTTCCCCACCTTGCTCAAACGCATCCCAACCATGAAGCTGGCCATCCCCTTCGAAGAGGTGCCGTTCAAACACGACCGGCTCGCCTACGGCGTCTACGAACTTCCGGTGGCCTGGTAGCCACCGAAAACCTCAGTTCCACAGCCCGATTGGAGTCCCAACGATGTCCACCCCGACACAGACGCTGTATCCGCCAGAAGGCTTCGGTGCACCCAAATACCGCAAAGGCCACGCCAACGGCGACTACGGCCTACCCGCGGGCACCGAGATCTTCTCCGCCGACAACCACATCTCGGTGGCCGACGACATCTTTTACGAGCGCTTCCCCGAGGAACTGAAGGGCGGGGCGCCGCGCATCTGGTATGAAGACGGCGCCTACATGGTCGGCATGAAGGGCAAGGCGTGGACCGGCGGCGATTTCGGGCGCGTGCTCATGCAGTACGACGATCTGGCCGGCGCCGCGACGAACAATATCGAGGCCCGAGTCCGGGAACTCAAAGAGGACGGCATCGACAAAGAACTCGCGTTTCCCAACGCCGTCCTGGCACTGTTCCACTACCCGGACAAGTCGTTGCGCGAGCGGGTGTTCCGCATCTACAACGAGCACATCGCCGATCTACAGGAGCGCAGCAACGGCCACTTCTACGGGGTCGGGCTGATCAACTGGTGGGACCCCAAGGGCACCCGCAGCACGCTCGAAGAGCTGAAGTCGTTGGGCCTAAAAACGTTCCTGTTGCCGCTGAACCCCGGCAAGGACGACGACGGCAACATCTACGACTACGGCAGCACCGACATGGACGCGGTGTGGGACGAGATCGAGGCCGCGGGCGTGCCGGTCAGCCATCACATCGGCGAGACGCCGCCGAAGACGCCGTGCCAGTACAACAGCGTCGTCGTCGGCATGATGGTCAACGTCGACTCATTCCGCGAGCAGTTCGCCAAGTACGTCTTCTCCGGCATCCTCGACCGGCATCCGACACTGAAAATCGGCTGGTTCGAGGGCGGAATCGCCTGGGTACCAACCGCACTTCAGGATGCCGAGCACATGCTGGCGTCCTATCGGCACATGTTCAACCACCAACCCGAGCATCCGGTGCGTCATTACTGGAACCATCACATGAGCGCGTCGTTCATGGTCGATCCGCTGGGGCTCGAGCTGATCGACAAGATCGGCGTGGAGAACGTCATGTGGTCGTCGGACTACCCGCACAACGAGTCGACGTTCGGATACTCGGAGAAGTCGCTGAAGACCGTCGTGGACGCCGTGGGGCCCGAGGCCGCGACGAAGATCGTCAGCACCAACATCAAGAACTTCCTGGGCGTCGAATGACCACGTTCGCGACGCCGGGCAGCGCCGCCCTCGACATTCCTGACCTGCCGGATACCGCGCGCATGTACCGCGAATGCGGTGCGCGGCTGCGTAATTCGATGAAGGAAAAGGGTGTCGACGCACTCGTCCTGCTCGGCAACGGCAACGTCGTCTACGCCACGGGCGCCAGCTGGCCGCTGCTGGACGCCGGACTTTCGCACGTCGAGCGTCCGGTGGCGATCGTGCTCGCCGACGACGACCACCCTCACCTGTTCATGCCGCTGCGCGAAGGGTCAGCATCGTGGTGCGAGGTGCCCACCGACCACATCCACGGACCGCTGTATCTCGAATTCGACGAGGGTGTCCAGTGTTTCGGCAAGGTACTCGCGGAGCTGCTGCCGCCCGGAGCCATCGTCGCCGTCGATGAACTGACCGGCGCGATGCGACGCGCACAGAGCCAACTGTTCCCTTCTGGACCGCCGTCGGATGCCGCACAGATCGTCGGTCCGGCGAAGCTGGTCAAAACCATCGACCAGATCTCGTGCATCCGTAAGGCCTGCCGCATCACCGAAGAAGCCGCCGCCGACGTGCAGAAGTCGCTCGCACCGGGCGTGAGGCAGATCGACTTGTCGGCCGCGTTCGTCCGGCGAGCCTTCGAGCTTGGTGCGACCGCCAACATGCTCGAGGCCATCTGGCAGGTGATGCCGAGGACTAAGTCCGAGGGCACCTGGACCACCACCGGTGATCTTGCCCTGCCCCTGCTGACCACCGAGCGTGAGCTGCACAGCGGTGACGTGTTGTGGACCGATGTCAGCATCACCTTCAACGGGTACTGCTCGGACTTTGGCCGAACCTGGGTCGTCGGAGAGCAAGTGTCCACCCGCCAGCAAGCCCAGTATGAAAAATGGCGCGAAATACTCGACGCTGTGTTGGCTGTCACCAAGGCCGGCGCGTCGTCGGGGGATTTGGCCCGGGCCGCGATCGCCGCCAACGGTGGCGAGAAGCCATGGCTACCGCACTTCTACCTGGGGCACGGCATCGGCACCAATGCGGCCGAAATGCCAATGATCGGAACCGATCTCGGTGAGGAGTTCGACGACAACTTCGTCTTCCCCGCCGGTATGACGTTGGTTCTGGAGCCGGTGGTCTGGGAGGACGGCACCGGCGGCTACCGAAGCGAGGAGATCGTGGTCATCACCGACGGCGGCAACACCCGCATCACGGACTACCCCTACGCGCCGTACGGTCGCCCCTGATGGGCACCGAGATTCTGCCGGACCCCAAGGCTCTTCGCAGCGGCCGTCGTGAGCGGGTGCTGGCACAGATGGCGGCCCACGACATCGACATTCTGGTTCTCGGACGGCAGGCCAATGTCCGCTACGTCACCGGGGCGCCACAACTCTGGGTCGCGGGTACGCGGCCGTTCGGCCCGATCTGCGAAGTGATCGCATCGACCGGCGAAATTCATCTGAACAGCACGTGGGACGAGGGCATCCCTGATGAGATCACCCACGACCACCTGTACGGGTTGGCGTGGAATCCGATGACGCTCATCGAGGTCCTGAAGAAACTGCCCGGTGCGTCGGACTTCCGTCGCGTCGGAACCGATTCGCTGACACCGACATTCGCGCAGCTGTTGCCGATGGCGTTTCCCAACGCCGAGCTGGTCGACGCGGAGCCCGCCCTGCGCGCGGCACGGCGCATCAAGACGGCGGACGAGATCGCCGTGCTGCGCGGAGCGCTCGGGGTCGCCGACCACGCGTTGCAAGCGGCTCGGTCGGAATTGGCGCCCGGTGTCACCGAGCAGTCGTTGACCGGCGCACTTCTGGAAGCGATGGCAGCAGGCGGTGTCACCACGCCCGCAACCCAGGACGGGGCGTGGATCACGCCCAAGGACCACTCCTGGCGTCGCGGTTCGACCGACGGCCGGGTTGTAGACGGCGACCTGGTCGCGTTGTCCGCAGGCGCGCTGGCCGACGGCTACGTCGGCGAAGTCGGTCGGACGTTCCCGGTGGGCGACGTCCCCAGGGCCGACGAGTTGTTCTGGCGCTCGAATGCCTTGTGGGAACACCTCCTCGACGCATGCAAGCCCGGGGGATCGGCGGGCGATCTGTTGTCGGCCTACGAGGCGGCGGGGGAGCCGCTGCCGGCGACGCCAGTCGCGCACGGTCTCGGTCTCGGCTTCGACCCGCCGGTGGTCTCGGCGGATCTGCCGGATACCTGCGCCGCCGAGCGCCTGGAACCGGGCATGGTGATCGCGGTCACCGGATATGTGTGGCAATCAGGTGTTGGAGCAGTGTTTTCCAGGGACGCCGTGCTGATCACCGATGGCGGCGGCGAGGTGTTGACGCCAAGCCACGGCGCCGTCGAAGCGACGGCCTGATGGCGTCGGGCGAACCCCCTACGCCGGAGGAGATCGTCCTCTACGCGAAGGACGCCGATTCCAAGATCGCGACGATCACGTTCAATCGTCCCGACTACCTCAACGCGCCGACGTCGGCCGCACGCCTCCGGTATGCCGACCTGTTGCATGGCGCCACGGTGGACGACGACGTGAAGGTGGTGGTGATCCGCGGCGTCGGTGACGATTTCGGCAGCGGTGCCGACCTGCCGGATTTCATGGCGGGCACCGATGAGGACCGGCTCGCCGAGCTCCGGGTGGACGACCCCGACGTCACCTACCCGCCGAAGGGGTCCTTCCGGCACGGCGCCACGATGGGACAGTGGTACGCAAACGCGGCGGCGGGCAACCGGGCGCTGCAGGAGCTCAAGAAGATCAGCATCGTGGAAGCCAAGGGCTACTGCTACGGCTGGCATTTCTACCAGTGCGCCGACGCCGACCTCGTGATCTCCAGCGACGATGCGCTTTTCGGCCATCCGTCGTTTCGCTATTTCGGCTGGGGCCCCCGAATGTGGACATGGGTGCTGACGATGGGTCTGCGGCCGTTCCAGGAGATGGTCTTCACCGGGCGACCGTTCACGGCCGACGAGATGCTGGCCTGCAACTTTCTCAACAAGGTCGTAGCGCGCGACCAACTCGAGGCTGAGGTCGAGAAGTATGCACTGGCGTGCGCACGGAATCGCCCGGTGGACAGCATCTTTCAGCAGAAGGTCTTCTTCGAGATCGTCAAGCAGTTCCAGGGCGAATACCTGGGCAGTCTGCTGTCGGCCGCCTTCGAATCGATGGGCGGGGTGGCCCAGCCCGACACCGGTGACTTCATGCTCGGTGACGCGATCGACGCCGGCCTCGCCGACGCGGTCAACGACAACGACGCGAAGTTCCCGCCCGAATTCCGGCTGAGCAAGTCGAACCGCAAGAAGAAGGATTGACTGCGCACGTGAGGAGCAGAACAGCAGAAGCCCTCCTTCCGCTCGACGGGTACACCATCGTCGACCTTTCCGTCGGCATCGCCGGCGCCTACTGCACCAAGCTGCTCGCCGACGGCGGTGCGGACGTCGTCAAAGTCGAACCACCGGAAGGCGATCCGCTGCGCCGATGGACGGCATCGGGCGCCGCGATCGAGCCGGGCAATGACGGCGCGCTCTTCAGCTTTCTGGCGTGTTCGAAGCACAGCGTCGTGATCGATCCGGAGGACCTCGACGACCTCGACGTGCTGCGTCATATCGTTGCGTCGGCGGACTCGGTGGTGTGGTCGTACGGATCGCGGGTCGCCGCGCTCGAGGAATTCACACCGGCCGCACTGGCCGATACGCATCCCGATCTGACCGTCACGGCCATCACCCCGTTCGGCCTTGATGGCCCCTGGGCGGACAAACCCGCCACCGAGTTCACCACACAGGCGTGGTCGGGCGGCGTCATCGGCCTCGGCAGGGGCGCGCAGGACCGCCCGCCGCTGTTCGTTGCGGGCCAGATCGGCGAGTGGCTTGCGGGCGCGTATGCCGCAGCAGGCACGATTACCGTGCAAGGCGGCCTCGTCGACGTGTCGATGCTCGAGGCGCAGATCCTCGGCCTCACTTACTATTCGGTGTCGTTCAACGATGCGCTGGGCCGGCCGTTCCGCGAAAGGCGCCGGCTTACGATCCCCGGCGTGGCCACGGCGGCGGACGGATTGGTGGCGTTGGGGTGCGGCACCGCGCAGCAGTGGTTCGACCTGTGCGCCATGGTCGGTCACGAGGAGTGGATCGACGAGCAGTCGGAGCTTTCCATCACCGAGCACGCCAACATCCACGCCGATGAGATCTACCGGTGGGTGCGCGAGAACACCGTCGACGACATCCTCGAATTGTCGTCGGCGTTCCGGATTCCCAACGCGCCCGTCGGGAACGGGGCCAACGTCACGTCATTCGACCAGTTCGTCGAGCGCGGCACGTTCGTCACCAACCCCCGCGACGGCTTCACCCAACCCGGACCGCCCTACCGCGCGACGCCGCCGCTGGTGCGCGCCCCGGGGCCCGCCCCCCGGCTGGGCGAACACACCCACCACTACCGCCGAAACCAACACATGGGTGCGAAAAAGGCCCGAAATGGCGCCCATTTGCCGGTTTGGGCGAAACAGGCGGCGCCGTTTGACGGTGTGCGGGTGCTCGACATGACAAGCTTCTGGGCGGGTCCGTCCTGCACGCACGCGCTGGCGCAGCTCGGTGCCGAGGTCATCCATGTTGAGTCGACGGCAAGACCAGACGGCACCCGGCTGATCGCAGGCGTGCCGATCACCGAGGAGCAGTGGTGGGAGCGCTCGCCGATCTTCTCGGGCCTCAACTCCAACAAGAAGAGCGTGACGCTGGACATCCGCAAAGCACGCGGCGTCGAGCTGTTGCATCGGCTCGTCAAGACGTGCGATGTCATCGTCGAGAACTACACGCCCCGGGTGCTCGACCAGGCCGGGCTCGACTTCGACGCCGTGCAAAAGCTACGCCCCGACGCCATCATGATGCGCATGCCTGGTTTCGGGCTCGACGGGCCGTGGCGGGACAAGCCGGCGTTCGCCTACGTCATCGAAGACGCTTCCGGGATCACCTGGCTCACCGGGCATCCCGATCAGAACCCGGTCGAGCCTTACGCCGTCGGCGACCCGAACGCGGGCGTGCATGGCCTCAACGCGCTGGTGCTGGCGCTAGCGCATCGGAGTCGCACGGGGAAGGGCGTCCTGATCGAGGCGGCGATGGTCGATGCCGCGCTCAACGTGGCCGCCGAACAAGTCATCGAGCACTCCGCCTACGGCAACCTGTTGCAAAGGCAGGGCAACCGCGGGCCCACTGCAGCGCCGCAGAACCTCTACCGCACCAGCGAGCTCGACGAGTTCGGTAGGCCGGACGACTGGGTCGCGATCGCGGTCGCATCCGACGAGCAATGGGCGAAACTTGTTGCCGCCATTGGCAACCCCGCCTGGGCGACCGACGACCTGGCAACAGCGGAAGCGCGACGGCGACACCACGACGACATCGATGCACACCTCAGCCGGTGGTGTGAAACGCGCACCGGCGATCAGATCGTGCAAGCGCTGTGGGACGCAGGCGTGCCCGTGGCCAAGGTCATGCAGCCGCATCGGGTCGGCGATCTGCCGCAGATCGTCCATCGCGGCTTCTACGAACGAGTCGACCATCCCGTGAATCCCACCGCCAGGCATAGCACGTTGCCCATGCGCATCTCGACCGGTCCCAAGCGCTTCCATCGGACCTCCGCGCCGCTTCTCGGCCAACACAATTACGACGTGCTCTCCGGATTGGGCCTCGGCGACGAGGAGATCGCCGAACTGGCCGACCAGGGCATCATCGGCACGGCTCCCGCAGGGCTTGGCATTCGAACCACCAAGACTGGTTAACTCGTCGCGTGGCCATCGATCCGTCGAACATCCTGCTGACCGGGCGGGTGGCTGTCGTCACCGGCGGGGGAGAGGGCATCGGGCGGGGCATCGCGGAAGGGCTCGCTGCCTTCGGGGCCTCCGTGGCCATCTGGGAGCGCAATCCGCAAACCTGCTCGTCGACGGCAAACGCGATCGGCGCCCTCGGCATCGAAACCGATGTCCGCGACAGCGCCCAGGTGGATGCGGCGCTGGAGCGCACCGCCAATGAGCTTGGCACCGTGAGCATTTTGGTCAACAACGCCGGCGGCGTGTTCGCCTCGCCACTGCTCGAAACCACCGAGAACGGTTGGGACGCGCTGTACAAGTCGAACCTGCGCCACGTACTCATCTGCACACAACGGGTGGCGCGTCGCCTCGTTGCGGCCGGCCTGCCGGGAAGCGTCATCAACCTGACGTCCATCGAAGGGGTGCGGGCGGCGCCCGGCTATGCGGCATACGCCGCCGCCAAGGCAGGCGTCATCAACTACACCAAAACGGCAGCCCTCGAACTGGCCACCAACAGCATCCGGGTCAACGCGCTGGCCCCCGACCTGACCGTCACCGAAGGGCTGCTTCGCGTTTCACCCGATGGAGTGCCCGACGGCGCCCGGCACATGATCCCGATGGCCCGTCCCGGCCACGTCGACGAAATAGCCTCTGCCGCGGTCTTTCTCGCATCCGACATGTCCAGTTACATCACCGGCCAGACGATCCACGTCGACGGCGGGACGCACGCCGCAAGCGGCTGGCACCACAACCCGCAGACCGGGGACTATCAGTTGGGTCCCGGCTAAGCGTCCGGAAGCGGATCCATCCGGGGCTCGCCGAGCCTGGCGCGGATCGCACCCCACGGGTCGGCATACTTGCCCGGAGTATTCCGGTACGGGGACCGGCGAGCGAGAAATGCCCGCGCTAGCGGCGCAACGGGTCGAACCAGATGGCGCTTCCAACCCATGCGTTCGCGGACCTCGGCAAGCATGTCCGGCCACGAATGGTGTTGAAAGCCAAGCGCTTCCTGTGCCCGAGAGGTGTCCATCCAGTCGGTCAGATACCAGCCGTCGTCGTTGTCCGGGTCGCCGGGCCGGCCCTCGGGGATGGCGCCAGGCAAGCCCAACGCCGCGGCCAGCGACGACCCGACGTCCTTTGCCAGGTGCTTGTGCGAGTCATCCCCGGCGATCAGCAGGATCTCGCCCGCGACATCGGCGGTGGTGGCCGTCGCAAAGGCGGTCGCGACATCGCGCACATCGACGGTGTGCATGCGCCCGTCGGTGGGCAGGATGGCCTCGATGAAGATCCCGTCGGCGCCGAGGGGTAAGGAGCTGAAGTCGGCGCTCAGCACACCGCCCAGTCGCAGCACCACCCACTCCAGGCTCGAGGACCGGACGAACTCCTCGGCTGCGAGCTTGGTGCCGCTGTACAGGTCGACCGCTCGCGTCGGGGTATCGGCGCGTACCACGTCGGTCACTCGGTGGGGGTTGCGCGAGCCGTAGACCGCATTGCTCGAGGCCTGTACGAAGCGGGGCGGGTTGGGCTGCGCCTCGGCGGCACGTACCAACGCCATCGTGGCGCCGACGTTGACTTTGCGAGCCAGGTCGGGATTGCGGTACAGCGTCGGCG
>LZSH01000438.1 GCA_001665255.1 Mycobacteriaceae bacterium 1482268.1 | reverse complement strand
CCCGGCCACCGGACGACGGCGGCGCCGACCTTGCGCCACCCTCTGGTCCGAAGCGCTCGTTTTGGATCGAGAAGACCGAAACGGGTGAGGATCGTCATCAGCGCCGGCGCCATCGTCAACGCGGCGATCGTGGCAACCAGAATGCCGACGGCAAGCGGTACACCGAGTGTCTGGAAGTACGGCAGCCGGGTGAAGTGCAGGCAGAAGGTCGCTCCGGCGATCGTCAGCCCGGATCCGAGGATGACGTGCGCGGTGCCGTGATACATGGTGTAGAAGGCGGTTTCGCGATCCTCGCCGTTGGCACGCGCTTCCTGGTACCGGCCGATGAGGAAGATGCCATAGTCCGTAGCCGCGGCGATCGCCAGCGTGGTGAGCAGATTGACGGCGAATGTCGACAGCCCAATGATGTTGTAATAGCCCAGGGTGGAGACGATTCCGCGGGCGGCTGCCAGCTCGATGAACATCATGACGAGCACGATCAGCACCGTCATGATCGACCGGTAGACGAACAGCAACATCACGAAGATCACGGCGATGGTAATCATCGTGATCAGCTTGATGCTCTTGTCGCCCGCGTGATGCTGGTCGTTGGTGAGCGCGGCCGGACCGGTGACATAGGCCTTGATTCCCGGCGGCGGCGTCGCGCTGTTGACCGTCTCGCGGACAGCTGCCACCGACTCGTTGGCGATGCTTTCGCCTTGGTTGCCGCGCAGGTACAGCTGGACGTAGGCGGCTTTGCCGTCGGCACTCTGCGAGCCCGCCGCCGTCAGCGGGTCGCCCCAGAAGTCCTGGATGTGCTCGACGTGTTTCTTGTCCGCCTCGAGCTTGTCGATGAGCCCGTCGTAGAACTTGTGAGCGTCCTCGCCGAGCGGCTGGTCGCCCTCGAGGACGACCATCACCGAGCTGTTGGAGTCGAACTCCTGGAAGGTTCTGCCGACCTGCTGCATCGCCTGCATCGACGGGGCGTCGTTGGGCGCCAGAGACACCGCGTGCGCCTCGCCTACCGCTTCGAGCTGCGGGGCGATCACGTTGACGAGCACGACCAGCGCCAACCAGGCGAGCACGATCGGCACGCAGAAGAGGCGGATGAACCGCGGGATAATCGGATGCGCGCCGACATGGGTATTGCTCATGCGGTTACCTCGCAGGCTCGGTTCCCGCATTCTGGGCTGTCGATTCGCTCGCAAGCTTCGCTCATGCGGTTACCTCGCAGGCTCGGTTCCCGCATTCTGGGCTGTCGATCCGCTCGCAAGCTTCGCTCATGCCGACTTCACCAAGCAGAAGGTCTGGGCGTTGAGACCGTCGGTCGTCTTCTCGTCCTTCACCACGCCGTCGACCGTGATGCGGCAGCTGATGCTGGAACCGTCGCCCTGGGCGACGATGTTGGCGCTGGCGGCGGGGGCGGTGGTGGTCAGCGTGAGCGACCAGGGCAGCCGCACGTTCAGCGCCTTCTGCGGCTGTGCGTCGAGGTCCAGGTAGTTGATGGTGGCCGTGGCACCCGCCTGGCCGAAGATCTCGTACTTCACTTCTTTGGGATTAAAGGGTTCAGGGTCGTTGACCAGGCCCGCACCGGGCCTGGTCAGCTCGGTCTTGCCGAAAACACCGCGCAGGCGGTCGACCATGAAGATCCCGATGCCGACGACCAACAGCACCAGAAGTGGAATCCAGACGCGCTTGAGCAGCTTCAACACCGGAAGCCCCCGAACACCGCCCGACCCATCCTGTCTCCTAAGAGTTCGACCCCTGCTTAACTTAGCCCATATAACTTCTGTTGGGGCAATAGCTGGCCTAAATATGTCGGGTTAGCCGCCAAACCCGCCTGTCGCGTGCCGGTGGCCCCCGACCTGGCGAATTCGGCGAAAAACCCCGCGAAGGGCCGTAATCTCCGCTGGAAGTGGAGGCTTGGCTCAGGGGAGGCATCGGTGGCCGTC
>LZSH01000437.1 GCA_001665255.1 Mycobacteriaceae bacterium 1482268.1 | reverse complement strand
GGCGGCGCTGGCATTCGCGCTGCGCAGCCCCACGTTCCGGCTGCGCGATCTTGTCCGCCTCAATGCTCGTGCGGCGGCACCGTTGGCCGCGGTCTCGGTGCCCGGCATCTATGAACGGCTCGACCACCGCGACGCCGACAGCTTCCTGCGCGACATCAACTTTCCCTCCGCCGCACGAGCATTGAGGCGGACAAGATCGCGCAGCCGGAACGTGGGGCTGCGCAGCGCGAATGCCAGCGCATTGAGCGGCGGCGTCTGGGGCAGGCCGCGAAACGTGTCGCGCCTGCCCTGCCCGTCGACGAGCGGATAGTCCTCGACGGCGGTGAGCATGCTGAGTTGGGAATCGGTGCGGCGCAGCAGGTTTCGCAGGTTGTAGTACTGCCGGAAGAAGGCGTGGAAGCCACGGTTCATCGGCAGGACGGTGCCGTCCTCAGCCCTCTCGGTCCAGCCGCCAACCCGGCCGCCGAGGTAAGACTCCCGCTCGACCACGTCGACGATCACCCCGCGTTCGGCCAGCCCGGTCGCTGCGGCAAGACCGGCGATGCCGCCGCCCACGACGACGACGCGCGGTGCCTTGCTCAACGACCCGGCATCGGGCAGCCCCGGCGCCGCGGGGTGGGTCGCGCGGCGGGGATCGGTCATACCGGGGCATCCGCGAGGAAGGTGTGCACGATGTTGTGCTGCCACCCGGGCATCGTCTGGCTGCGGAGATTGACGAAGCCGTTGGCGCGCAACCTGTTCAGGAACGCCGTGGCACCGTCGAAGTCGTTGACACTGCGGCGCAGGTAGCGGTAGAGACTCGCGTCGCCGCCGCGTAGCTTGCCCATCGGGATGATGATCGCCGCGCACACGGCGTTCCACATGGCCATCGCGATCGGTGAGTCGCGGACGGAGTACTCGTGTACCGCGAGCGTCGCGCCCGGTCGCAACAACGTGCGGAACTCGCGCAGTTGCGCGTCAGGGTCGGCGAGGTTGCGCAGAAGGTAGGCGGCGAAGATGCCGTCGAATGGCCCAACGACGCCCGCGTCGGCGATGTCCTCGATGCGGCTGTGCACGAATCGGACCGATTCGGGCCAGCGCTTGGCGGCGGCCTCGGCCAGCATGCCCGACGACGCGTCGACGGCGACGACTTCGGCGTGCGGTGCGACGGACATCAGGGCCGCGGTGGACGCGCCCGTTCCGCAGCCTGCGTCGAGCAGCCGTAGTCCCGTGCCGCCATTGGCAATCCGCATCCGTTCGGCTGACATCCGCAGGTGGCGGTGATAGCCGGGGTTCGCCCCGACCAGGCCGTCGTAGGCCGCCGCGCCGGCGTCGAACGCGGCCGGGATGTCAGCCTTGCCGCTCATCGCGTGCTCCCGCCTTGTCGCGCAACCGCTGGCGCTCCCACAGCAGCAGCACCGCGGTCACCAGGGCGAAACCGAACAGGAAGTCCTCGACGGGAATGTCGAAAGGGAACCTGATGCCGCTGGTGTGGCCCTCGTCGTAGATGACGATCGGTGCGGACAGCTTGGTCAGCCAGCCATCGACGAGAATCTGGAACCCGAACACGATCACCATCGAGATCCAATACGCGGGCCTGCGAAACAGGCCGGTACGCAGCACGCCGAACTCCAACGCGCACACCGCGATCACCGCCAGCACGGCGGGCAGCGTGTAGCCGAGCCCGGTCACGTCGACTGCTCCGAATTCGCACGCTTCCTCCGCCGGAGGTAGCTCAGGATGGTGTCGACGGCGTTGTAGGTGAACAACCCGCACACCGGAATCACGATGAAGAACAACAGCTCTTCGAGCGGGATGCGCGCCGGCAGTTCGATACCCGTGACGTACTTCGGGTTGTAGGTCCAGATGTGCGCGGCTATCGCCACCGCGTCCCACACCACGAACACCGCGGCGACAGGCAGCACGGCGAGCGCGGCGCGGCGTGCCCTGCGGTAGACGCCGCCACCGAACAACTCCAGCGGGGCGGTGATCAACAGGCAGCCGCCCAGCACGATCAGATACTGCCAGTGGTCCACGTCTAGCCCTTCGTATCGCGCGCGCGCCGCACGCGCCAGGCTTGGATCAGTCCGCGGCCGGCGACCTGCAGCCGCCTGCCGGTGCCGACAGACGCCCGCTGGTTGAAGATCGCGAAGTCGATGTTCTCGATGCGGTCGAGGATCTCCGAGTACAGCGTGTACGCCGCCGCCACACACGGTCGCGAGCGTGCGTCGAGCATGTCGATGCCCTTGCGGGCGTATTCGTATACGCGCCGGGTGGCGGCGTGCTGATCGGTGAGGGCTCTGCGCACCCGGGCGTCGGTGCGCTTGTTCACGTGACACCACGCCAGCATGTCGCGGTCTACGCGATGAGCGGCCAGTTCGTCGGCGGGCAGATACACCCGGCCGCGCTGCAGGTCCTCGTCGACGTCCCGCAGAAAGTTGGTGAGCTGAAACGCCTTTCCCAGCGCCGCGGCGTACGGCGCCGCATCGTCGCGCGGGCCGACCGTACCGAGCACGGGCAGCATCTGCAGCCCGATCACCTCGGCCGAGCCGTGCATGTAGCGCTCGAGCGCCGTGCGGTCCGGGTAGTCGGTGACCGTCAGATCCATCCGCATCGACTCGAGAAAGTCGTCGAACATCTCCCAGGGGATGCCATACCTGCGCGCCGTATGGACCACGGCCCGCAGGGCGGGATCGTCGTCGCAGTCCTGTTGCTGCACAAGCTGACTGAACAGCCGGGTGGACAGCGCCTGAAGCCGTTCGCCGCGTTCTGCGGTGCTCACGCTGTCGTCGAAGGTATCGACGATGTCGTCGGCGCGGCGGGCGAAGCCGTACAGCGCGTGAACCGCGGGGCGCTGCTCGGGGGCCAGCAGCCGGGTGGCGAGGAAGAACGTCCTACCGTGTTCGGCATTGAGCAACCGGCACCGTTGGTAGGCGTCTCGCAGGGCGGGGTCGTACACACCGGCGGCGTCGAGTTCCGAGCGAATCATGCTGGGGCACTCCCGATCTGGGCGTCAGCCCGGCACGTGACGGCCCCAGTGACCCGGTCGGCCGCGAGCCGTCCCGACAGCAGGGCGGTCGGCACACCGACGCCAGGCACCGTCGAGGATCCCGCCAGCACGACGTTGTCGATGCCGCGCACAGTGTTGGCCGGACGGAACGGCCCGGTCTGACCGAACGTGTGCGCCAGAGCGAACGGCGTGCCCGCGGCCATGCCCTGGCGGGCCCAGTCCGCAGGGGTGACGACGTGCAGAAGTTCGAGGTCGGCGCCGAGCTCGGGCAGCCGATCGGCCACGGCGGCCATCATCCCCTCGGCGTAGGAGCCGCCGATGGTGTCCCAGTCGACACGGCCGCGCGCCAGGTTCGGCGCGGGCGCCAACACGTACAGCAGGTCGCGGCCGGCCGGCGCCAGCGCGGCGTCGCCCGCCGTGGGCCTCGTCACGAGCATCGAGGGATCGCTCATCACGACGCCGTCGTCGATGATCTCGGTGAACGTCTGCTCCCAGGTGTCGCCGAAAAGGATGTGGTGATGCGGTAGTTCGGTGCCCGAGGATCGGCAGCCGATGTGCGCGACGACCGCCGACGGCGACGGCCGCAGCGCCAGCAGCCGGCGTGGAGTGCGGCCGAGCAGCCGATAGGTGTCGGGCAGTTCTGTGGTCAGGACGATGGCGTCGGCGTGGATGCGCTCACCGGTGTCGGTGTCGACGGCACGGATGCGGTCGCCGTGCCGGTCAAGGCCGGTCACCGTTGCGCCGTAACGGAATTCGACACCCGCAGCCTCCGCGGCGGCGGCGAGCGCGTCGGCCAGCGCGCGCATGCCGCCGCGGGGGAAATACACGCCGGCGATGGTGTCCATGTAGGCGATGACGGCGTAGACAGCGAGCGCCCGCTGCGGCGGGACCCCCGCGTAGAGCGCCTGGAAGGTGAAGATGCGGTGTAACCGCGGGTCGGTGAGGAACCGCTTCACCATCGTGTCCCAGCGGCGAAAGCCGCCGAGCGCGGTGAGCCGGGCCAGCTGTGGCGTCAACAGCGACAATGGGGACTCGAAGTTCGAAGCAATGAAACCGTCGAACTCCACCTGGTAGAGCCGGGTGAGCCAGTCGCGCAGCCGCAGATAACCCTGCGCCTGCTGGGCCCCGGCGAGCCGCTCGACCTCGGCCGCCATCGCACCACGGTCGCTGTGGACATCGAGCGAGCTGCCGTCGGCGAACATGGCCCGGTAGGCGGGGTCAATGGTCTGAAGTTCCAGCCGGCCGGCCGTCGATTCGCCGACGGCTGCAAAGGTGTCGTCGATGAGTTCCGGCATCGTGAGGACCGTCGGACCGGTGTCGAGCCGGTAGCCGTCGATGTCGAGCCTGCCGACGCGGCCGCCGGGAACGTCTGCGCGTTCGACGACGGTGACGGCGCGGCCGCGCCCTGCCAGGTGCAGTGCCGCCGCGAGGCCGGCCAGCCCCGCCCCGACCACCACCACGTGGTCGGTCCTGCCGCCGACGGTGCGCATCACGCCGCCAGCCGCGTGCAGACCGACGCTGCGTGATGTAAATCCCCCGGCACCTGATCCAGCCTAAACAGCGCGCCGACATCATTCAGGAAGTTGGGCGCGAACAGCCGACTGGAATCGGTGTCACTATTACGAAAGCAATGTCTGAGACAGTCGTCGAGTGCAGCGTGGAGTTCCCGGGACCGGCCAGTCCCGGGTACACGCTGTCGCCTTTGCGGCGGGGCGGCGGCGACCCGTGCTACCTGAGCACCGCTGACGGCGTCATCTGGCGTACCAGCCTGATGCGCACGGGGCCGGTGACCGCGCGGATCAGCCGGTCGGGCCCCCGCACCATCGCCTGCGAGGCGTGGGGAGGCGGCGCGGCGGAATTCGCCGACGGGTTCGGTGCGCTGCTCGGTGTGCACGACGATGCCAGCGGATTCGCCCCGGCCGACCCGACGCTGGCCGAGGCGCTCCGGCGGGTGCCGCATCTGCGACTGGGCCGCACCGGCAGGGTGCTGGAGGCGCTGATCCCGGCGGTCATCGAGCAGCGGGTGGCGGGCAAGGACGCGTTTCGGGCATGGCGCGTGCTGGTCACCAAGTTCGGCTCACCGGCGCCCGGCCCGGCGCCGGCCCGTATGCGTGTGCCTCCGCCCGCCGACGTGTGGCGCCGCATACCGTCGTGGGAGTTCCACCTCGCCAACGTCGACCCGGGCAGGGCGCGCACGGTGGTCGGCTGCGCGCAGCGGGCCGATTCGCTGGAACGGCTCGCCACGCGGCCCGTCGAGCAGGCGCGCGAGGCGCTGACGTCACTGCCCGGCGTCGGGACATGGACGGCTGCCGAGACGGTACAGCGCGCGTTCGGCGACGCCGACGCGTTGTCGATCGGCGACTACCACCTGGCGAAGGTGGTCGGCTGGAGTCTGCTCGGCCATCCGATCGACGACGCCGCGATGATCGATCTGCTCGCGCCGATCCGTCCGCACCGGCACCGCGCGGTGCGCCTACTCGAAGTCAGTGGGCTGGCCCGCAACCCGCGGTACGGCGCCCGCCAGGCCATCCCGAAGCTGGCCGATTTGTGACGTAGCCCGCGGCGTGATTACCGCGTGGTGGCCCCGGGTAGACCCCGGAGAGACCAGCACGACGATTCATCATGTGCGAAGGAGCTTTCGATGACTCAGTTCACAGTCCCCGGTTTGTCGGAGAAGCAGAGCGGTGAGGTGGCCGAGCTGTTGCAGAAGGCGCTGAGCCGGTACAACGATCTGCACCTCACGCTCAAGCACGTCCACTGGAACGTGGTCGGACCCAACTTCATTGGCGTGCACGAAATGATCGACCCGCAGGTCGAGCTGGTCCGTGGCTACGCCGACGAGGTCGCCGAGCGCATTGCGACGCTGGGTAACTCGCCGTTGGGCACGCCAGGGGCGATCATCAACGACCGGACGTGGGACGACTACTCGGTGGAGCGCGACACCGTCCAGGCTCACCTGGCCGCGCTCGATCTGGTCTACACCGGCGTCATCGAGGACACCCGCAAGGCCATCGAGCGGATCGGGGAGCTTGACCCGGTCACCGAGGACATCCTGATCGAGCATTCAGCCGAGCTGGAGAAGTTCCAGTGGTTCGTGCGCGCACACCTCGAGAACGCGGGCGGCCAGTTGGCCAACCAGGGTGCCAAGACCGAGAAAGCCGCCGCGAGCCGGGCCAAGAAGAAGGCGCCGGTCAAATAGGACGGGTTTCGTCCAGCGCGTCCAGCGCGTCGTCGCGCACCGGCTCGGCGGCGAGTTCGCCGGCCCTGCCGAACAGGTAGGGATACGCCAGACCGGCGATCGCCGCACCGACCAACGGTGCGAGCCAGAACACCCACAGCTGCGCAGGTGCTCCGTCGCCGTTGAAGAACGCGACGCCCGTCGACCGCGCCGGGTTGACCGACGTGTTCGAGATCGGGATCGAGATCAGATGAATCAGGGTCAGGGTCAAGCCGATCGACAGGCCGGCGAAACCTTTCGAGGCGATCCAGCGGTCATCGGTCGAGCCGAGGATGACGAGTAGGAAAACGGCGGTGAGGATGACCTCGGTGATGACGACGGCCAACAACGAGTAGCCGCCGGGAGAGTGGTCGCCGAAACCGTTGGCGGCCATGTTGCCGGTGGCCTCGAAGCCGTCCTTGCCTTTGGCCACAACGAGAATCACCAGGCCTGCCACCAACCCGCCCAGCACCTGCACGACCCAGTACCCGGGCAACGCCTTCCATTCGACGCGGCGCGCGAGTGCGGCACCGAGCGTGACCGCCGGATTGAAATGGCCACCGGATACGGTGCCGAAGGCGTACACACCGGTGAGGACGGTGAGCCCGAATGCCAGTGCCACGCCGAGGAATCCGATGCCGAGCGAGGTGCCATCGGAGCTGGCGAACTTGGCCGCGAACACCGCGCTGCCGCAGCCGCCGAGGACTAGCCAGAAGGTGCCGATGAATTCTGCGGTCAAACGACGCAGCATGTTCGGTGGTGTCATATTGGTGAGGGTGCGCCCCGCAGGGGATCCGGCGAAGGTGTTGTTGCCGAATCGTTTCGGGACCGCAATTGTCGTGATCGTGCGTTGTTTACTTCGTGTCGCCGCGTCCCTCGATGGACGCCTCGTCGGGCATTCGCTCGCGCAGGCTGTCGTAGATCGGTGGCGAATTGACCATCCACGCGGCAAGCACCGCAGCAGCGGTAGCGGCCATCATTGGCACCAATGTCTCGGTGGTGGCGGTCATCTCGGTGACCAGAACCATCCCGGTCAACGGCGCGCGCACGGTCGCCCCGAAGAAGGCCGCCATCCCGACGAGCGCCATGGGCACCGCCAACTGCGTTGCGTTTCCAGGCCATACCGCGCCGAAGCCCGCGACAAATACAAGTCCCCACAGCGCGCCGACCGCCAACAACGGGGCGAAGATCCCGCCGGGAACCGCGGCCGAATACGACAGGGGACCGGCGATGAACCGCACCAGAAGGATTCCGATGACGGTAGTGACAGCGAAGTGACCTCCGCTGAGGATCCGCTGCGTCAGATCGTCGCCGCCGCCGACCGCGAGCGGATACGCGAACATCGCGAGCCCGATGATCGCGCCGATCACCGCGGCTTTCACGAGCGTCGGTATCCGCCGGACCGCCGAGACATGGTCGAGGAACCACAGGATCAGCCTGTTGTAGACGGCGCCGACACATCCGGTGAGAAGACCGAACACGACGAATAACGGCAACCAGGCCAGAGCCGGTGGACCGTCGGGGAGCTCGACGTCGAAGTCGGCGTGGTTTCCCAGCACCCATCGCGAGCAGCTCACCGCCGCGGCCGCCGCGAAAAGCGTTGCAAGAACCGTCTTTACCCGAAAAGACTTGGTGACCTCTTCGAGGGTGAAGAGTGCTCCCCCGATCGGCGCATTGAATGCGACCGCCAGGCCGGCGCCGCCCAGCGCGGTCTGCATCATCCTGACCTCGGAGTCGGGCAGCGCGGCGCGCCGCGCCGCTTCGGCTCCGATCGCCGCGCCCATGTGCACCGTGGGCCCTTCGCGGCCCAGCACCAAACCGGAGCCGATGCTCAGCACGCCGCCGACGAACTTCGCCGGAAGCACCCGGATGAGCGGTGGCCGGGCTTCACCGCGGAAGGCGGCCTCGACGTGTTGAATGCCGCTGCCGGCGGCCAGCGGCTCCCACCGCACGATCAGGGCGGCCAGCGTCGCGCCTGCTGCGGCCGCGGCGATCGGCACCAGCCAGCCCGGTCCCGGCAGCCGGTGCGCCCAGTCGACCAAGTCGATGCGCAGGTCGTCGGCGGTCTGCAGACACCAGCGGAACGCTGCTCCGACGAACCCGATGACGACACCGGCAACGAGCGCGGTCAGGCAGATGTGGACAGACCCTCGCGTGGAATCGTCGGGCTGATCGGGATCTGCCACTGGGAACCGTGTTGCGCCGATCAGTAGCCCAGGCCGCGCAACTGCGCGCCCAGCTGCTCGGCGAGGGCCTGCTGGGTACGGATCAGCTCGAGCTCGTGTCCGACCTGAGCGCGCAGCGCGCGAATTACGGCCATCTCGGTCGCGGGTGTGTCGGTCAGCTGCTCGAGAGCATCGGACGCCGACGACACCACGTCGAGCGCCGAGTGGGATGCCGCCGAGGCTGCACTCAGCGACTCGGCCGCGTCCTGCAGCCGCCGACCCAGATCGGACTCGACGCCGGACAGATGATCGAGCGCCTCGCGGGAGCCCTGCGCGAAGTCGGCGTAGCCGGTGATCGCATTGCCGGTCATCGACGCCGCCTGCTCCTGTCCGGACCGGATGGCGTCGGTGACGTCGGTCAACCGGTCGGCCGAGGCGGCAGCGGCATGGGGGTCGGCGGCCCCGAACAGTGTGTCCGCCCGCGACAACACGTCGCCGACGTTGCGGACCAGATCGGGCAGCGGCACGGACCCAGTATCAGCTATCGAGGGAGGAGATGAGGGCGTTCAGGGCGGCGGCGTCGGTGTCGGTGGCCGGCTCACCCGCTTCGACCGCGTCGACCAGCTCCGCCGGAAGACCCGCTGCATTGGCGGTCTCCGTCGCGGACAGGTTGGCCCGCCGACGCGCAGCGTAGAGCCGCTGGCCGAGCGTGGCACCGGGAGCGGCGGCCGCACGGAACATCAGGTCGTCGTAGCACCCACGAACCGTCCGCAGCGCCAGCACCACGTCAGGCGTACCGCGGCTGCGCTGCGCAGCGCGGGCCACCACCGCTTCGAGCTTACGCAGATCGGCCAGGATGACCGTGACGCGAGAGGAGAACTCAGCGTCGGTTTCGGGCGGCAGCGATTCGATGGCGGCGGCGAACGTTTTCATGGCCACCTCGACCGCGCCGACGATGAGCGACGCGGCCCCGTCGTCGGTGGACGGCTCCGGCGCGGCGCCGGGAACCGCACCGCCATACCGTATCGTCGCTATGGTTCCGGCGGGCCACTGCAGGATCTCCTCCAGCTTGGCCCTCGTGCGCTCCCTCGGCCAGCTTCTGCCCTTCTCGAACGCGATCAGCGCGCCGGCGTTGATGATCTTGTACTTCGCGAGATTCCGCTGCTTGATGTCCAATTCGCGGCGTCGGGCGGCAACCGCTGCGCCAGCGCGGGCAATGCCCGGATCGCCGGCGTCCTCGTCCACCCGCCCAGTGTAGCCAGCCGAACCGACCTGAAACGGCCAACCTCGCCGAATCAGTCAAACCGCGGCAACTGTTGCACTGCTACGGAAACAGCGCTACGGTTCTAGCAACGCCACCGAGCGAGAGGAACGCGCCATGACCGTCATGATCGACCTACCTGCCCTCACCGACGGCCAGATGGGCGCGTGCACGCAAGACCCGGAACGGTGGATGACCGCGACCGACGACCAGACCAAGGCGGTATGCCGGTCCTGCCCGCGTCGCTGGTTGTGCGCGAAGGAGGCTTGCGAGATGCCCGGGGCCCAGGGGATGTGGGCCGGCATTCACATCCCCGAAGGCGGACGTGGTCGCACGTTCGCGCTCAAGCAATTGCGCTCGCTGGCCGAGTGCGGCGGTTACCCGGTCCGCCGCTGATCAGCCCGCTGCCTGCCCGCTCGCGAGGGGGAGCGGGCGGGCCGCGTGCCCCCGACTCTAAGAACTTGAATAGGCTTTCTAGCAAACAAACTGCGTCGTATTCGCCCATGTTGCGGCTATCGAGAAATAGCTCCAGCAATCAACGCCAGTGATGTTCGTCGCACTCGCGCTCACTGCAGGGAGCGAGGGGGCCCTTAGCGGACTGCCCAAACATTAAGGCGCGCAACGCCTTCGCCCGTATCATGGGCAGCGCACGCGGCCGTAATGTCGCGGCACCGGGCGCTCTAGTTAGGTACGACTAAGTTGGCATGTCAGCCAGGGTTTGTCATATCGTTTTCCCCACTTGTGCCGAGTGGGGTAGGGGTCGTCGTTCAGTGCTGCACGGAGGCACCGCCCACACATGACCGGCTGACGCCGTCGTCGACGGCCACCACAGATTTTCCGCAGGTGTTGAAGGGCTAGGTGCGAATGGCGCCCGTAAAACAGGGGCTATATGACCCCGCGTTCGAGCATGACGCGTGTGGCGTTGCCATGGTCGCGGATATGCACGGTCGCCGCAGCCGCGACATCGTCGACATGGCCATCACGGCCTTGGTGAACCTCGAGCACCGCGGTGCGCAGGGCGCCGAGCCGCACACGGGTGACGGCGCCGGCATCCTGTTGCAGGTGCCCGACGCCTTCCTACGGGCGGTCTGCGATTTCGAATTGCCCGCAGCGGGGAGCTACGCCACGGGTATCGCGTTCCTGCCGCAATCGTCGAAGGACGCCGCGACGGCGTGTGAAGCGGTCGAGAAGATCGCCGAGGCCGAGGGCCTGGAGGTGCTGGGCTGGCGCGAGGTGCCGACCGACGAATCGTCGCTCGGTGCGCTGGCCCGCGACGCCATGCCGACGTTCCGGCAGGTGTTCATCGCGGGTGCGTCGGGCATGGAGCTCGAGCGGCGCGCCTATGTGGTGCGCAAGCGCGCCGAGCACGAACTCGGCACGAAGGGCCCGGGCCAGGACGGTCCCGGCCGCGAAACCGTCTATTTCCCAAGCCTTTCCGGGCAGACGTTCGTCTACAAGGGCATGCTGACCACGCCGCAGCTGAAGGCGTTCTACCTCGATCTGCAGGACGACCGGCTGACCAGCGCGCTGGGCATTGTGCACTCGCGCTTCTCGACCAACACGTTCCCGTCCTGGCCCCTGGCCCATCCGTTCCGCCGGATCGCACACAACGGCGAGATCAACACCGTCACCGGCAACGAGAACTGGATGCGGGCGCGTGAAGCGCTGATCAACACCGACGTGTTCGGCTCAGCGGGCGGTGACGGCCGCGACACGGGCAGAAGCCTCGAGAAGATCGTCCCAGTGTGTACGCCCGGTGCGTCGGACACCGCACGGTTCGACGAGGTGCTGGAACTGCTTCACCTCGGTGGCCGCAGCCTGCCGCATGCGGTGCTGATGATGATCCCGGAGGCGTGGGAGCGCAACGACTCGATGGACCCGGCGCGCCGCGCGTTCTACGAATACCACGCGTCGTTGATGGAGCCGTGGGACGGCCCGGCGTCCATGACGTTCACCGACGGCACCGTGATCGGCGCCGTGCTGGATCGCAATGGACTTCGCCCGTCCCGGATCTGGGTGACGAAGGACGGTTTGGTGGTGATGGCGTCCGAGGCTGGCGTGCTCGACCTGGACCCGTCCACCGTCGTCAAGAAGATGCGGCTGCAGCCGGGCCGCATGTTCCTCGTCGACACGTCCAAGGGACGCATCGTCGACGACGAGGAAATCAAGGCCGAACTGGCCGCCGAGCATCCCTATCAGGAGTGGCTCGACGCCGGTCTGTTCAAGCTCGACGATCTGCCGCCTGGCGACTACGTGCGCATGCCGCATCACCGGGTTGTGTTGCGGCAGCAGATCTTTGGCTACACATATGAGGAACTCAACCTGCTGGTGGCGCCGATGGCGCGCACTGGCGCGGAGCCTATTGGTTCGATGGGCACCGATACCCCCGTCGCCGTGCTCTCGCAGCGGCCGCGGATGCTCTACGACTATTTCCACCAGTTGTTCGCTCAGGTCACCAACCCGCCGTTGGACGCCATCCGCGAAGAGGTGGTGACCAGCCTGCAGGGCGCGCTGGGGCCGGAGGGCGACCTGCTCAACCCGACCGCCGAATCGTGCCGCCAGATCGTGCTGTCGCAGCCGATCCTGCGCAACGCCGAGCTGTCGAAGCTGATCTGCGTTGACCCAGATCACGAGATCCGCGGCCACAAGCATGGCATGCGCGCGGCAGTTATCCGCTGCCTGTATCCGGTGAACCGCGGCGGGCAGGGCCTCAAGGAGGCACTCGACAACGTCAGGGCCAGGGTGTCGGCAGCGATCCGCGACGGTGCACGCATCATCGTGCTGTCCGACCGTGAGTCCGACGAGTCGATGGCGCCGATCCCGTCACTGCTGAGCGTGTCGGCCGTGCATCACCATCTGGTCCGCGACCGCACGCGCACCCAGGTCGGGCTCGTCGTCGA
This sequence comes from Mycobacteriaceae bacterium 1482268.1, assembly GCA_001665255.1. Lineage (GTDB taxonomy): Bacteria > Actinomycetota > Actinomycetes > Mycobacteriales > Mycobacteriaceae > Mycobacterium. Next base: position 26,000 of record LZSH01000437.1, on the reverse strand, counting down.
GGCGGGCGATGCCCGCGAGGTGCACCACATGGCATGCCTGGTCGGCTTCGGTGCGGCCGCGATCAACCCGTACATGGCGTTCGAGTCGATCGAGGACATGGTCGACCGCGGCGTCATCACCGGCATCAGCAGCGACAAGGCCAAGGCGAACTATGTCAAGGCGGCCGGCAAGGGCGTGCTGAAGGTGATGTCGAAGATGGGCATCTCGACGCTGGCGTCCTACACCGGCGCGCAGCTGTTCCAGGCCGTCGGCATCAGCCAGCCGGTGCTCGACGAGTACTTCACGGGTCTGACGTGCCCGGTCGGCGGTATCGATCTCGAGGACATCGCCGACGATGTGTCGAAACGGCATGCGCTGGCCTACCTGGACCGGCCTGACGAGTGGGCTCACCGCGAGCTCGAAGTGGGTGGTGAATACCAGTGGCGCCGCGAGGGCGAGTACCACCTGTTCAACCCGGACACGGTATTCAAGCTGCAGCACTCGACCCGCACCGGGCAATACGACATCTTCAAGGAGTACACCAAGCTGGTCGACGACCAGAGCGAGCGGATGGCGTCGCTGCGCGGGCTTCTGAAGTTCCGCAACGATGTACGCACGCCGGTGCCTCTCGACGAGGTCGAGCCGGCCAGCGAGATCGTCAAGCGGTTCTCCACCGGCGCGATGAGCTACGGCTCGATCTCTGCAGAGGCGCACGAAACGCTGGCGATCGCGATGAACCGCCTTGGCGGCCGGTCGAATTCGGGTGAGGGCGGCGAAGCCGTCAGCAGGTTCGACCGGGACGACAACGGCGACTGGCGGCGCAGCGCGATCAAACAGGTGGCCTCCGGCCGGTTCGGGGTCACCAGCCACTACCTGGCCAACTGCACCGACATCCAGATCAAGATGGCCCAGGGAGCGAAACCCGGTGAGGGCGGCCAGCTTCCGGGTAACAAGGTCTACCCGTGGGTGGCCGAGGTGCGACACTCGACGCCCGGCGTCGGCCTGATCTCCCCGCCGCCGCACCACGACATCTACTCGATCGAGGATCTCGCGCAGCTGATCCACGACCTGAAGAACGCGAACCCGCAAGCGCGTGTGCACGTGAAGCTGGTGAGCGAGAACGGCGTCGGCACCGTCGCCGCGGGTGTGTCGAAGGCGCACGCCGACGTGGTGCTGATCTCCGGTCACGACGGCGGCACCGGCGCCACGCCGCTGACGTCGATGAAGCACGCGGGTGCACCGTGGGAACTCGGCCTGGCCGAGACGCAGCAGACGTTGCTGCTCAACGGGCTTCGCGATCGCATCGTCGTCCAGGTGGACGGCCAGCTCAAGACCGGCCGCGACGTCGTCATCGCCGCGTTGCTCGGCGCCGAGGAGTTCGGCTTCGCCACCGCGCCGTTGGTGGTGTCGGGCTGCATCATGATGCGCGTCTGCCATCTCGACACCTGCCCCGTCGGCGTGGCGACCCAGAACCCCACACTGCGCAAGCGCTTCGCGGGCAAGCCCGAGTTTGTCGAGAACTTCTTCATGTTCATCGCCGAGGAAGTGCGGGAGATGATGGCGCAGTTGGGCTTCCGCACCGTCAACGAGATGGTCGGCCAGGTCGGCACGCTCGACACCACCAGGGCCGCCGAGCATTGGAAGGCCCACAAGCTCGACCTGGCCCCGGTGCTGCACGAGCCGGAATCGGCGTTCATGAACCAGGATCTGTACTGCAGCTCGCGTCAAGACCACGGCCTCGACAAGGCGCTCGACCAGCAGTTGATCGTGATGTGCCGGGAGGCGCTGGATTCGGCCACGCCCGTGCGGTTCTCGACCACCATCGCCAATACCAACCGCACCGTCGGCACGATGCTCGGTCACGAGCTCACCAAGGCCTATGGCGGACAGGGCCTTCCCGACGGGACCATCGACATCACGTTCGACGGGTCGGCAGGCAACAGCTTCGGTGCGTTCGTGCCGAAGGGCATCACGCTGCGCGTGTACGGCGACGCCAACGACTACGTCGGCAAGGGCCTGTCGGGCGGCAGGCTGGTGGTGCGCCCGTCGGACAACGCTCCCTCCGACTACGTCGCCGAGGACAACATCATCGCGGGCAACGTAATCCTGTTCGGCGCCACCAGCGGACAGGTCTTCCTACGCGGCGTCGTCGGGGAGCGGTTCGCGGTACGCAACTCCGGCGCGCACGCGGTGGTCGAGGGCGTCGGCGATCACGGCTGCGAGTACATGACCGGCGGCAAGGTGGTCATCCTCGGCGCCACCGGCCGCAACTTCGCTGCCGGCATGTCCGGCGGGGTGGCTTACGTCTACAACGCCGACGGCACATTCGAGCAGAACCTCAACGCCGAAATGGTGGACCTCGACGAGATGGACGACGATGACGTCATGTATCTGCGCGACATCATCACCGCGCACGTCGATGCCACGGACTCCGCGGTGGGGCAACGCATTCTGGCTGACTGGGACAACGAATTGAAGAACTTCGTCAAGGTGATGCCGCGCGACTTCAAGCGCGTACTGCAGGCGATCGCCGACGCAGAACGCAGCGGCGAAGACGTCGACACCGCGATCATGGCGGCGGCGAATGGCTGACCCGAGAGGCTTCCTGAAGTACACCAAGCGCGAGACCCCGCAGCGGCGGCCGGTCCCGCTGCGGTTGCGTGACTGGAAAGAGGTCTACGAGGACTTCTCCCACGACGTGCTGCGCGAGCAGGCCGCCAGGTGCATGGATTGCGGTATTCCGTTCTGCCACAACGGCTGTCCGTTGGGCAACCTGATTCCCGAGTGGAACGACCTGGTCCGCAACGACCGCTGGCGTGACGCGATCGAGCGGCTGCACGCGACCAACAACTTCCCGGAGTTCACCGGCCGGCTGTGCCCTGCGCCGTGTGAGGGTTCCTGCGTGCTGGGCATCAACCAGGATCCGGTCACCATCAAGCAGGTCGAGGTCGAGATCATCGACAACGCCTTCAACGAGGGCTGGGTCGTGCCGCTGCCGCCCGACAAGCTGACGGGCAAGACGGTCGCGGTGGTCGGGTCAGGCCCGGCCGGGCTGGCCGCCGCGCAGCAGCTCACCCGCGCCGGCCACACGGTCACGGTCTTCGAGCGTGCCGATCGGATCGGCGGCCTGCTCCGCTACGGCATCCCCGAGTTCAAGATGGAAAAGCGCCACATCGACCGTCGTCTCGAACAGATGGAAGCCGAAGGCACCCGCTTCCGCGCCGGGTGCGATGTCGGGGTGGACATCACCGCCGAGGAATTGCGGTCCCAGTTCGACGCGGTCGTGCTGACCGGCGGTGCGACGGCATGGCGGGATCTGCCGATCCCCGGCCGCGACCTCGACGGCATCCACCAGGCCATGGAGTTCCTGCCGTGGGCCAACCGGGTGCAACAGGGCGACCCGGTGACCGACGCCGAGGGCCTGCCGCCGCTGCACGCCAAGGGCAAGAAGGTCATCATCATCGGCGGCGGCGACACCGGTGCCGACTGCCTGGGCACCGTGCACCGGCAGGGCTGCGAGAGCGTGCACCAGTTCGAGATCATGCCCCGGCCGCCGGAGACACGGGCCGATTCCACGCCGTGGCCGGTCTACCCGTTGATGTTCCGGGTGTCGTCGGCCCACGAAGAGGGCGGCGAGCGGGTGTACTCCGTCAACACCGAGGAGTTCATCGGCCGCGACGGCAAGGTCACCGGCCTGCGTGGGCACGAGGTCAAGATGGTCGGCGGAAAGTTCGAGAAGGTCGACGGCACCGAGTTCGAGATGGAAGCCGACCTGGTCCTGCTGGCCATGGGCTTCGTCGGACCCGAACGTGAGGGACTGCTGACCGACCTGAAGGTCGAGATGACCGACCGCGGAAACGTCGCACGCAACGCCGACTACGCCACCTCGGTGCCCGGTGTCTTCGTCGCCGGCGACATGGGTCGCGGTCAGTCGCTGATCGTGTGGGCGATCGCCGAGGGCCGAGCGGCCGCTGCGGGCGTCGACCGGTACCTGATGGGCAACACCGCGCTACCTGCGCCGATCAAGCCGACGGCCGTCCCGCAGCGCTGAGGTCGACACGCGCGCCAATGAGCGGGATTTCGTCTCGCCCGCGAGACAGTAAGTGCCATGCAACTGGATCGGCGGCACTTTCTGGTGGCGCTTTCGGCGGTGACGGTCGGGGCGGTGGGCCTGACCCGGTGCACCATGGGCGCGCAGCCGCGAGCCACCGAGGCCACCCCGGTCGCCGCCGAACAACGGCCCCCGCTGCTGCCGCCGCCCCCGCGCGAAGCGAGGATTGCGCTGCCGGGCGGCGGCATGTTGAGCAGCCTGCCCGACGGCGGTGACCTACTGGCGCTGACCGTCGACGACGGTGTCAGCAGCAATGTGGTGCGGCTCTACACCGAGTTCGCCAGGGATACCGGCGTGCGGCTGACGTACTTCGTCAACGGTGCCTACCGGTCGTGGACGGAGAACCAGGCGCTGTTGAGGCCGCTCGTCGACAGCGGACAGATCCAGCTGGGCAACCACACCTGGTCGCATCCGGATCTGACGAAGTTGCCGTTAACCGCTGTGGCAGAAGAACTTCGGCATACCCACGACTTCCTCTGGAAGGCCTACGGCGTCGACGCCAGGCCCTACTTCCGGCCGCCGTACGGTGCGCACAACGTTCACGTCGACAAAGTCTGCGGCGAGCTCGGATACACCACGAGCACCCTGTGGTCGGGTTCGTTGGAGGACCATGTGGTGCTGCCGGCGGAGCAGATCGTGAAGATGGCGGAGAAGTATTTCGTGCCGGGTTCGATCGTGATCGGCCATCTCAATCACGAGCCGGTCACCCACGTCTACGGACGGCTCGTCGACCTCATCCGCGAACGCCGGTTGCGCACCGTCACCCTGAACGATGTGTACGCCAGCTAAACACCATCTGTCACTTCTGTAACAATAAAAACATCAGATTATTAGTCGGCGCGCCTAATTCTGTTTGCCAGATCTCCGGTATTTAATGACTTGGTGAGGGCACTGCGGTAACGTAGTGCCTCGGTTCAGCAATTGCTATACCGCAGGAGTGATCGACGTGTACCTCAACCCACTCTCCCGCTCACGGATGAGTCGAATCGCCTGGTCATTGTTCCGCCACCCCGTTAAGTGCCGTGAGTACCCGGCGAAGGCCGAGCGCCTGATCACCGCCGACGAACTCGTTCGTTACGGCTTCTAGCAACCGCAAACGCTATCTGACCGCGGCGTCTTGCCGCATCGCGACAAACCCTTTGCCAGACCGTTATATTATCGTTATCGTCAGTTGAATTTGCTAGTCAGGCCAGAATCCCTGATCACTTCGGCCAGCGGCTCGAGCACGGCGGGGTCGTGCGGCGGTGGCAGATAGATGATGGCGAGGTCAAGTCCCTCGTTGCCCAGCGCGCCGGCCTCGGCGACCGCCTTCCCGTAATCCAGGTCGGGATCCAGCCGCACATGCGCCGACAACGTGATCTCCTTCGGGTCGCGTCCGATGTCTGCACACCGGGCGGCCAGCACGTCACGCTTGCGCGCGAATTCCTCCGGGGGCCCACCGACGAAGTTCCAGTGGTCGGCATACTTCGCGGTCAGCGGCAGCGTGCGCTTCTCGCCGCTGCCCCCGATGCAGATCGGCGGGTGCGGCTGCTGCGGGCCCTTGGGCTCGTTGCGCGCGTCGGAGAGTTGGTAGTACTTGCCGTCGAAGGTCGTCGTCTCCTTGCTCAGCAAGCTGGTGAGCACCTCGCACGCTTCCTCGAAACGGTCGAACCGTTCTCTGATCGAGCCGAGTTCGATTCCGTATGCGCCCGACTCCTCCTCGTTCCAGCCCGCGCCGATACCCAGCTCGAGACGGCCGTTGGAGATGATGTCCAGCGCCGAAGCCATATTTGCCAGCACGGCGGGATGGCGGTAATGGATGCCGGTGACCAGCACTCCGACGCGTAACCGCTTGGTGGCCTGCGCCAGCGCCGTCAGCGTGGTCCAGCCTTCGAGGCACGGACCGGTGGAGTCGGAGAAGATCGGATAGAAGTGGTCGAAGGTCCAACCGGACTCGAAGACGTCGATGTCGTCGGCGGCCTGCCAGACGGCGAGCATCTCGTGCCACGTGGTGTTCTGCGGGGATGTCTTGAAGGCGAATCGCACTGGATCGAGCCTAGTCCCGGTTTCCTGGGTGCGCGCTGTCAGTCGGGTTCGCCGTACTCGTCGAACCAGTACGCAAGTTTGCCGCGTCGGCTGACGGCGCGCAGCCTGCGCTCTGCGGCCGTGCGGGTCTTCGGCGTGGTGACGATCAGCAGCTCGTCGCCGGCCGCGATGCGGGTTTGGGGCTGCGGGACGAACGTGTGGCCGTCGCGGATGATCAGGGTGATGACGCTGGGGTCGGGCAGCCGCAGTTCGAGGACGGTGACGCCGTGCAACCGCGACGGCGACTGCACCCTCATCGTCAGCAGCTCCGCCTCCAACACGTCCAGCGGCGCCGCTTCGACCTGGATCTCCCGGGTCGCTTCGCGTGAGATCAGCCCCAGCCGGTGGGCGAGCAGGCGCAGGCTGGGTCCCTGCACCAGGGTGAAGACCACCACCAGGACGAAGACGATGTTGAGCAGCCGGATGCTGCCGTCGACGCCCTCGACGATCGGGAACGTCGCCAGCACGATCGGCACCGCGCCGCGAAGGCCGGCCCACGACAGGAAGACCTGCTCCTTCCATGGCACGCGGAACCCGGCGAGCGAGATGAGAACCGACGCGGGCCTCGCGATCAGCAGCAGCACCAGCCCGATGGCGATCGCGGGCACGAGGTCGCGGCCGAGGTCGCTCGGATCGACCAGCAGGCCGAGCAGCACGAACAGCCCGATCTGGGCGAGCCAACCCAGACCTTCGGCGAACGACCGCGTGGCCGAGCGGTGCGGCAGGCCGGAGTTGGCGAGCACAACGGCGGCCAGATAAGCAGCCAGGAAGCCACTCGCGTGGGCGCTGCCCGCCGCTGCGAAGGCGACCATGCCGAGCCCGAAATTCGCGAGCGGATAGAGCCCTGACGCCGGAAGCGCGATGCGGCGCAACGCGATCGAGCCGAGCACCCCGCAACCGAGCCCGATCGCTGCGCCCACGCCCAGCTCGTAGACCAGTTGACCGACTGCATGGAGCGGCGACAGTTCCAGCGGCGTCGTCGAGAACATCAGCACGAGGATGACGGCGGGCGCGTCGTTGAAGCCGGACTCGGCTTCGAGCATTCCGGCCAGCCGCCTAGGCAGCGGCACGATCCGCAGCACCGAGAACACCGCTGCCGCGTCGGTGGAGGACACGATCGCGCCGAGGAGCAGCGCGAGTTGCCAATCCATCCCCAGCAGCAGATGTGCGCCCGCTGCGGTGATCACCATGCTGACGCCCACCCCTAGCGTGGCCAGCATGCCGGCGGGCGCGAGCACGCGCCGGATGTCGGAGAACCGGGTCGTGAGGCCGCCCTCGATGAGGATGATGGCCAGTGCCACCGTGCCGAGGTGATCGGCCAGCAGATAATTGTCGAAGTGCAGACCCAACCCGTCTTCGCCGACGACAACGCCGACGCCGAGGAATAACAGCAGGCTCGGTAATCCGACCGTGGTGGTCGCGCGCGTGGCGACAATGCTGGCCAACAAAACGAGCCCACCGGCCAGCAGCACCAGGTAGAGCTGCTGCATAGTCATGTCATCCCGCAGTTAACCAGTAGCGCCGCGCATGGGTCAGTATGACGTTGTGTTCCGAATCAGGCGGCGCTCCGAGGACTCGGCGAAACCCGCCGACGAGCCTGCGACCATGCGCATCGCCATCGCGGGCGCGGGTGCCATCGGTCGGTCCGTCGCGATGGAATTGCTCGCCTACGGCCACAAGATCCTGTTGATCGAGAACAATGTCCGCCACTACGAACCGCTGACGGTGCCGACTGCGGACTGGATGCTGGCCGACGCGTGCGAGCTCTCGTCGCTGGAGGACGCCGAGATGCATCGGTGCGACGTCGTCATCGCGGCCACCGGCGACGACAAGGTGAACCTCACGACCTCGTTGTTGGCCAAGACGGAGTTCGGGGTGCCGCGGGTGGTCGCCAGGGTCAACGACGCCCGCAACGAATGGCTGTTCAACGAGGCGTGGGGCGTCGACGTCGCGGTGTCCGCGCCGCGGGCGCTGGTGGCCGCGATCGAGGGTGCCATCGACATCGGTCATCTGGTGAGCCTGATGGAGCTGAGGCAGGGCCAGGTGAGCTTGGCCAAACTGCGGCTGCCTGCCGATGATCCGATGGTCGGCAAACCGGTGCGCGACATCCCGCTGCCGGACAACACTGCCTTGGCCATCGTCATCCGCGACAACGGCGTGATCCTGCCGCAGCCCGACGACGTGCTGCAGGCCAACGACGAGATGCTGTTCTTCGTGGGCGGCGCCGTCGAGGACCAGGTGCGCGCTCTGGTTCACGGGGCCACGAAGCCGCTGCGCGGGCGATGAGTGCGTGCACACTGGAGTCATGGATCCCGTTCTCGCCTTGCGCCAGATCGCGTATTACAAAGATCGCGCCCGCGAAGACCCGCGAAGGGTGATGGCCTACCGCAATGCAGCCGACATCGTCGAGGAGCTCAGCGAGGCCGAGCGGGAACGCCACGGAACCGCGAACAGTTGGCAGTCGCTGCCGGGAATCGGGCCCAAGACGGCCAAGGTCATTGCCGAGGCGTGGTCAGGGCGCGAGCCGGAGATTCTCGTCGAATTACGTTCCAGCGCCAAGGATTTGGGTGGTGGGGAGATCAGGGCCGCCCTGCGCGGCGATTTGCACGTACACTCCAACTGGTCTGACGGATCGGCGCCGATCGAGGAAATGATGCTGGCGGCAAGGGATTTGGGCCACGAGTACTGTGCGCTGACCGATCACTCGCCTCGGCTGCGGATCGCCAACGGGTTGTCCCCGGACCGGTTGCGCAAGCAGCTCGATGTGATCGACGAACTGCGGGAGACCGTCGCGCCATTGCGCATCCTTACCGGCATCGAAGTGGACATCCTCGAGGACGGCTCGCTTGATCAGGAGCCCGAACTGCTCGAACGCCTCGACGTCGTCGTCGCCAGCGTGCACTCCAAGCTGGCGATGGACAGGCCCGCGATGACGCGGCGGATGCTCAAGGCCGTCGAGAACCCGTACACCGACGTCCTCGGCCATTGCACGGGCCGGCTGGTCACCGGCGGGCGCGGGATGCGCCCGGAGTCGAAGTTCGACGCGGAAAAGGTGTTCACCGCGTGCCGGGACAACGGCACCGCGGTCGAGATCAACTCACGACCGGAGCGCCGTGATCCGCCGACGCGGTTGCTGAACCTCGCGCTGGAGATCGGCTGCCTGTTCTCGATCGACACCGACTCGCACGCACCCGGACAGCTGGATTTCCTCGGCTACGGCGCGCAGCGGGCGCTGGACGCCAAGGTGCCCGTCGACCGGATCGTGAACACGTGGTCGGCGGACGACCTGTTGGCCTGGACCGCGTCCTGAGAGCCATGACGGATCGCGCCGCCACAACCTGTGGCACATCAAGATCACCGTCAACGCGCTAATCCCGCTTTTCCCGCCGGCGGTGAAGTCGCCCCAAATTCGGGTACTCCGCGCCCGTGAGAAAGGCAATGGGTGACGCGGGCGATGCGCTCGGCCTGCGCGCGGCGGGGTTGGCTATGGCCGCGGGTACGACGGTCGGCCGGGTGGTGCGACGGGTTCGCGAGGCAGCGCAGGGTGTGGCCGAGCAAGTCGGGTTGGGTCAACCGGAGCAACCGCCGGTGACTCCGACGAAGAAGGCCGCCGCCAAGAAGCAACCGGCGAAGAAGGCCGCCGCCAAGAAGCAACCGGCGAAGAAGGCCGCCGCCAAGAAGCAACCGGCGAAGACCGCCGCCAAGAAGCAACCGGCGAAGAAGACCGCCGCCAAGAAGCAACAGGCCAAGAAGACCGCCGCCAAGAAGCAACAGGCCAAGAAGACGGCCGTCAAGAAAGCTCCCGCCAGGCGCACCACCGACGGCCACTAGCACGTCAGTCGGGGAGGTGCGGCATCTCCAGACCCGGGTCCCGGCCGACGAGGACGCCGCGGGTGACCGCCGAGTTGCCGTACCGCTTCCGGACTTCGTCGACGGCGTCGTCGAGCGCGACCGTGTCGGCGTGTTCCTCGAACGGCAGCTCCAACTGTTGGGCGCCCTGGCGGTCGATGTTGGACACCGCGAATCCCACCAGAGTCAGCCCCCGGTCGGCGATCAGCGGGGCGGCGGCGGCCACGAGGTCACGGGCGGCGGCCAGGATGGCGTCGGTCGACGCCGTGGCCCGCGGCATGGTGTGGGACCGGGTGGCGCGGCCGAAGTCGTCGAACCGCAACCGCAACACCACCGTTCGGCCCGTTCGTCCCGCCCTGCGCATCCGGCGGGTGATCCGGTCGATCAGGTTGATCACGACGGCGTCGACCTCAGCGGCGGACATGGTGTTCCCTCGGCGGCCGAGGGCACGCTGGGCGCCGACCGAGCGGCGGCGCACCCCAGTGACCACACGACGGCGATCGAGGTTGCGGGACAACGCAAACAGCTGACGACCCATCGCGCCGCCGACCATCGCGGCGAGCGTCGACTCGCCGAGTTCGGCGACGTCGGCGACAGTCTCGATGCCGTGTGCATGCAGTTTTTCGGCGGTCTTGGCGCCGACGCCCCACAGTCGGCGCACCGGCAAGGGATGCAGGAAGGCCAGCTCGCGGTCGGGAGGGACGAGCAGCAGCCCGTCCGGTTTGGCCTCCTGGCTGGCCACCTTGGCGAGGAACTTGGTGCGGGCGATGCCGACGGTGATCGGGAGGCCGACGCGGTCGCGGACCCGGGCTCGGAGGCGCGCGGCAATTTCGACGGGCGTGCCCGACACCCGGCGCAGCCCGGACACGTCGAGAAAGGCCTCGTCGACCGAGAGCGGTTCGACGAGCGGCGTGGTGTCGTGGAACACCTCGAACACCGCGTCGCTGGCCTCCGAGTACGCACTCATGCGCGGCGGCACGACGAGCGCGTGGGGGCAGAGTTGGCGAGCCTGGCGGCCGCCCATCGCGGTGCGCACGCCGTATGCCTTCGCCTCGTAGCTCGCTGCGAGCACGACGCCGCCGCCGACGATCACCGGCCTGCCGCGCAGGGCAGGGTCGTCACGCTGCTCGACTGATGCGTAGAACGAGTCGAGATCGGCGTGCAGGATGCTGGCGTTGGCACCTGACACGAACACATGTTCGCATCGGTGTCCGACAATTACGGCCCGGTGCCGTAGATACTGCTGACCCAGATGTGCACGAGCGTGTCGAGAAGCCGCTCAGGTGGGATCGACGGTTGCTCGTCGGTGAACGATGCGAACAGGGCGCGTTCGTTCATCAGGTACAACGCCGTGGCGAGGTCATGGGCGGGCATGGTTGCCGACGCCTTGCCTTGCGCGCGCCCGATTTCGATCAGGGCGGCCGTGCTGTCGATCCACTTCGTCATGAATCTCATCAAGAGCTCGTTCACTTCGGGGTGGGAGGCCCGGGCTTGCTGCGCCGCGCGAACCACACCTCGATGCCTGGCCAAGGTGCTGAAGAAGACATTGATGCCCGCGCGACATATGTCGTACGGATCGGTGGCGGCCGGCACCTCTTCGTTGTGCCGTCGGAATGCGACGTCGGCCTCATTGATCACCTGCTCGAACAGAGCGAAGAGCACGGCGTCCTTGGACGGGAAGTAGAAGTAGAAGGTTGGCCGCGAGATGCCGGCCCCTTTGGCCAGGTCGTCGATGGAGATCGCGGTGAGGGATCGCTCGTCCAGCAACCGTTTCGCGGTTTCGAGAATCGCCAGCTCACGGTCGTCCCCGGAGGGTCGGCTGCCGCGGCGACCTCGGGCGATGCGGGGATGGCTGACGGTCGTCACGGCAATTACTTTACACGGTGTCGAGAGTTTCAACAGACTGTTGACTATCTCGACACAGTGTTGATAGCTTTACACCATGACTGAATTTGTCGACGTTGTCATCGTCGGGGCCGGCATCTCCGGCATCAGCGCGGCCTGGCACCTGCAGAACCGCTGCCCGGACAAGAGCTACGTGATTTTGGAGCGTCGGGAGAACCTCGGCGGGACTTGGGACCTGTTCAAGTACCCGGGCCTGCGATCGGACTCCGACATGTACACGCTCGGGTTCCGGTTCAAGCCCTACCTCAACGAGCAGGCGATCGCCGAAGGCCCGTCGATCCTCAACTATCTGAAGGAAGCGGCGTCTGAGAACGGCATCGACAAGCACATGCGGTTCGGCCAGCGCGTGGTCGGCGCCGACTGGTCCGATGCCGACAACCGCTGGACGTTGACCGTCGAGAACAACGGAAAGCAGCGCGAGATCAGCTGCGAGTTCCTGTTCGGGTGCACCGGCTACTACAACTACGACGAGGGCTACTCGCCGCAGTTCCCCGGTGCCGAGGACTTCGAGGGCACCATTGTGCATCCGCAGCACTGGCCCGAGGACCTCGACTACCAGGGCAAGAAGATCGTGGTCATCGGCAGTGGCGCCACCGCCGTGACGCTGATCCCGGCGCTGATCAGGTCAGGGTCGGGCCATGTGACGATGCTGCAACGCACGCCGACCTACATCGGCGCCCTGCCTGACACCGACGCCTTCGCGGCGAAGGCTGCGAAATGGCTGCCCGAGAAGGCGGCGTATACGGCGATCCGCTGGAAGGCGATCCTGCAGAGCACGATTCAGTATCAGATCGCCAGGAACTTCCCGAATACCTTCAAAAGGGCTCTTCGCACTATGGCCGAGCGCAGGCTGCCCGAAGGGTTCGACTACGACAAGCACTTCGTGCCGAATTACAAGCCGTGGGACCAGCGTGTGTGCCTGGCCCCCAACGGCGACATCTTCAAGGAGATCCGCAAGGGTCACGCCGACGTCGTCACCGACACCATCGAGCGGTTCACCAAGACCGGCATCGAGCTGAGCTCGGGCGAGGAGCTGGCCGCCGACATCATCATCACCGCAACGGGTTTGAACATGCAGCTACTCGGCGGATTGCGACCGACGAGGAACGGTCAGGCGATCGACATGTCGTCTTTGATGACCTACAAGGGCCTGATGTTCTCCGGTATTCCGAACTTCGCGATGACGTTCGGCTACACCAACTCCTCGTGGACGCTGAAGGCGGATCTGGTGTCCGAGTTCGTCTGCCGGCTGCTGAACTACATGGACGACAACGGGTTTGACCGCGTCGAGCCGCAGCATCCGGGCAACAGCGTGGACGAGCTGCCGTTCATGGACTTCTCGCCGGGCTACTTCAAGCGCTCGGAGCACCTGCTGCCGAAGTCGGGCTCACGGGCGCCGTGGCGACTCAAGCAGAACTACCTCTTCGACATGCGGATGATCCGGTACGGACAGGTCGACGAAGAGTCGCTGCAATTCACCAAACACCGTGCGGCGGTAGCGGCTTCGGTCTAGGACGTCATTCGGCGACGACGACGATCCCGTCGTCGTCGCTGTAGGCGATGTGGCCGGGGACGAAAGCGACACCGCCGAATTCGACGGTGACGTCGCGCTCACCGGCGCCGGTCTTGGTGCTCTTTCGCGGGTTGGTGCCGAGCGCCTTGACGCCGATGTCCAGCGTGCGCAGCGTCGCCGCGTCGCGCACCGCGCCATTGATGATCAGGCCCACCCAGCCGCTGTCGACGCCAAGGCCGGCGATGACGTCGCCGACCAGGGCGCAGTGCAGCGACCCGCCGCCGTCGATCACCAGTACACCGCCGTTACCCGGCTCGGAGAGAACCGATTTCAGCAACGCGTTGTCCTCGAAGCACCGCACTGTGGTGATCGGTCCTGCGAACTGCATACGGCCGCCGAACTGACGCAACTGCAGATCGCAGCTGCGGACGTCTGGCCCGATGTCGTCGACGAGGTCTGCAGTGGCGCGAGGTTCGATGGTCACGCGTCGATGCTAGCGAGCGCGGCGATCATGGAATAAGCGCAGGCATCGCGTCCCACCCACGCGTAGTCGTTGTAGTGGACCTGACCGCGTTGTCGAGATCGATGTCCCATTCAGGGAAGCGCTTGAGTACCTCCTCCAGCGCGATCCTTCCTTCGAGACGTGCCAGCGAGGCACCCAGACAGTAGTGGATACCTACACCGAATCCGACGTGTTGGCGCGGTCGACGGTGAATGTCGAAACAATCTCCATCAGGCGGGAAACGGCGGTGGTCCCGGCATGCGGCGCCGATCAGCAGCATCATCACGCTCCCCTCGGGCACCGTCTGGTCGTAATAGCCGACATCGCGCGTCACGTAGCGCGCCATATGCGGCGCGGGCGGTTCGAAGCGCACCAGTTCTTCGATAGCTGCGGGGATCAGCGGAGGACTGTCCACCAGCTCCCGTCGTTGATCGGGATGTTCGGCGAGCACCTTGCCCGTCCAACCGATGAGCCTCGTGGTCGTCTCATTGCCGGCCTGTGCGATCACGTTCACATAGAGAAGGAGTTCATCGCGACGAAGTCGTCGCGTGGCGCCTGTCTCGTCTTGGAAATCGACACTGAGCAATTCGGTCATGATGTCGTCGGCCGGATGGTCGGCACGCCAGTCGATGTAGTCGGCGTAGAGATCGCCCAACCGCTGAATCGCTTTGGCGTTGAGCTTCATCGGCTGTCCGGACTCGGCTCTCATATTGGAGTTCGAACGATCTCTTACTGCCTCCAGGTCGTCGTCGGGAATACCGAGCAGCATGCCGATCACCTGCATCGGCATCTGGGCCCCCAGGTCCTGTACAAAGTCGAACCGTCCGGTACCTACGAGCGGATCAAGGCTTCGGGCACAGAACGCTTGTATCTTCTCCTCGAGGGCGTTGATGGCGCGGGGTGTGAACATCCGAGCCAAGAGGTTGCGGTGGATATTGTGTAACGGCGGGTCTTCGAACGACACGATGCCTGACGGCACCTCAATGCCGCCCTTGATCCATTCGAGGATCGCGCCTCTGCCCGAGCTGAACGTTGCATGGTCGACAAACCCGTGGCTGACGTCATCGAACCGGCTGAGCGCGAAGAAGTCGTATTCGGCGTTGTAGTACAACGGCGCTTCTTCGCGGAGCCGCCGAAACATCGGGTACGGGTCCGCGCTCAGTTCCGTGTCGTACGGGTCGTAGTAGAGCGCATGAGCAGAGTCGACCGTCATGGCCGGAGAGTACGCGCGCTGCCCATCGGAAGGGCGAATTCCGCACACACGGCGAATTCCATTGGTGCAGGCCATATCACACGTATGTGATGTGCTAGTAATTGACCCATTCGACAACGATGTCATGCACGAACTGCGCCAGCCCGGGTTCGACGTCGTCGTAGTAGCGCGTGAACCGTTCGTCGGCGACATACATCTCGACCAGGCAACGGTGCATCTCGTCGTCACAATCGTAGAACCGCTCGATCGACGCACGGTGCAGCGCGGCCAGCTCGTCGGCGTCCGGCGAACCCGGACGCACACCGGCGCGCATGGCCTTGGCGAAGGCAGCCAACAGCGCGTCGCCGTCGGCTTTGATCGCTACCCAGTCGTGTTTCGTGAAGTCTGCGGTTCGCTGCTGCGACTGCCGCCACGCGTCGGTGTCGCCCCACCGTTGCTGCGCCTCGTCGGCGTACTCCGCGCCGAATGCGGTGGTTCCGAAGATCTCCGCCTGCTCCTCCGCGCTGAGCTGGATGCCGTTGCGGTGTGCGTTCATCAGTTCCTCCACTGCCTTGATGGTGTCCCGAAGCCGATCGGCCTGTTCGGTCAACAGTGCGTGCTGGCGTTGCAGGTGTGCCACCACATCGGCGTCGGCGTCATCGAGCAGCGTGCGGATCTCGTCGAGCGGCAGTCCGACCGCCCGATAGACCAACACAACGTGTAACCGCTCGATGTCGGCGTCGGCGTAGCCGCGATAGCCGGCCGCGGTGCGGACGCTGGGCACCACGAGACCGATCTGGTGGTAGTGGTGCAGGGTGCGGACGGAGACACCTGTGAGGGTGGCTACCGCGCCGACGGTCTTCGCGTCCATACGGCCACTATCGACCCTGACGTCACGTGAGGGTCAAGAGCTTTGTCAGTCCTCTTGTCAGTCCTCGGCGTGCCTGCGGATGACCAACACCAACAGGATGGCGAGGACACCCGCAGCGATCGCGGCGGCAAGGGGCACTCGTGAGGGCCCGGGGCCGACCAGCGGCACCGCGGCCGGACCGGTTGCCGGGTTTCCCGCAGCGGCGACCGTCGACTTGGCCTGTGCCGCAGCCTCTTTGGCGGCGTCCGTAACGGTGCGGTCGCCGTTGATGTCGGCGGGTTTGGCCGCGGCGGCCGGCGCAGCCTTGGGCGGTGCTTTTTTGGGCGGCGCCTTTTTCGCCGGGGCCTTTTTCGCCGGTGCGGCCTTCTTGGCTGCCTTTGCGGGCGTCTTCTTGGGTGTCTTCGCAGGCGCCTTCTTGGCAGCCTTTTTGGCGGCCTTCTTGGCCGGCGCGGCGGGCGGAGGTGGCGGCGTTGTGGGCGGCTCGGTTGACGACGGCCCAGCCTGCGGCGCGGACGGTGGCGGCACGGCCGGGGGAGCGGCCGGCTTCTCGTCGGGTCGATCCTGCGGGTCGGCCATCAGGCTGCTCCTTTGCAGTGTTTCGTCCTCAAGCCTCTCCCACCCTAACCGGTGACCGAAAGCGCTGCGGCCATGGTCAGGGCCATCGCCATGATCGCCAGCTCGGTCAACGACCTCGATCCCGAGACATATGCGGTCACGCGATGCGACTTTGCCGCGGGCAGCCATCGGGCGCGGTTGCGCCAGGCCAGCGCCACCAGCACGACGGTGAGGACGATCTTCGTCGACAGCAGCCGTCCGTAACCGGTGGCGAACAGCTGGGACGCCGAATCCACCACCGCGAGGCCACCGGCCACGCCGCCGGCCAGCAACGCGAGCACACACCACAACGACAGCTCGGAGAACCTCGGCAACACCCGGGCCCACTGCCCGCGGTGGTCCACGGTCACAACCAGCGCCGCCAACGTCCCGCACCACGTCGCGGCGGCCAACACATGGATCGCGATCGCGGCGGCGCCGAGCACGCTGGCCGACATGTGACCGCCGATCGTGCGCGCGCCCAGACCGACTGCCGCCAGCCCCACGACGGTGACCGCTGCAGCTTGCGTCTTCACCCCGCCGAGCGCCACCACGAGCAGCAGGCCGGTGGCCGCGACACTGAACAGGCCGGACCGTCCCGCCGACGTCGTCGATGCGAACTCCGCCGTCGTCACCAACCCCACCCGACTCACCGGAACCGCGGCGGCCGCGGCCGCGCCCACCGCGAGGCGGCACAGTTCGGCGAGCAGCCACACACCGGCCGCCCAGGCAAGCGGCCGGTCCGCCCGCAGCGCCAATTCGGATCGGTGCCGGCCGTCGTCGAGCATCGGCACCACCGCCAGGCCGAGCGTGGCGACGGCCGCACAGTCGGCGAGGGCGCGCACCACCGTGGCTGTCGGCGGTGCCTGGCGGAAGCTCACTGCCCAGGCAGCTGCGGAGGCGGCGAGCACCATGACGGCGCCGCCGGTCACCGCCCGCCGCCGGGTCACGGCTTTCGTCGTGCCGTCCACAGGATGGCGCCTCCGATGATCAACGCACCCGCAATGAGGAACGGCCACACCGGAATTCCGCCACCCGCCGTATCGGCGGGCATAGCCGCAGGCGGGCCCGGCGTGCCCGTCGCGGCCACTGTGAGACGAAACGTCCACGAACCCGACACCGGATGGCCGTCGGCCGACGTCACCCGGTAGTTCACCGTGTAGATGCCCGCCGGTCCGAGCGGGCGCACGTCGACGCCGATCACGGCGCCGTCGACCTGCGGTTGCCCGGTCGACCACAGGTTGTTGTCGGGGCCGACGACGGTCATCGCGGCGAACTGCGGCTGCAGCCGCTCGTTGAACGTCGCACTGACCCGCGGCGGACCCTGCGTCAGCGCGGCGCTGTCGGCGGGGTCGCTCGCGATGCGGGCGGCGTGCGCGGCCGCCACTGGCGCACCGGCAAGCGCCATCGCCGCCACAAGGACGGCGATGGACACGAGCCGGACAGGCCGAATCAAGTGCGCCTCCGCGCGAGCAAGGCTGCGGCCACCCCGACCGCGGCCAGCACAAGCGCACCACCGGCGAGCCACCGTGCAGAGCTGTCGACGTTGCCCGCGATCGGAACAGCTCGCGCCGTCATCTCACGCTCGGCGGTCGACGCCGCACCCGTCAGGCTCACCACCGGCACCGGGTATTCGGGTTCCCCGCCGCCGGGCAGCGGCGGCTGGTCCCATCGCACCACTGTGCCGTCGGAATAGGTCTGGGTCGCGGGGAAGGCGACGCTGTCACCTTGTGGCATCTTCACCGATATCCGGAACAGTGCGAACTGGTCGGACGAGATGCCGACCTTCGGATCGGCCGTCCAGGTGACCGAGCGGACGGTGCCTGCAGCCGTGTCGCGGTCGAGCGCGGCGGTCCAGCCGGGCATCAGCTCGGCCCGCGCGGACGCTACATCGGGCAGCGCGACGCTCAACTTCGTTGTCACAGCACCGGTTTCGGATTCTCCGGGGACCCGGAAAGTCACCACAGAGAAGCTCCCCGGTGCGGGGTTGTCGGCTTCGGCGCGCACGTGGGCACCCGCAGGTCCCGCGCAGGCCAAACCGATCGTGAGGGCGCCGGCGACGGCGATGAGGGCGCGCCGGGGCGCCCTGGGTGGGAAACGCATTGAATTGTCACTTTCTTGGTGTTGGGGAATGGACGGTCAGCGTGCGCGGCTGACCGGCGGACCCCGATGTGACACCGATGTGGCGAGCAGGAGTGCCGAGCGCAGCGGCTGATCGGCGCTTGCAGAGATGACCGCGACGCCCGGAATCGGCGCGACGACCGCGCGCATAACCACTTCGACGGCGCGCGACACCGCGCGGCAGAGGTGGTCGCCCGCGGCGATCAGCACGGCGCCGGCGAGCACAGCCAGGGCATGCGCGGCAAGCATCACCGGGACAGGCCACGCAGGTTGGCCGTGATGGTGGCCCGCGGCGGCCAGCATCAGGTGGCCGATGAACTGGCCACCTGCGAGCAGACAGAGCAGCATCCGCACGTCGGCAGTACGGGAAACGGTCGCGGCGAGCCCTCCCACCGTCGCGGCCAGCACCGCCAGCAGAACGACAACGGAGCCTGACGGCGCGGCGCCCGAGGCGGTGCCATGGGCGGCCACGGCCAGTGCCGCGGTCAGCAGCCCGGCCGCCGTTCCCCGAAGACGGGACGCGGTAGTGACCGGCTGCGCTCGCACGGGAGCGTTCAGGCCACGCCGAGACGGGCCATCAGGTCGGCTTCGATGCCGTCGAGCTGCTGGCTGATCGAATTGTGTGCCGCGCGTCGCTTGGCCGAGGGCATCTTCTCCGCTGCGGTCACGGCAGCCGAAAGATCGGTCAGCCGGTCGGTGATCGCGGCGACGAACTGCTTCGTCTCGGCGTCCTTGGACTTCTTGTCGGCGACCTGTCGCAGGGTCTGCTCGGCGCCGGCGATACGGGCCGACAACTGCGCGCCGGGGCCGGAGAACTGGCCGAGTTGGCTCAGCGGAATACCCAACTGGTCTGCGCGCCGCTGGTCCAAGAATCCGCGGGCTGCGATCGCAGCGCGATACGCGAGCGGTACGACGATCGGGGCAAGCAGCCGGGTGACGGTCAGCGTGCGGCGAATGCGCGTCGGCGATAGCAGCTTGCCTTCCCGAACCGCCTTGAGCTCGGTCTCAGCAACCTTCAGCGCATTCCTGTCGCTCTCCCGCTGGGCCCGCAGTTGCGCCTTGAGCGCCTTGGTCTCGGCCTTGTGCGCGGCCTTGATGCGACGGTTCTCGGTCTTCGCCGCGAGCTTGGCTTCGAGCTTCGCCTTGGCCTTGATGGCACGGGCCTCAGCTCGCCGAGTAGCGCGGCTTTTTCGTCGCTTGAACAGGCCCATCCCGGCCGCCTTCCCGGTCATCTCGTCGGCATCTGGCCATTCGTGTATGCGATGGCGCAGCACAACACTATCGCTCGCGCGACGAGCGCTGCTGGCGTGCCCCGTTAAGGATATGGTTCGATCCACTAGCAAACGCGAACGTCCGTTTGTGCGACAATCGACGCAACCGTAAGGTTCGTTCGGGGCGGAGTCTCGAGAGGTGGTGACCCAGTGGCTTCGCGTGTGCGTGTCGCCGCGTCGGCATGCCTCGTAGCGTCCGGCCTGTTCATCGCTGGCGCCGGTGGCGCGATCGCGCTTGCCGACCCCGGTCGCGGCAATGGCCACTCCGGCTCGGACCACCGCAAGGACGAATCGAGATCCGATAATGCGCGGCGCGCGGTCGATTTTGGCGCAGGCAGCGAAAGTGACCTGAAAGTCGTCGAACCCCGCCAACCTCGCTGGGGCAACGGGCGTCAGGGCGAAAAGCCGGATGTGGGGACTCCCCCCAAGGAGACCCCGACGAACACGCCGCCGTGCCCCGACGACGACGTCCCGCCACCGGGCCAAACTCCACCACCACCGGAAAGCGCTGGCGGAGGCGGCGGAGGCGGTGGCGGCGGGCTCGCCGAGCTGCCGCGGTACTCGCTGCCGGAGATCCCCGACATGCAGTTGCCCGGTGAGTTGAAGCCGGGCCAGCCGGGTGTTCCGGGCGGCCCCGCTGTGCTCGAAGCGGGCGCGGGCGCAGCCGCCGTCGCGCCGCTGGGGCCGGCGGCGCCGATCGTTGTGCCGGTGATCGTCGCACCGCCCGTCGGCCTTGGTGGGGGCGGCGCAGCAGCAGCCGCTGGACCGCTGCCAGCCGCGCCGAAAGCCGTGTCGGCCCAACAGCCCCCCGCCGGACGTATCCCGCTGCCTGCCAACGTGGCCGGCAATCCCGCGAATCCGTCGTTCCGGATGGGGTACAGCCAGTACCTGCGGAACGCGGCCTTGCCTCAGGTGGCGGTCTTGGCGGTGCCGGGGCTAGTCGGCATTCTGGTGTTGACCGGGGTCGGCGGCTTGATGGGATACCGGCAAGCGAAAGCAGGCCACGCCGTGCGAGTCAGCGGCTCAGGACGTTTCATGAGGTAGTGAGGACAAACTGCCCACTCAACGGGGAGGGGCAGCGCATAGTGGGAACGTCGAGAGGGGGCATATGCCAGCGAGCCGTCGGGTCACCCGCGCCGTCGGCGCGGTATTGGATCTAGCTCCGCGACGCGGTGAAATCTCGCTGCCACGTCTCGTTGACGCGGTCAGTGAGGACCGCAAGCGGCCGATCGAGCTGAAGATGGCGGATCTGCCGCCGGGGGTCTGCGGTCAGTGGCGTCAGTACGCCGACCGGGACGTGTTCCTGATCCAGAAGGGCCTACCCGCTTGGGACCGCACCTTGGCGCACGAACTCGGGCATCTGGTCCTCGGCCATGAGGGCATCCCCGTTGTCCAAGCCGCGCGCGAGGAGACGGAATTCGCCAGCTCCGAACTGATCGGGTACATGCTCAACCAGCGAACCGGCTGCATGGGACCGAGCGGCGAGGACGCCGAGCAGGAGGCCGAGGACTTTGCCGCGCTGCTCATCTACCGGCTGGGCAGGTTGCCCTCCGATCGCTCCTCGATCGTGCAGGTTCGGCTCGGAGAGGCGTTTGGTTGATCATCTGGGTCATCGCCGGTCTGCTCGGACTTGCTACCGGCCTGCGCATCGGTTGGGCCCTCGTCAACAAGCAGTCGCTGGTGAGCACCGCGATGATCCTGGCGCTGGGCAGCCTCGGCTTGGTCGCCGCACTCAACTGGCAACCGCTGACGCTGCTTTTGGACACCGTCCTGCACTGGCCCAACGTGTCGATGGCGCTGAGCCAGGTCGCGCTGGTCGCCTGCGCGGCGGGCAGCTGCGTGATGATCACGACGGTCTCCTCGCCGCGTAAGCCCGCCACCCTGCGCCGCATCGCGTTGTGGCAGTACGCGATTGCGGTCGTCATCGCCGTCGCGACGCTCGTCGCCTTCTTCGCCGCGGGCCACCAGCCAGAGATGTCGCCCGACGAATACCTGCGCCGCAACCTGGGCTCAAGCGGCACAGCGTTGTCCTGGCTGTTGCCGCTGCTGTATGTGCTTCTGGCGCTGACGCTGGTGTCGTGGGCCGGCATGCGTCATTCGAACCGCACCCGGCGCGGCCGGGCGCTGTTCGTCTTCACCGTCGGCATCGTGCTGATCGTGCTCGCCAGCGCCTTCTTCTTCCTGCGCGCTGTCGGCACCACGCAGTTCGTCGGTGTCGGTGCGGCCGCCACCCTGCTGGGCTGCGCCATGTTGGTTGTGGCGGCGGGCTCGCTGCTACCCAGCGTTGAGGACTGGTTCGGCGCGCGACGCGAACTGCGGGTCATCCAACCGCTGCTCGACGAACTCGGTCGGCGACACCCCGACGTCGGAATCGGGGTTCGTCCAAGGGGGCCGCTGGTGTTTCGGGTGGCCGAGCGGATGTCGCTGATCTCCGATGCGCTGTTCCTCGAGGCGACGGCGGCTGACGCCGCGCTACGCCACCGCGTCGAGTCGTCCGGCGCGTCGGCGGAACACGACCTCGACAACGAGATCACCGAGCTGTCCGACGTCGAGACGCCCGGCGTGGAACCCGAGGAGCAGGCGCGCGTGGTCGCGGAGTGGATCTACGCGGGCCGCGGCGAAACCGACGCCGAGACCCGGCGCGCGCTGTTTCCCGGTCTGGGCTGGTTGCGCCAGCCGACCACCTACTCAGACCGGGAGTGGATACTTGCCATCGCTAAGCAGTACCGGGAGCTGGACAGGGCGGGTGTCGCAGCCCGGACCTGAGAATTAGCGGGCGATTACTTCGCCGGGTGCCGCGTTGCAGCGGCCCGCGGGCTAATCGTCGAGATGTTCTCTCCGACGCAGCTCATCGACCTTAGAAACGATGTCCTGTTGCGCCTCAGCGGATAGGCCGACCGTCCTTGCCGCAATACGCCGTACGCCCTCGTCGCGCATATTGGCGAGCCAGGTCAATTCCTTGTCGAGCTTCTCGTAATACTCGTCGTCGGTGAAGTAGGCCGGCTTGATGCGGAAGAAGTTGGCAAGGGCCGCCATGGTCGCCGCAGAGGGGTTCGTACGGTTGCCTGAACGCAGCTGAGAAAGATAAGGAGCCGACATCGTGATGCCCTCTGCCTTGAGGGCCGCGATCACCTCAGCCGAGGTATGCGGGCCACGACCGGGCGGGTAAACCGTGTCGAACAGGCGGTTTAGGCGGGCGGAGAACGTCTTGCTCATCGAATTGACCTCCACTGCTGGCAAGAGCGGTATTACTAGGCGGCGTATTTGCTGATCATCGTAGCGAGAGTTGTGCCAACAACCAAGTGCAAACCAGGTAAAAGTTAGCCCGGCTTTTTCCGCAAGCCGCTCGGCGGGGCGGCTAGCAGCACGTTTAGACCATACCCGACAGATCTCTCATGGTGTCGTCAGGCAAATTTTGACGGCTACGTTGCGGCCCCTTAGCTCTACGATTCTCGACCGTTGACTATAGGCCCGTCGCGACAAGTGCGGGCAACCGGTTGGCTAGCCCTGTCAGCGAATCTTGGCGTTTGCTGAATTCCTGCCGTCGCGGACCACCAAATGCGCGCGCGGGAGTAGGCGCCGGCGCGGAAATAGCCAGCCGAGCTAAGCGGCCAGCAGCATGGCCAAAATGGCGGTGTCGGGATCGCTGATCGGATCGATGCCTACGCGGCTGACCATCGACGTGACCGTGCCGTCGGATTCGGCCTCAACCCATGCGGCCCGGTGTTCGAGGCCGAGGTGGGGTAGACCCGGCAACAGGACACAGCCCGATGCGGCGCCCGAGCACTCCGGCAGCGACGGCGTGGTTTCCGACGGCGGATGCAGCATCAGCAGCGCGGGCGGCTGGTGGTCGGCAAAATGCCCTGGCGCCACCGCGTTCTCGCCGACTACCGGACCCTCGGCCACGACCAGGCCGACAGTGCCGGGCTCCGGGGAATCCGGCAGCTCTTCACGAGCGCCGAAAATTGTTGTGGTGGCCAACAATCCGGGAAAGGAGGCGACGCGCACGGCGACTTTCAACAACTGCGCCCACTCCTTGGTCGAGTTCGGCCAGCGGCCCGACACCACGAAACCCTTGAGTAAACCCCGCGAATGAAAAGGAGCGATCTCGATCGCTCGACCTGAGCCCATCTCCATCTCACGCCTCCGCGCCTACGGTGTTCGGTTACCCGACACGGCTGTGGGTCGATTTGACCAGAATGAGGCAGGTCAAACCTGGTGGCAAGCCGGACACGGCCGTCAGGGGGTGCTTTTGGTCTTCACGGTCCACACCACGCGGTACGAACCGGCCGCGGGCACCCAGCCGAATTCGTGTGAGTCCGCCGCCCCCGACGCTTGTGAATTGTCCGAGCGCGCTTCGAATATCACGCTTCGGCCGCAGCCGTACACGTCGCCGACGCGCTTGATGAGCCAGCGGGTGGACTTCCGGGGGTCCGGAAAGACCCGCAGCTGACCGCGCCGGACACGTCCACCACGGACGGCCAGTAAGCCGTCGCCGGGGCCCAGCGCCGGTCGCATGGACTCGTCGACCACCCGGAATATCCGCAACGGCCAAAGGTGAAGGGCATGGTTGCGCCGCACACTGGAAGGGTAGGTTAGGGCCATGCTGCATCGAATCTTCTCTAACGCCACTGAAGCCCATGCCCACTGCGATCTGTACTGCGGTGTCTATGATCCGGCCCAGGCCAAGATCGAGGCGCTGTCGTGCTTGAAGACAATCCAGAAGTACCACGACTCTGACGACGACCATTTCAAGGCCCGCGCCGTCATCATCAAGGAGCGTCAGGCCGAGGAGGTCAAGCATCACCTGATGGTGCTGTGGGCCGACTTCTTCACCAAGGACCATTTCGAACAGTTCCCCAACCTGCACCAGCTGTTCTGGGACGGTGTGCACGGCGCGGGTGACGTCAAGAAGTCACTCGATCCGGCCGTCGCGGAGAAACTGCTGGCGACCATCGACGAGATCGCCGACATCTTCTGGCAGACCGACAAGGGCAAGCAGATGGGCGTTTACCCGCCCGCCTGACCCCGACAACAAGCAGCCCTGGCTCTCGACCGCGAGAACCAGGGCTGTTTTCGCGTTTCAGAACAGAACGATAAGGGCGAGAATGGCCAACAGCACGAGCGCGATCAAGCCGGCGCGGACGCAGGCCATGAGCTGGCCTCGTGTGTACACGTGAGAAGACGACTGCCACTCAGACGACGCTGCGGACCCGGGTCCGACGGGATGCGACGTCATCTAAAACCCCCTGACCTGCAGAAACAATTACCCACCCCGGTGAGATCTGTCACAACTCGCTCTTGTGACGCCGATCATAGCCGTTCGACAGACGAACGAAAAATCCGGCCGTCGAGGTAGCAAAGTTAGAACGGCAAGCGATTTCGCTAAGCGCTTGTTCAACTGTTGATCACCGTTTGATAACGGTGCCAAGTTATCCACAGCTGCGCCAAGGAAATCCACAGATTCAAAAGCTCAGACGTGCCTCGCGGCGGTTGAGGGCCTGTGGATGAACCTGTGGAAATTGTGGATAGCGCTACATTGCTGCTTGACGTGTGTCGATGTGCGTGGCCCTCGTAGCATGAGGGGATGGCGGGGCCAGAACGCATTCGGCAGGCAGAGGTGTCCGACGTTCCGACGACGTTCGAAGGTTCGGTCGTCCTGCTCGACGTCAGGGAGCACGACGAGTGGCAGCGTGGACACGCTCCGGGCGCGCAGCACATCCCGATGGGAGAGGTCCCGGCGCGCATCGACGAGATCGACGCCGGCGCCGAGCTCTACGTCGTCTGTCACCTCGGCGGCCGCTCCATGAGGGTGGCCCAGTACCTCGCGCAGAGCGGCTACTCGCCGATCAACGTGAGCGGCGGCATGCAGGCATGGGCCGATGCGGGCAGGCCGGTGGTCACCGACGGCGGCGGCGCGGGCACCAGACGCGCTGCGTGTCCCGCACGTTCCACCGCGTCCCGCAGCGGGAACACACCTGGATCATTCGACCAGCCTAGCGACGGTCGCTCAGACGGTGCCCGCGC